>NZ_CP097153.1:0-300000 GCF_023370075.1 Deinococcus sp. QL22
CCCTGACCTCGCGTTGGTGTATCAGGCCGCGCCGAGCGACGATCCGCAGCAACGCAAGCCCGACATCTCCCGCGCTCAGGAGTTGCTGGGCTGGACGCCGCGTGTACCCTTGGCGGAAGGCTTGGCTGTTACGACTGCGGCCTTTCGGGAAGACAAGGACAGACAAGACCAACCTCCTGAGGAGCCTCTGGTCAGTGTGGTCATTCCCACCCACAATCGCCCAGAGTTGCTGATCGAACGCGCCGTTCGCACGGCCCTCAAGCAAACCCTCCACAACATAGAAGTCATCGTGGTCATCGACGGCCCCGACCCGGCGACGGTAGAAGCTCTTGCGCAACTGTCTGATCCCCGGCTGCGGGTGTTGGCTCTGCCCGACAATATCGGGGCTGCTGAGGCCCGTAACATTGGCATTCGCGCCGGCAAAGCAGAATGGATTGCCCTGCTCGATGATGACGACGAATGGGCACCCCAAAAATTGGAACGGCAATTGGTGGCGGCGCGGGCTTCCGCACACGATCAACCCATAGTTGTGTGCCGTTATTTCCTGCCGACTCCGCAGGGTACGCACGAAGAACCGCCCCGCTTTCCCTATGCGGGCGAAGCCATTGGTGATTACCTGATGGCGCGTGACGCGTGGTTGTCCCATGACCACATACTGATGAGTACCATTTTGTTTGCGCGGCGCGAGCTGTTCTTGCAAGTGCCATTTGATCCGGCGCTGCGCCGCCATCAAGATTGGGATTGGCTGTTGCGGGTCTTCTCTTTCCCCGGTGTGGGGTTTGAGGGTGTACCGGATGTGCTGGCGACGTTTCACTTTCACGAGCCGCGCCCACACATGTGCCTCTCCGCCAACTGGAGTGAATCGCTCGCGTGGGCTAAATCCCATCATCAAAGTGGTCGGCTAAGTGAGCGTGCTTATGTTGGCTTTATCGTGCATCATCTGAGCCAATTTGCGGCCAATGACGGATCGGCTCATGCGTTTTGGTCGACTTCAAGAGCAGTGTTGTCTGGGCGTCCCCGTCCCTTTGAAGTGGCACGCTACGTCGCAACGTGGCTGTTCCCTCAACACCTTCGGCGGCGGATGCATCTCTTGGCCGAAAGCGGTTGGTCGCAGTTGCGGCCAGTGCGTCAACCGGATGCTGGAAAGGCCTAATGTATGTCCGCCGGAACAATTCGTTAGACGGTCTGGTCGTCCTGTGGCTTTTCGTCAGCTGTCAAGGCAGGCGGACTGAATGACTCTTCATTTGGTTGTGCCCTGCGACAATTCAGTGGCTGAACTAGAAAGGTTCAGTTTGAATCAGGCGGAGGCGCTGCCCCGATGTTCTCTGAACCACGTGACTACGCGTTGGGTGAAATGGATCAGTACTCCTCCACACCGCACCTTGATTGTGAACGGTATACACTTACGACGTTGTCTGTCTGGACAGTGGTACGAGGTGGACGCTGTGCTCCTGTTTAAAAAACGAATTCGTGTGCTGGCGTTACGGCTGATCCACGCCCATTTAGGCCCTACGGCAGCGCAGGCTTTGCTACTGGCCCGCCGCCTGAAAATGCCTTCAATGATTGCGTTTGTCACCCTGTATAGTGAGCACGTCCGGTCCTATACGTTCTTGCGTAACTGCCATTCGGTTGCCAAACGCGCCCAAACCGCTCAAGCCAGCGCGCTGTTTACCGCTGGATTAGAACGTAGTCGCAGGCCACTGTTTTCCAGAAGGTTGCTGGCAGACAAGAGGGTCACGCCTTACAGCGGCATAGATTCCTCAGTATTTGTTGGTAGCGGTGTACAGGCACACTCCCAGCTGGTACTTTCATCACCTCAGACAGTGTCGGTCACGGAAAGCGTGTCAGTGAAAGCAACTCGAACTCTGGCAGTTGTCAATCAGCCTGCGCCTGAATCCTCGGTGATCGTTGTCGGCAATCACTTTGCAAAGATGGGGGGCGGCCATCTTTTGCCGACTATGCCCAGCGTTCAGCGGCCTATTCAGGCTGCTAAATTGGTAGTGATCGGAGCTGGCCCGCTGGAAGAGTGGACTGCACAACAGGGTATGAATGCTTTGTTCGTGCGCCGTCAAACGGCAGAGCACGTGCGCGACTGGATGACCGTGTATGTACCCAGCATCATGGCCGAAAATAGAGGTGCACACGGCCTTCTGCGGCAATGCTCGGGAGGCTTGGCAGTGGATCCGTCCACTGTTACCACCGGCAGCGTGAGCAATTTCAGCGCTGTGAATCACAGTAAAACAGGGGGCTGGGTGGTACCCGGAGCCGATGAGGGGCAGTCGGTGCACGCTGCCTTGCTGTGGCTGAAATACCCTGACTTAATTCATCAAGCCCTGACTACCGCGCTTGGGGATGGCCGAACCCGCCTTGATCTGCCCTTGTTGGTAGAGGACTCAGGGGCGCTGCACGAGCAGGTTATCTTTACCGGATCAGCATACTTGCAATACGGTCATTTAAGCGGTGAGGGATCCACATGACTGGTCTGAAAGACAAAACGATGCGGGCCATAAAATGGAGTTCTCTCTCTTTTCTGACCACTATTTTACTGACGCCTTTGTTCGCTGCCATCTTGGCCCGCCTCCTTTCCAAAGAGGAATTTGGCCTGTTTGCTATCGGCCTCAGCCTGTATGCGGTGGGGCAGTACATCGCTGATTTTGGTATCGCGCAGGCCTTGGTTCAAAAGAGTGACCTGACGGAAGAGGATATTCGGGCAGGATTTACGTCGTCGGTTTTGCTGGGGTTACTGGCAACTGCGCTGGCCTGGCTACTTGCTCCGGCGGCCGGCGACTTCTTCAATAATGCTGATGTCACGCCGTTTATGCGGGCGTATGCCTGTGTGTATGTCATTGCGTCATTAGCAACCGTATCGACAAGTTTGCTGCGCCGTGCTCTCCGGTTTAAACCCCTCATGGTAGTCGAGGTTGGTTCTTACATTATCGGGCAAGGTGTCTTCGGTCTAGGGGCGGCTTACTTGGGGTTGGGAGCTTACAGTCTTATTGTCAGTGCGGCCGTACAGGCCGTCATCCAGTTGTCAGTGTCTTATTTCTATGGTCGTCACCCCTTCGGCTTTACCTTTCGCCGTGAGTCTTACCGCGCTCTCTATGCTTTCGGTGGCCGGGCATCCCTTGTTAATTTTTTGGAATTTTTAAGCACTAATCTGGATACCCTCATGATTGGCCGCTTTTACGGCACAGGCATCTTGGGCTTGTATAACCGGGGGTATAACGTCATTTATGCGCCGATGATCGGACTGGCCCGTAGCCTGACCCGGGTGCTTGCTCCGTCCTTCAGTGTGGTGCAGCACGACCAGGCCAAGCTGCGCTCCTCGTACTTGTCGGGATTGATGGCGCTCTCTATCTTGCTATTCAGTATTGCGGCCAGCGCATTTATTTCAGCCCGCGAAATCGTGCTGGTGCTGCTCGGAGAATCGTTTATCAGTGTCGTCCCAATTGTGCAGGTACTAGCCCTGTTCATTCCTTTCCCTGTGCTCGGTAATCTGTCGGCAGTGCTGGCCGAAGCCTCAGCCCGCCTGAACGCCAAAATTTTGGTGCAGTCGGTGTATCTGGTGGGGCTGGCAGCAGCGTATTGGATGGCGTACCGCCTCGGCTGGGGCATCCTAGGCTTTGCAAGCGTGCTGACGGTTGCGGGCGCAATCCGCAGCGCTGCGTACGCAGTCGTCGCCCGGCGCATCATTGGTGGGGGCGGCAAAGAAATCGTACGGGCCTACACGGTGGGGTTGGTCTACGGGCTTGGTATGGCCGCAGTGATGTTCATGGTGATCTATCCGCTACGCCAATTTGGCCTCTCGCCTTTTGTGCTGCTCGGGATAGAGGTGCTACTGAGCGGCGCCCTGCTCGTAGCCCTACTGCTGCTGGGGCCAACCAACGAGTTACAAAATCAAGTTCGTACCCTGATCCGCAACATTATCTCGCGCACTGGACGTTGGTGGAAAGACAGGCGCCATGTCAAAGGTACCTAAGCCACATTCTTACTTGACATCTCTAAAGAAAAAGGAGCCTTATGACCCAGTTTCCCTCCCCTCCTCCTTACGCTGATGTGCGGACTGAGCCGCAAGCCAGTGCGACCAACAGCGGTACTGCAGCCATCGTTGTGACCTACAACCGCAAGCATCTCCTTAAGCGCTGCCTGACTTTGCTCATGAGTCAGACGGCACCGCTGGAGCAAATCTACGTGATCGATAATGCTTCTACAGACGGCACAGCGGACATTATTCCCAATCATCCTCAAATCACGCATGTGAAGCTTGAGCGCAACCTAGGCGGCGCATACGGGTTTTCGCATGGAGTAGAGCGGGCGCTAAGAGGTGGGCACCGCCACCTGTGGTTGATGGATGACGACTGCTTACCCGAAGTCGAGGCCCTGGCAGAATTGCTGGAATACACCGGCGAGAGTGAGTCTCTGTGCAGCGCCGTGTTGGCCCGTGACGGGCGCTACGATCTGCACCAGCGCCGCAGCTTTGATGAAGTGCGCCTTAGCGAAACTGACTTGCCCAAAGAAGCGTATGTCCAACCCGGCACGCCTGTCGATCTGTTTACCTTTGTCAGCGTGCTGATCAGCACAGATCTGGTGCGGCGGGCGGGGCTTCCTGTCAACAACTTCTTTTTTATGTACGATGACAGCGAATACGCGCTGCGTCTGCGTGAATTGGGAGTTACGACGCGTTTGGTGCCCGCCAGCCGGGTCTGGCATTACGGCAGCCTCACTTACCCGGCTGTCCGGACTGCCTATAACCCCCTGAAGCATTACTACAACACGCGCAATCAACTGTTGGTCTACCGCCAATACGGAACCTCTCCGCTGTGGTACGCCATTCGTGTAATGGTCAAGACAGGCGGCGCTTTTATCCGGTTGGTTCAGCACCGCGAACTGACCCGCCGCTCGGCAGGTTTGGCGGCACGTGCCCTGCTGGACGCTGTCCGTGGGAAGGCGTATGTACGCTCTATTCGCACGAACTGATTTGGGCTGCCTGCCCTACCCTCTCTTTAAAGTGCCGCTCTCGCAACAGCTGGAGCGGCACTTTCTGGTGTTGGTCTACAGGCGCCTTGCGTTGTCCGCTCATCAATGTTGCCAGCGCATCGGCCCAGTTCAGCGGTGCGTACGTGCTGCTGCCTTTGCTCAGTTGCAGCGGGTCAGGTTGATCAGGTGACGGATTCCATACGATTCCCGTACCGGCGGCCCTATAGATCGACGCCCTGCTGATCACACAGCCATCACCTGCTCGTCCACCTCCCGAAATCTCTCCTTACTCTGCTCGAATTGAATCCCAAAGTACGGGATTCAATCGGAGTCCGTCTTAAAGTTCGGCCCAGTCTGCCGCCGACATTTCGTGGGTCAAGCGGTCGGGTTGGCCGCGCTTGAACACAGTGTTGGTGATCAGGAAGGCAAGGGGCGCGGAGGCCAGTAAGATGGCAGCCAGCACCAGAAAACTCGCGCCTTCATCCCGCGCAGTAATGAGCACCGCGACCACGATGATCGGCGCAGGCAGCAGTGAAATGACGATCACGCCTGGCAATCCGCCGGGAATGCGGAAGGGCCGTACCATTTCGGGTACCTTCAGGCGCAGCATGATCAGCAACGTAAATTGCAGCAGCAAGCTGACGCCGTACAGCAGCACAGTGGTCACGGCCAACGTCTGGAACGGGCCAAACGCCAGCATCGCGTAAATGACCGAACACACGATAATGGAGATGACTGGTGTGCCGAAGCGGGGATGGCGGGCCACCAACGCCTGTGACAGGTAGCCGTCCGAGGCCAAGACGAAGGGCAGGCGGCTGTTGGACAGTACCATTGCGTTAAACAGGCCCGCCGCGCAGAACATACCTCCGATAGCGACCCAGATCCCCAGCCAGCGCCCGCCGATAGCTGTCGCCAGTTCGGGGAAAAAGACCGTGTCGCCCCATTTGGTGTGGTCCACGCCTGAAGTCAGACCTGCCAACACGGGCGATAGGTAGGCGAGAATGATAAGTGGCACGGCGATCAGCATGACCCTGGGAATGACTTTCAGCGTTTTTTCGATTTCACCTAGAATGGTGCTGATGCTGTCCCAGCCGAGGAAGTTGTACATCACGATAAACAAGCCCAGCCCGAAGGCCCCGAGCAGGCCCGTTCCGGGAGGCGTGACAGGCAACCAGAACGGCTCTGGGTTAGCGGCCCAGCGAATGCCCGCCAGCACGAACATCGTGATAAAGGGCGCGAACACCATCACGGCGAAGACCTTGCTGCTGTCGCCCACCGCTTTGGCTCCGCGAATGTCCAGCAGACCAAAACCGACGATCAGCACGGCGGCCACGATCCAGCGCACTGCCGCCGAATCGTCAATGACGGTGCTGCTAAACGCGAGGCGCAAAAAGCTGCTGGTGCAATCGGCGAACAGGGCCGCGAAACTGGCCGCGATGACCAGCCCGTACAGCCAGCTGATCCAGCTCTGAGTAAAGCCCCAGAATCGGCCCAGGGCGCGTTTGACCCACACGTAATAGCCGCCCTCTACGGGCATGGCGGTGGCCAGTTCGGTGACCATCAGGGCGGTAGGAATGCTCCAGATAAACGGTGTAATCAGGATTAGGGCAATCGCCATGCCCGGCGCAGAGCCGGCGACCAGCCCTTCGATACCGAACGCGCCGCCCGTCACCGTGAAGTAGATGACTATGATGACGCCCTACAGCCCCAATTTGGGCCGTCCGGGAGCAGTGGCAAGGGAACTTCCAGCAGTGGTGGGTCTGACCGTCATGGAAACCTCGCTTGGGCGCGGCAAAAGAAGAAAGACGATGGGCAGCGATCTGTGAACTGTAGAGCTGCACTGTGGTGAAGAAGCCTCAGCTTAATCAATCCGTCATCTGGCTGGCCTGTGGCTGTCCTATCAACTCAGGGCGGCAAACTTGGGAATTGGTCACAATATCTAGTGTCCGGTATGCTCTGCAGTGTGAATCTTCCTTGGTGCTAGGGCCAAAAGTGGAGGCAACCCCATGCACGTTGCTGACGTGCTGACGCTGCCTGCCTGCGCTGAGGCGAGGGTCGTGCAACCGTCCAGCCCTGACCTAGCCCGAATCGTGCGGTTGGCCCATGTGATAGACGTGCCCGACGCCCAGAGTTGGGTGCGCCCCGGCACGCTCCTGCTGACCACTGGCCTCTCTTAGCCGCATGAAAGCGCCGCCCTGACCCTGTTCGGACAGGATTTGGCGCGGCGTGGCCCGGCGGCGGTGGTGCTGGCCGTGCCACACTTTTTCCCCGCCTTCCCACCTGAAGTGGCTGCGGCGCTGGCTGAATCCGGCATTGCGGTCCTGGAACTGCCCTGGGAAGTGCCGTTCGTGGAAGTGGTGCAACAGACGCACGAATTTATTTTGCAGGCGCAGGCCGACCATCTGGCCCGCAGCGAATCTATTCACCGGGCGCTGACCCGCGCCGCGCTCGGCGGGCAACTCAGCGACGTGGCCGGAACCCTGTCGGAGCAGTTGGGGCGGGCAGCGTTGTTGCTGGCCCCCAACGGCCTGCCCCTGACACGCAGCCCTCGGACCGCCAGTCCTGAATCGCCTCATCTGGCGCTGCAATCAGCCCCCGATCCTGCGTTGGCCCGTCACGCTCTCGCCCGCCCCGGCACGGCTCCGCGCCCGCTGGCAGGCGGCATGTTGGTTCCGGTGGTGCTGCGTGGGCAGCGCGAAGGTGGAGTATGGGTGGCGGGTGCGGCCCCTTCGGGACAGGCGCAGCCGGGGCACGATCTGGAAATTCGGGCCGCTGAACACGCTGCCACCGTTGCCGCCCTCTTGATGTTGGCGCAGCAGGACATAGAAGTGTTGGAAGCGCGGCTGGGCTACGCTTTCTTAGACACGCTGCTGGAGGGCCGTTTTACTGCCGATTCCAGCCTGCACGAGCGGGCGAGGCGGCTGGGCTTCGAGGTTCAGGGCAGCTACACGGTGGCGCTGCTGGTGCTGCCGGGCGCACTGCCCCTGCTGCCCGAAGGATTCGCCCAGCGCGAACAGGCCGCATCCCAACTGCGCGGGGCGTTGGCGTCGTTGGGGGCCGCGCCGCTCGTGAGCGTGAGCCTGAATCACATCTGATTTTTGCTGCCCCACACGCTCAGCGCCGAGCGAGTGTGGGTGCGGCTGGGGTGGCGAGACGCGGGAGCATCGGCAGTGGTGCCGGGGATGATGCCTGGAATGGCCTACGGGCGGGTGCGGGTGGGCGTGGCGGGCGTGGCGCAGGGCCGGGCCGAAGTGCTGGCGCTGGCGGCCTACGCGCAAGCCGGCCAACTGCGCTCTTACGCCGAGGTCTTGGTTCCCCGCGGCCTCAGCGGTGACCGCGACGCACAGGCCGACCTGGTGCGCGGCCTGCTGGAGCCGTTGCGCGGGGCGCGGGGCGGAGCCGCCCTGATCGCCACCGTACAGGCCCTCTGCGACACCGGTTTTATACAGGCCGAAGCCGCCACACGCTTGGGCATTCACGGCAATACGCTGCGTTACTGGATGGACAGAACAGAGGCGCTGACGGGCCGCACTCTGGCAGACCCGGCCACAAGGTCGCTCTGGTGGCTGGCCCTGCAACTGGGCGCGCTGGAAAGCAGCCAACTCTAGGAGCCGTTGTTGGGATGCCACAACAACAGCTCCTCATTTTCGGCTCTTGTCCCTCATGCGCCTGCTGACCGCAAGGCTTACGCTGGCCTCTCAAAGGGAGGGCTTTGCCATGACTATTTCACCGTCCAGAACGGATGAACTGTTGGCGCTGCGGGCGTCCGAAATTCCGCGTGGAGTGAGCAACGCGCACCCGGTGGTGGCGGCGCGGGCTGAAGGCGTAAAACTGTGGGACATAGAAGGCCGGATGTACCACGACTGGGTGGGCGGCATTGGCGTGCTGAACGTGGGCCACAACCATCCCCATGTACTGGCAGCCGTGCGTACTCAACTCGATCACTTTACTCACACCTGCTTTCAGGTGGCGATGTACGAGCCGTATTTGCGCCTGGCACAGCGCCTGAATGCCCGCTTTCCCGGCCCAGCCTTGCCCACCAAAACCCTGTTTTTTACCACCGGAGTCGAGGCCACCGAAAACGCCATCAAGATCGCCCGCAGCTACACCGAGCGGCCCGCCGTGATTTCGTTTAC
Organism: Deinococcus sp. QL22; assembly: GCF_023370075.1. NCBI lineage: Bacteria > Thermotogati > Deinococcota > Deinococci > Deinococcales > Deinococcaceae > Deinococcus > Deinococcus sp. QL22. The sequence continues at coordinate 9,114 of NZ_CP097153.1, forward strand.
CCACTCTTTTCACGGGCGCACGCTGATGGGCATGACCCTGACGGGCAAAAAGTCGTATTACTCCCAGAATTTCGGCCCCTTTGCTCCTGACGTGTACCACGCGCCGTTCCCCTATGAGTACCGGGGCGTCAGCGTGGAAGCGGCCATAGAGGCCATGCAGGAATTGTTCCGCACCACCGTTGATCCCTCCCGCGTGGCGGCTATCATCCTGGAACCTGTGCTGGGAGAAGGCGGATTTTTGGCTGCGCCCACCGCGTTTTTGCAGGCCCTCCGCGACCTCTGCGACCTGCACGGCATCGTGTTCATTGCCGATGAAATCCAGAGCGGCGTGGGGCGCACCGGCAGTTTCTGGGCCATCGAGCAAAGCGGCGTGCAGCCCGATCTACTGACCTTTGCCAAGAGCATTGGCGGTGGCCTGCCCCTGTCGGGCGTGACCGGAAAGGCCGAAATCATGGACGCTCCGGCCCCCGGTGGCCTGGGCGGCACCTATGCAGGCAACCCGCTGGCGTGCGCGGCTGGCATGGCGGTCATGGATCTGTTCGATGATCCCGCCCTGTTGACCCACGCCGAGCAGGTGGGTGAGCGCCTCTTCGCGGCCTTCCGCGCCCTGCAAGCCGAGGTGCCCGAAATTGGCGATGTGCGCGGCCTCGGCCCGATGATCGCCATGGAATTCGTGCAAGATGCCCAAACTCAAGGCACCCAGACCCGCGCCCCCGCCCCCGAAATCGCCACCCGAATTGTGGAAGCTGCCCGCCGCCGGGGACTGTTGTTGCTCAAAGCAGGCATGTACGCCAGTGTTATTCGCGTGCTGGTGCCAGTTACGGTGACTTTCGAAGAGCTGGAAGAAGGTCTGGTTATCCTGCGGGCGGCGGTGCTGGAAGCAGTGGGAAGGTAGGGCAATTGCTGCGCTCATTCACCCCCTCCCCAGCCCTCCCCCCTCAAGGGAGAAGGAGCAACCCTACATTCTCCCTTCAAGGGGTCGTTGCACAGCAACGGGGGGATTCATCCTCCATCCCAACCACCAACGGAGACCCACATGACCTATATCAACCTGAAAACTGAAATCCCCGGCCCGAACAGTGTGGCGCTTCAACAGCGGCGGGCGGCAGCCGTCAGCCGTGGCCTGGGGCAGGCCAACGCGGTGGCCGTGCAGTCGGCGCGTGGCTCACCGGTTGCCGATGTAGACGGCAATACCTTCATCGATCTGGCCGGCGGCATTGGCATGATGGCGGTAGGCCACAACCATCCCAAAGTGGTGGCGGCGGTGCAGGCGCAGGTGGCCGGAGCCATCCATCCCTGTGCGCTGGTCACCAACTTTAAGGGCTATCCTGCGCTGGCCGAACGCCTGAACGGTTTGACCCCCGGTGACTTTGCCAAGAAAACGCTGCTCGCCAACGGCGGCGCGGAAGCGGTGGAAAACGCCGTGAAAATTGCGCGGGCGCACACCGGACGGGCGGGCGTCATCGTGTTTGAGGGCGCGTATCACGGGCGCACCAATCTCACGATAGCGATGACCTCCAAGTATGGCCTGTTCAAAAAAGGCTTCGGGCCGTTTGCGCCGGAAGTGTACCGCCTCCCCTTCCCTAATCCCTACCGCGCCCCCGAAGGCATGAGCAGTGGATTGACTGGTGCTGCTGGAACCTTGAGAACGCGCTGGTGGCGCACATCGACGGTTCGGCGCTGGCCTGCATCGTCATCGAAGCCGTGATGGGCGAGGGCGGGTTTATTCCCACGCCCGCCAAGTTCCTGCATAAAATCCGCGAAATTTGTGACCGCACCGGGGCCGTCATGATCGCCGACGAAATCCAGAGCGGCAGCGGGCGCACCGGGCGGCTCTACGCCATCAAGCACGCGGGCGTGGTGCCCGATCTGCTGGTCAGTGCCAAAAGTCTGGGGGTTGGAACGCCCATCAGCGCCGTTACGGGCCGCGCCGAAATCATGGACGCCCTGCATCTGGGCGGCGTGGGCAGCACCTACGGCGGCAGTCCGATCAGCTGCGCCGCAGCGTTGGCTGTGCTGGACATCCTGACCGAACCCGAATTTTTGCAGCAGGCCGAGATGGTCGAGCGCGTGATCCGCGAAGTCTGGGAGCCTCTGCGTGGAGAATTGCCCATTGGCGATATTCGCGGCGTGGGCGCGATGATGGCGGTGGAATTCGTCAAAGACCCTGTGACCAAAGAGCCGTGGATGGATCTGGTGGCTGCTGCCGTACCGCTGGCTGTGGGGCGCGGCGTGCTACTGATCCGGGCGGGTCTGTACTCCAACTGCCTGCGCTTCTTGCCCGCGCTGGACATTCCCGAAGACATGCTGCGCGAAGGCCTAAACGCGGTGGTAGAGGCCATGCGTGAGGCGTATGCAGGGGTGCGGCCCGCGCCTACCAGTGCTGAAGTTCCCGGCCAAGAACAGCCTGTCCCAGCATGACCCAGCTCAGTATGCGCTTCTCTCTCGCCCCGGATCTTCAGGGCCGCCCCGTCCTGGCCGCCCGCACCGATGGCCGCTACGTGGTGGTGCAGGCGCAGGCCAACGACGCTCCCGCGCTGGAAGCCGTGCAACGGGCCTGTTTCCCCGACCTCAGCGAATCGGAACTTGCCACCGAGCGGCACTTCCTGTCGCATCAGGCGCACTTTCCGGCGGGCCAACTGGCGGTGCTGGACAGCCAAAGCGGGCAGGTGGTGGCGTCCAGCAGCGACTTTCAGACGCGGGTGGATTTTGCCCACTACGCCCATCCCTACCTGGAAGAAACGGGCGACAACCTGTTTACCACCCACGATCCGCAGGGCGATTGGCTGTACGGCGCGGACATCGGCGTGCATCCGGACGTGCGCGGGCAAGGCCTGGCCACGTTGCTGTACGGCGCACGCCATGACCTGATTCGCCGCCTGAACCTGCGCGGGCATGTGGCCGGAGCGATGCCCAAAGGGTACGGCGCGGTGGCCGACACGCTGTCCATAGAGCAGTACGTGATGGAAGTGGTGCGGAACGAGCGGGCCGACCCAGTGCTGAGCGTGCAACTCAAGCGCGGGTACGGCGTCTGGGGCATCATTCCCGACTATCTGGACGATGAATCGTGCGGCAATTACGGCGTATTTATCGTGTGGCGTAACCGGGAGTACCGGCAGGCATGACCTCACCTTCTGGCACAACGCCTGCCACCATCTATACAGGCGGCCCCATCTACCCGCAGGCCGATGGACATACCGTGCAGGCCCTGGCCGTGCGTGGCGGGCGCGTGCTGGCAGCAGGTACCTGGGCCGAAGCGCGGGCGGCGGTGGGGGCCGACCATGAGGTTCACGAATTGGGCGGCGATACGCTCCTGCCCGGCCTCACCGACGCGCATGTGCATGTCTGGAAGGTGGGGCAACTCCGCACCACGTTGCTGGATTTGCGCGAAGCCGAGTCTGCTGAGGATGTGGCGGCCTTGGTACAGGCGCGGCACCGGGAATTGCCCCCCGGTGAGTGGCTGTGGGGGCGTGGCTGGAATGGGGCTCGGCAAGGCCTGATCCCTGACCGCGCCCTACTGGACGCCCTCGCCCCCGGACGGCCCGTGCTGCTGACCCGAACGTGTGCCCACATTCACGCGGTGAACACGCGGGCGCTGGAGGCCGCGGGCATCGGCCCTGACACCCCTTCTCCCCCCGGCGGCGAGTTGGACTACGAGTTGGGCCGCCTGACCGAAACGGCTTACGGCTTGGTCTACGGTGCCAGGCCCACACCCACGCAGGCGCAGTTTGAAGTGTGGATTCTGGCGGGCCTCACCTACCTGAAGTCACTGGGCCTCACTGCCGTCACCGATCCCGCTGTAGACGCGCCCCTGTACGCCGCTTATTGGGCGCTGGATGCAGCGGGCAGGTTGCCGATCCGGGTCAATCTGCTGTATATCCGCAGGCCCGATGGCGGTTCGGATACCTTGCCCCTGCCCGAAAAATACCTTTCGGAACGGCTGCGCTGCGACAGCGTGAAGTTCTTTCCGGACGGTGGCCTCAGCGGGGCGACGGCGGCGGTCAGCGTGCCGTACCTGAACCTTGCGCCGCCCAATCACGGAGTCCTGCGCCTCGATTCTGCCGAATTGTACGAACTGGCCCGTGAAGCGCACATAAATGGCTTCCGCATCGGCGCACACGCGATTGGGGATGTCGCTCTGGATCAACTGTTGGGTGTCTACACGCGGCTGAATGCGGAGCATCCCGGCGGCCGGCGTCACCGCATCGAGCATTTTGGGTTACCGTCTGCCGCGCACTTGCAGCAGGCCCATGCACTCGGCGTCATTGCCGTGCCACAGCCAACTTTTCTGCACGAACTCCGCGCCAACTATGACCGCTACATTCCGCCCGAACTGGCCGGGCAGGTCTTTCCGCTGCGGGCCATGTTCGAAGCGGGGCTGGATGTGGCCTTTTCCAGCGGTGACCCGGTGGTGCGCGAACTCCGGCCCCTTGCAGGCGTGCAGGCCGCCGTTTCTGAGGCCTACGTGCCCGGCATGAATGTCACGCTGGCGCAGGCGTTTGGCGCATACACGCACGGCGATTCCCATGAGCGCGGCAGCCTGCGTCCGGGCTTCCGGGCCGACCTCACCCGCGTGGGCGGCGATCCGTTTCATACTGAGGCTCACCTGCTCTCTGGCCTTCCCGTTCACGGCGCAATCGTCGCCGACCCTTTTGTCTACGGCGCACCAGTCGCCGAAAGTGAGATGACATGACCAGCCAAACCCCAACCCTGCTGAATGACCCCGTGACCCGCACCCGCGCCTATTTTGACGGCGAGTGGCGCAGCGCCCCCAAAACCTTTGATGTGATTCACCCCGGCACGCTGGAAAGCATCGGCGCGGTGGCCGACTGCACCGCCGACGACGCCCACCGTGCCATAGACGCCGCCGAGATTGCCTTGAAAGTGTGGCGCAAGGTCAGCCCCTACGAGCGCGGCAAAGTGCTGCGGCGCTGGCATGACCTGATGTTCGTGCACAAGGAAGAATTGGCCCGCCTGATGACGCTGGAAATGGGCAAGCCGATTACCGAAACGCGCGGCGAGGTGCATTACGCTGCCAGCTTTATCGAGTGGTGCGCCGAGGAAGCCGGACGCATCAGCGGCGAACGCATCAGCATGCGCTTTGACCGCAAGCGCGGCCTGACCAGCAGCGAGCCGGTGGGCATCGTGTACGCCGTGACCCCCTGGAATTTCCCGGCAGGCATGATCACGCGCAAGGCGGCCCCGGCCCTCGCTGCGGGCTGCGTCATGATTCTCAAGCCTGCCGAGCAGAGCCCCATGACCGCGCTGTATCTGGCCGAATTGTGGCTGGAAGCGGGCGGCCCCGCCAACACGCTGCAGGTGCTGCCCACCAACGACGCCGCCGCCTTCACCGCGCCGTTTATGGCCGATGAGCGCGTGCGCAAGGTGACGTTTACCGGCAGCACCGCTGTAGGCCGCCTGCTGTACACGCAGGCCGCCAAAACCATCAAGCGCGTTTCGCTGGAACTGGGCGGCCACGCGCCTTTCCTGGTGTTTGCCGACGCAGACTTGGAAAAGGCGGCGCGGGAAGTGGTGGGCAGCAAGTTCAGGAACGCGGGCCAGACCTGCGTGAGTACCAACCGCGTGTACGTGCAGCGCGAAGTGGCTGCCGAATTTACCCAAATTCTGGCCGACAAGACCTCCAAGTTGGTGCTGGGCGATCCTTTGCTGGACAGCACCAGCGTCGGCCCAGTGGTGGAGCAGGCCGGACTGGACAAGGTGCAGGCACAGGTGCAAGACGCGCTGGATCGCGGCGCAACGGCAGTGGTGGGGGGCGCAATAGATCACGGCCTGTTTTTCCAGCCTACCGTGCTGACCAATGTGGCCCCCGACAGCCTGATTCTGCGCGAGGAAACCTTCGGCCCGGTGGCCCCCATCGTCATTTTCGACACCGAGGAAGAAGGGCTGCGCCTCGCCAACGACAGTGAGTACGGGCTGGCCGCCTACGCCTACACCCGCGATCTGGGCCGGGCTTGGCGCGTGGCCGAGGCGCTGGAATACGGCATCGTGGGCATCAACGACGGCGTACCGAGTGCTGCCGCCCCGCACGTCCCTTTCGGCGGCATGAAAAACAGCGGTGTAGGACGCGAGGGTGGGCACTGGGGTCTGGAAGAATATCTGGAAATCAAGTTCATCAGCATGGGCATCGACTGAGAGGAGAAAAGACCCCTTACCCCTTGCTTTGTAAGGCCCTCTCCCACTGGGGTAGAGGGTCAAACAGATCAATTACGCTCTTACAAGATAATCCAATACAGGTGGTGTTTCCCTCTCCACCTGTGGGAGAGGGCGCTGCGATAGCAGCGGGGTGAGGGGACAGTTCAGCAGCGTCCTCGTCCAGTACAGATCAATTCCAGATGCAGCGGCATTGTTGCTCTGCCGCTGCATCACCGTTTCACTCGTACATCTAAATATCATGAGAGCGTGCGATACTTGGACTTGACGGTAGATTCGGTGCGTTTTTCCGGACTATTCTTCTGAATTGATTTTGTTCGTTTGTCGCGGCATCAGGTTCGTCCGCTCCAATTTTCCCGCGCCCCTTCCAACCCGAGTAGCTGAGGCGTTCGCAAGGCTGTCTGAGTCAGACTCCCACGGCCATTTATTTGCGTCGGCTGCACCATCTGCCACGCTGCCCATTGTCCTCCCCAAATTTGTCTCACTTCCCCTGTTCACTCTTGGACACTGTTTTTCATCGGAGTTTCCCATGTTGACCCTTCAAGGCAAGTACCACGTTGCACAGAACAAGCGCCTCACGATTTTGGCCGAAGCCACCGCCAACCAGCCGATTCCGTTGGCCGTAGACATTGACGCGCTGCGGAATGCCTGCGCCGACACGGGCCGCTGTGACCTGTACGTGATGACGCAGCACGGCCTGATGCAGGGCACGCTCGTCGAAAAGCGTCCCATGAAGTTCAACCTCGGCTCCTACGAAGGCCACCTGTCGTTCCTGCCTGCCGACAAGAAAGCCGAGCATGTCGCGGCTACCGCTGCGCGGACTTTGCAACATCAGGGCTAAACAAAGTTAGGACCAATTGGTAAAGAAGCGGGCGGCCTGTTGAGGGCCGTCTGTTTTTTGTCCTGTCCACCGAATGAACTCTGTTGATCTAAAGGTCATCTTCATAGAGAATTCGGTTACTTTAAGCAATTTGCCTCATTTCGTACTGCCCAGTCATGGGATGATGCCCAAGTCAGACAGAAGCGTGGCAGCCGTCATTCAAACGGGATGTTGACAACTGACTTGAGGGCTAATTCTCATGAGATTGAGGCATAAATCACAAAAAAGTGTCTTGAGGATAGAGGCTAAAAGACTGCTGACGCGAAGGATGGCTTGATGCCGCCCGTCCTGCGATTGGACCGGGGCACTCTCGTCATGAAAGAAGCCCCGGAAGTTCTGAAATCCCTGTTTCAGTGGGATGAACGCAGCCAGTCCTGGCGTGCGCCAGGCCGGGTGTACCGCGCCGCCATGGAAGCCCTGAAGCGGGAGAACATCAGCGTCACCGACGAGGCCAGCGCCTTTGAAAAGCTGGAATTGCTGTATGGGCGCGAAGTGCAGCCCTATGCGCACCAGACGGAAGCCTTGCAGGAGTGGAAGCGGGCCGGGCGGCAGGGCGTGGTGGTGTTGCCGACTGGCGCGGGCAAAACGCTGGTGGCGCACCTTGCCCTGCGCGACACGCCCCGCAGCGCCCTGATCTGTGTACCCACGCTGGATCTGTTGCAGCAGTGGTATTCGGGCCTGATGGCGGCCTTTCCCGACGCCAATGTGGGCGTGCTGGGCGGCGGCAGCCACGACGAAACCCCGCTGCTGGTCAGCACCTACGATTCGGCGGCCATTCATGCCGAAACGCTGGCCGGACGGTACGCGCTGCATGTGTACGACGAGGTTCACCATCTGCCCTCCGACTGGACGCGGGTGGTGGCCGAAATGGGCCTCGCGCCCTACCGTTTGGGCCTGACCGCCACGCCCAAACGCAGCGACGGGCGCGAGCGCGACCTGGAAACGTTGGTGGGGCCGCTGGTCTATCATCGCCGCCCCGAGGACCTGTCGGGCGGCATGCTGGCCGACTACCGCGAAGTGGTGATCCGGGTGCGCCTGAGCCAGCATGAGCAGCGCCGCTACGATGAACTCATCGCCCACCGCAACCATTTTTTGCGTCTGGCAGGCATTCAGTTGGGCAGCATCGAGGGCTGGAAGCAGTTTGTGATGGGCAGCGGTACCCCGCAGGGCCGCAGCGCGATGCTGGCGCACCGGGAAGCCCGCAGCCTCGCCTACGGCACAGAGGGCAAATTGCGCGTACTGGAAGAACTCCTGGCGAATCATCCCGACGCCCGCACCCTGATTTTTACCGATGACAACGCCACCGTGTACCGGGTCAGCCGCGAGTTCCTGATTCCGGCCCTGACGCACCAGACGCCCACCAAAGAGCGTCACGCCCTGCTGGAAAAATTCCGCGACGGCACTTACCGCGTGCTGGTCACCAGCCGGGTGCTGAACGAGGGCGTCGACGTGCCTGAAGCCAGCATCGCCGTCGTGCTGTCGGGCACGGCGACCGAGCGCGAACATATTCAGCGGTTGGGGCGGATTTTGCGGCGAGCAGAAGGCAAAAATGCTGTACTATACGAGGTGATTACCGAGGGCACCAGCGAGGAACGGGTGAGTCAGCAGCGGCGCGGGCAGTGGAAGCCCGGCGGTGGGCAAGCGCGCGAGCCAGCGGGCCGCGAACCCAATATCTGGGAGAACATCAATGCTCCCCACTGAACTGCTGATGTTCCGGGTCAAGGCCGGAATCGTGGAGCCGCGCCGCCTGAAAGCCACGTCCGGCAATCTGGCGCTGGCCCAAACGTTGATTGACCTGTTCACGTCGCATGTGGGCAAGCAGCGGGGCGAACTGGACGCTGAACTGAAGGTACTGGAAGCGGGCCGAACCGACTTCCGGGTGTTGCGCGGGATGGCGCATCTGTTGACCGCTTTGGGTACCTTCGAGGCGGGCGGCGACGTGGAACCCGGCCTGGTGCGGGCCAAAGTCTTTGAACTGGCGCAGGCCCAACCCCCTAGCCGGGCGGCGACGGCGCGGGTACTGGAAAGCGCGGCTCAGGTGTTGGCGGTGGCCCCCGAAGCGGTGGCATCGGCCCTCTACGCAGACCTGGCCGACCAGCAAACCTTGGTCTTGTTCGAGGCACCCGAACCTGCTGCCTTGCTGGAACGCTTCGATCTGGCACAGGCGCAGGGCACGCTCTACCGGGCCTCCAGCCTCATCATCACGGCCCGCCGCAACGAACCCGCCCGCTACAAGCAACTGCTGAAATACACCAAGTTTTTTGGTTTGATGGTGACGGTGGAAGGCGACCCAGATTACGGCTTTACCCTGACTGTAGACGGCCCGATGAGCCTGTTTGGCGGCACCACGCGCTACGGTTTGGCGATGGCAAAGTTCCTGCCCGCCCTGCTGCACGTGACCAAGTGGGACCTGAGCGCGACCCTCAAGCCCCGCAAGGATCTGGCGTGGGTAGATGCCGCCGACGAGGAATGGTCTTTTCAACTGACCAGCGAAGATGGGTATGTCAGTCATTACAAGCCGCCCGAAGACCACGACAGCGCCCTTGAAGCCGGATTTGCAGACCGCTGGGCCAAGCTGGATACGCCGTGGGTACTGGAGCGCGAGGTGGATCTGGTGCCCGTGCCGGGCGGCGTCATCATCCCCGATTTCCGCCTGAAGCACCCGGATGGCCGCAGCGTGCTTGTGGAAATCGTGGGCTACTGGCGGCCCGAATACCTCCGTAAAAAGTTCGAATTACTGCGGAAATCAGGCCGAATCGACGTGATCGTGTGCGTCTCCGAGCGCCTGAATCTGGACAAAGCGGGCGTGAATATCACCGATTTTGGAGACCGGATCGTGTGGTTTAAGGGCGTGCTGAACCCAAAGGAAGTGCTGGAACGGGCGGAGGCTGGGGTGAACGGCGTTTGAGAGGCTTGGTCTAAGGGTCTAAGAACAGATTCCAGTTCTACCTAAAGCATTTGCCCTCGCCCCTTGTGGGAGAGGGGCGCTCCGCATATAGCAGGGTGAGGGGAAGTGAGCAAAGCGCTTGCCCTTCCTTAGACCCTCGACCCTTAGACCGCCCACCACTCAGTCGCCTCCCTACTTCGTGACTCTTCCTGCATTCGCTTCTCACTGCGCCGGGTGTAGGATAGAAAAGCACTAAAAACTTAGGAGGCGAAGCATGACGGTACAGGACAAACCGCAAGCGTTTGTGCAGCCCAACCAGCCCGGTAGTCAGGTGGAATTCAAGGCCCGCTATGAGAATTTCATTGGCGGCCAATGGGTTCCGCCCACGCGGGAGCAGTACTTCGGCAACATCACCCCGGTCACGGGCAAGGTGTTTACGCAGGTGGCCCGCTCCACGGCGGAAGACATCGAACTCGCGCTGGACGCCGCCCATGCCGCCCGCGCCGCGTGGGGCCGCACCAGTGTCACCGAGCGCAGCAACATCTTGCTGAAAATCGCTGACCGCCTGGAGCAAAACCTGGTGAAGCTGGCGATTGCCGAAACGTGGGAAAACGGCAAGCCCGTGCGCGAAACGATGGCCGCTGATCTGCCGCTGGCGATTGACCATTTCCGCTACTTTGCAGGCGCGATCCGTGCGCAGGAAGGCGGTATCAGCCAGATCGACGACGATACGGTGGCCTATCACTTCCACGAGCCGCTGGGTGTGGTCGGGCAAATTATCCCCTGGAATTTCCCGATTCTGATGGCGACCTGGAAGCTGGCCCCCGCGCTGGCCGCAGGCAACTGCGTGATCCTCAAGCCCGCCGAGCAGACGCCCGTAACCATTCTGATGGTGATGGAACTGATCGCCGATTTGCTGCCGCCCGGCGTACTGAACATCGTCAATGGGTTTGGCGTGGAAGCGGGCAAGCCTCTGGCGAGCAGTTCGCGCATCGCCAAAATTGCCTTTACCGGCGAGACCACCACGGGCCGCCTGATCATGCAGTACGCCTCGGACAACATCATTCCGGTCACGCTGGAACTGGGCGGCAAAAGTCCCAACATCTTCTTTGCCGACGTGATGAACGAGGACGACGATTTCTTTGACAAGGCGCTGGAAGGCTTCACGATGTTCGCGCTCAACCAGGGCGAAATCTGCACCTCTCCCAGTCGCGCCCTGATTCACGAATCCATCTACGACCGCTTTATGGAACGCGCCGTCGCCCGCACGCAGGCCATCAAGCAGGGCAATCCGCTTGATCCGACCACCATGCTGGGCGCACAGGCCAGCAACGACCAGCTGGAAAAAATCCTGTCTTACCTCGATATCGGGCGGCAGGAGGGCGCGGAAGTCCTGACGGGCGGCCAGCGCGCCAAGATGGACGGCGACCTCGCGGAAGGCTATTACGTGGAACCCACCATCTTCGCGGGCCACAACCGGATGCGCGTGTTCCAGGAAGAAATCTTTGGCCCGGTGCTGTCGGTCACGACCTTCAAGGACGACGACGACGCGTTGGCCCTTGCCAACGACAGCCTGTATGGCCTCGGCTCTGGCGTCTGGACACGCGACATCAACAAGGCCTACCGCTTTGGGCGGGGCATTCAGGCCGGACGGGTCTGGACAAACTGCTACCACGCCTATCCCGCACACGCAGCCTTTGGCGGCTACAAGCAGTCGGGCATCGGCCGCGAAAACCACCGCATGATGCTCGACCATTACCAGCAGACCAAAAATATGCTGGTCAGCTACAGCACGTCTAAACTCGGCTTCTTCTGAGACTGGCCTTCTAAGTGTGATGGGCGAGGGCCGCATTCAGTGGCTCCTTGCCCTTCACACTTAGGGGACGGCCCACTTCTACTTTTCTGGAGAAAACGTGACCCAGTCCACTCCCATTGCCCGCGTCAACATCACCGACGCTGCCCGCGAACTGTTGGGGCGGCTGGAGGTGCAGCACGGGCCGTTGATGTTTCACCAGTCAGGCGGCTGCTGCGACGGCAGTTCTCCGATGTGCTACCCACGCGGAGAATTCCGGGTCGGCGGCTCTGATATGTACCTCGGTGAAATTGCCGACACGCCGTTCTATATGTCGGTCAGCCAGTTTGAATACTGGCAACACACCCAACTGACCGTAGACATCGTGCCCGGCAGAGGCGGCGGCTTTAGTGTCGAGGCCCCGGAAGGCGTGCGCTTCCTGATCCGCTCACGCCTCTACGACGATGCCGAGTTAGATCATCTGGCCCCCGTTCACCCAGCCAACTCTTTGGCCTAAAGACAGATCGCCCGTTCCCTCGACTGCTGGAAAGCCCGTCATGGCTTCCGGCAGTTTTTTGGCATATCAAAATATCCACAACAATAAACCGAATCTCTATATGAATGCAACGTTCTTTATCCTATCTTTTTGGTGATTAAACAACATCGACCCAACTCTTCATTAATGCCGAGCTTAACAGAAACAACGTTACAAAAAGCACATTCTCGGCGCAGTTGTTAAGGTTTGACCCATAGCACCGCATAAGTAGGCTCAGGTTGTCTCCCTACAATGGGAAGCATATTCCTGATTCTTGTCTGACCGACGCTGCGTCGCCCCTCTCCGAAAGGAAACCTTGACCATGACCCTGCCCGAAAGCGGCTCTGACCGCGCCGCGCCGTCCGTATCTTTGCCTTTACCTCTGCGAATTCTCGAAAAGGGTGTGTACCGGGGACCGCACCTGTACAGCTTTTCCCCCATGATCCGGCTGATGCTGGACTTGGGCACGCTGGAGTCTTGGCCTTCTCACCGCCTGCCCGACTTTAACGCCCGGTTGCTGGGGCTGCTCCCCAGCCTGCAGGCCCACCAATGCAGTCTGGGACGGCCTGGCGGCTTCGTGGAACGCCTGCACGACGGTACCTGGCTGGGGCACGTGTCCGAGCATGTGGCGCTGGAGTTGCAGTCGTTGGCAGGCTCGCGTGTGTCGCGGGGCAAAACCCGCTCGGTGAAGGGCAGGGCAGGCGTGTACAACGTGCTGTTTGCCTACCAGGAGGAAAAAGTCGGGTTGCTGGCCGGACGCCTGGCCCTGCAACTCGTGGATTCCCTCTTACCCCCGGAATTGCGTGGCGTGCGCGGCCTAGATCTGGTGTACCGCGACGAAACGGGCAGTTTGGCGGCTCTGAATCTGCCCGATGGAAGCTTCAACTTGCCCGCCGCGCTGGAAACGCTCAGCACCCTCGTTCGGCGCACCCGCCTCGGCCCCACGACTGAAGCGTTGGTCCAGGCGGCCCGGCGGCGCGGCATTCCGGTACTGCGGATGGATGAACTGAGCATGATTCAGCTGGGACACGGCAAAAACCAGCAGAGGCTGCGGGCCAGCATTACCGGGCAAACGTCGCATGTGGCCGTAGACGCGGCCAGCAACAAAAATCTAACCAAGCAACTCCTGTCCGATGCGGGCGTGCCCGTGCCGCGTGGCGTAGTGGTTCGCAGCGCCGATGAGGCCGTGCGGGAAGCGGCTCGGCTCGGCTATCCCCTCGTGACCAAGCCGCTGGACGGCAATCATGGGCGCGGTGTCAGCACGCACCTGACCACGGCCGATGAGGTGCGCTCCGGCTTTGTGCTAGCGGCCCAGCACTCGGCGCGGGTCATTCTGGAGCAGCACTACAACGGGCACGATCACCGGATTCTGGTGGTCAACGGGCAAGTCGTGGCGGTGGCCCAGCGCGTGCCTGCACAGGTGATTGGCAACGGCGTCAGCACGGTGCAGGCCCTGATCGACGAGGTCAACCGCGATCCCCGGCGCGGCGCGGGCCATGAAGCCGTGATGACCCGCATCCGGATAGACGCACAGGTGAAGGAACTTCTGGCCGGAGTAGGCTTAACGTTGGAGTCTGTCCCGGCAGTAGGGCAAACCGTCGTTTTGCGCTCCACGGCCAACCTCTCCACGGGCGGCACCGCCATAGACCGCACCGACGAAATTCATCCGGCCAATGCGCTGTTTGCCCGCCGCGCCGCGCAGGCTGTGGGGCTGGACATCGCGGGCATCGACTTTTTGGCCCCCGATATTTCCCAGTCGGTGCGCGACACGGGCGGCGGAATCGTGGAAGTGAACGCCGCGCCGGGCTTCCGGATGCACCTCGAACCCTCGGAAGGCCAGCCGCGAGACGTGGCCCACCCAGTCATCGAAATGCTGTATCCGCGAGGCTCCCGTGCCCGAATTCCTATTCTGGCCGTGACCGGAACCAACGGCAAAAGCACGACGGCCCGGATGGTGGCGCACGTGTTGGCCGCGCAGGGCCTCACAGTGGGCATGACCAGCACTTCGGGCGTGTACATCGGCGGCGAACTGGTGGCCCCCGGCGACGCTACCGGCCCCAAAAGTGCCCGCATGGTGCTGCGTGACCCCACCGTAGACGTGGCCGTGATTGAGGCCGCACGCGGAGGAATGTTGCGGGAGGGATTGGGATTTGACCGGGCCGACGTGGGAGCGGTGCTGAACATCACATCAGACCATCTGGGCCTGAAGGGCATAGACACGCTGCAAGACCTGGCCCGCCTGAAATCGCTGGTGGTGAACGTGGTGGGACGCCGCGGCCACAGCATCCTGAACGCCGACGACCCCCTGACGGCCCGGATGCGCCGCACGGCGGGGGGCCAGGTGGTGTATTTCTCGATGCACGGGCTGAACAAGTTGCGGCGGCATGTGGACGGCGGCGGTCTGGCGGTGGTGCTGGAAGACGGCGAAATCGTGGTGTATCAGGGCGGCCAACGCCTGCCGATCATGCTCGCTGCCGGGATTCCGGCCACGCTGGGCGGCCTGGCAGGCTTCAACGTGCAAAACGCTCTGGCCGCCAGTGCCATGTGCTTTGCCCACGGCATTCCGCTGGACGACATTCGCCGCGCTCTGTGCACCTTCACGTCTTCGTTCGAGCAGTCGCCCGGACGCCTGAACGTGCACGATGGGCATGGCTTCCGCGTCATCGTGGACTACGCGCACAACCCGGCGGGGCTGGCGGCCCTCAGCGACCTGGTGGGCAATTTGCGGCCTCAGTACGCCCGCACCATCGGTATGGTCAGCATTCCCGGTGACCGCCGCAACGAGGATATTCAGGAAATGGGGGTCATCGCCGCCCGCACCTTCGACGACCTGATTTTCCGCGAAGCGCCGGACGGACGGGGCCGGGCCAGCGGCGAGGTGTTGACACTGCTCTCCAAGGGCGCGCTGGAAGCAGGCTTCTCGCCCGAACGGATGCGCCGCGTGCTGCACGAGGCCGACGCCGTAGACGCCTCGCTGCGAATGGCCCGTCCCGGCGACCTGGTGGCGCTGATGCCTACCGCCATTGACGCGGTGTGGCACCAGGTGCAGACCTTTGTGCCGGAGAGCAAAGCTGAGGCTCAGGCCCAGCCTTCCGCCTTCCCGCGCCCCGATCAGCGCCCCAATACGCGCACCGACCAGATGGGCGGCAGGAGCGACCAGCCTCAGCGAGCAGGCCATGATTGACCCACCGATCTGGGCGCTGATCCTGCACGGCGGGGCCAAAGAAATCGCGCCGGAGCAGGAAGAGGCCAACCGCCGGGGATGCCTCGCGGCGCTGGTGGCGGGCCAACAGATTTTGAAAGCAGGAGGCCACGCCCTCGACGCTGCCGAAGCCGTCCTGCGTGCACTGGAAAACGATCCGACCTTTAATGCAGGCTTCGGCTCAGTGCCCAATGCCGATGGGCAGGTCGAAATGGACGCGGCGCTGATGGACGGCAAAACGCTGGCGGTGGGCGCGGTGGCAGGGATTCAGGGCGTGCGTCATCCGGTGTCGGTGGCGCGGGCGCTGCTGCCAGAGATGCCCACGCTGCTGATCGGGGCGGGGGCGCGGCGCTTTGCCGAACAGAGCGACTCGCCGCTCTACGGCGCGGAACTGTGTGATCCCGCCGAGATGCTGTCGCCCCAGCAGGCAGCCAGTGAAGCAGCAGAGTCGGCGGGGCATGACACCGTAGGCTGCGTGGCGCTCGACCAATACGGCGACCTCGTGGCCGGAACCTCTACAGGTGGCCTGAACGGAACCCTGCCCGGACGGGTCGGAGACTCTCCCCTGCCCGGTTGCGGTTTTTACGCCGACAACACGCTGGGCGGCGTGGCTCTGTCCGGTCACGGCGAGGCCATTTCGCGCCTGATGCTGGCAGGCCGAATCATGCATGAACTGGAGAGGAGCGACGTGCAGAGCGCTGTTTCTGCCGCCCTGAATCACTTGAATCGCCTGACCGATACCGATAAAACCGACGCGGGAGCCATTGCTATAGACGCCGGAGGCAACGTGGGCTGGGATCACCGCAGCCCGCATTTCGCGGTGGCCTACGCCACGTCCCAGCACAGCCCACAAGTCTTCTTGAAGCGTTAATTCAAGTGCAAGGACACTCTATGACCGAATCAGATAAAAATGCATCTGGCACGCTGATTATCATTGGCGGGCACGAAGACAAAGACGGCAAACGCCTGATTCTCCACGAAGTTGCCAAGCACCTGCGCGGCGGCAAACTTGTCCTTGCCACCGTCGCCTCACACGAGCCGGAAGGCTATTTTGAAACGTATCAGAAAGCATTCGGGGCGTTGGGCGTCACCGAGATGACCGAACTGTACGTGCAGGAGCGGGCCGAAACCCTGCTGCCCGAAAAACAGGCCCTCTTTGACGGCGCGGCAGGCGTGTTCTTTTCCGGCGGCGACCAACTGCGGATCACCAGCCAGATAGGAGATACGCCATTAGAAGCCCGCGTCCACGAGATTTTTGCGGCGGGCGGCGTCATCGCGGGCACCTCTGCTGGGGCCAGCGTCATGAGCGAAACTATGCTGGTGCGCGGCAGCAGCAGCGAATCCCACCGAATTGGCGACCTGCACATGGCCCCCGGTCTCGGCCTGATCCGCGACGTGATGATCGATCAGCATTTTGGCGAGCGCGGGCGCATTGGCCGCCTGCTGGGCGCGGTGGCGCACAATCCCCGGATGCTGGGGATCGGCATCGATGAAAACACGGCGATTGTGGTTCATGCCGGGTCGTTCCGGGTGATTGGCGCGGGCGCGGTCTACGTGCTGGACGGCGCGGGCGTGACCTATTCCAACATTGCCGACGGCGGCCAGAACAGCGCCCTCTCGCTGACCGATGTGCGGCTGCATGTGCTGGCGCACGGGGACAGTTTCAACCTCGGCACGCGCCGCCCCAACCATGCGCCAGACGTCGAAAGCAGTCATGAACTGGAACTGAACCAGGCGAGCGATACCTAGAGCAGTTATTCGAATGGAAGCATCAGAACAAAGATTCCTGACGCTTCCATTCTTCCCACTTCCTGCCTGACCTCCACTCACTCCATTCGGTCAAAAACAGGCAACTTTTTTCTCAGTTGCTTTAAGACCTCTAACTCCCGCTCCTGCTCAAATCCAACGGCCCATTCTCCGCCTCCATCTCGCGCAAGTTCTGTTCTTGCTGCCTTAAATCCTGTGCGCCCCCAGATTCAGGCGGCAGGGGCGGCGTCGTGTAGTACAGCGTCAGCCAGTGCGCCAGTCCCGCCAACCCCGGAAACAGGGTGCGCTCGGTAATATTGGCCTGATCCAGATGATCCCGAATCTGCCACTTCAGGTCGGCGGGAATAGTGATTTTGAGGGCAGCGTGAGGCTGAGCTTCCAGCCATGCTTCCACCTGAAGTTCGGGCGTACTGGGCAGCGCAAACAGGGCAAACTGCTGAATAATTCGGGCATCCAGCGAAGGTGGCTCTAAAAAGGTGAGAAATGGAGTGTCCGACAGGGCCGCCAACTCCGACAGTGGCGCGGCGCTAAAACTGGCGGCTGTTCCTCTCAGCGACATCACGCTCTGTAACATCTCCACCGTAAAAACCTGTGAGCCTTCATCGGCCAAAGCGTCGCGCAGAGGCGTAGGCAAGCGCCCATGCACGCGGGCCGGATTGACCCGCCAGATGGCTCCGTCGTGGGTAAATTGCGAGGGCATGCGGGTGGCAAAATGCAGTGCCACCAGCGGAGAATAGGTAAAGTCTACCAGGCGCGTGGGCAGGCCGTGATGTTGTCCCAAGGCCAGCCAGTCCCAAACCGTATCGCCCCGCACGCTTTCCTGATGGGCATATTTGCGGAAATTGCGCAGCAGGTGGCGTTCAGTTTCGGCAGGGTCGCCGCCCAGGCGTTGCAACGACGTCTGGAGGGTAAACGAGGCGTTGTGCGATCCACGAAACACGTAGGGCGAACGGTGTCGCCGTAGCGAACTATTCCAGCCATCGGCGTACAGCACGTCCAGCAGGTGCGTCCACGAGGTTACGCGAATTTCTTCGGTAGGTTCCGGGCCAGCGCGGGCAGATTGAGGCGGGCTCATTTGCCTTCCCGCCCCTGAACGGGCATGGCCGAGAGTTCAGAGGTCAATCCCCTTTTAATCGGAAGCTGGCTCATACCAGTTGCGCTCCCAGCGGTGGGCGTACAGTTGTTGCACCTGCTCGTCAGACAGGCCCTGGCCGTCGCCCAGTGCGGCGTTGCGTTCCACGTTCCGCACCGAACGCATGCCCACGATCACGGTGCTCACGGCCTCGTGCGCCAGGACGAATCGCAGCGCCGTTTCGGGCAGTTGCGCCGTAGAAATGCCCAAGCCCTGCTCTATGGCCCGCAACCGGGGTTGAAGGTCAGCCTTGCGGTGGCCGCCAAAATAATTGTTGCGCCAGTCTCCGTCCGGAAAGGTCGTATCTGCCGTGATATTCCCGGTCAGGCTGCCTTCGTCCAGCGCCACGCGCACGATCACGCCCACGCCGTTGGCAAGGCAGGCGTCTAGCAGGCGGTCTTGCGGCGACTGGTCGAAGACGTTGTAGATGACCTGCACGGTTTCTACCACGCCCGCTTCCACAGCCTTCACCGCGTTCCCCGGCTGGTGGTCGTTGATAGAAATCCCGAAATGCCTGATCTTGCCGTCGCGCTTGAGCTGTGCTACCGCCTCTTGCCAGTCGCCTTCACTGAGCCAATCGTCGTTCCAAACGTGAAACTGTTGCACGTCGATGCAGGGCAGGCCCAGGCGCTCCAGGCTAGCCTCGGTACACTGCACCACCCAGTCGCCGGGAAAGGCTTCCGGGGCGTGGGTGCCGGAGCGGGCGGGCCACTGCATGTTTTTGGGGCTGATTTTGGTCGCCACATACACGCCCTCCTGCTCGCGGGCCACTTGCCCCACCAGGCGCTCGCTGTGGCCGTTGCCGTAGCCCATGGCCGTGTCTATAAAATTGCCCCCCAGTTCTATGTAGCGGCGCAGCGCGGTCAGGCTTTCATCGTCTTGGGCGCCCTTCCACATGTCGGCCCCGATCCCCCACGCGCCGTAGCCGATTTCGCTGACTTGCAGTCCGGTGTGTCCCAGTGCCCGTTTATGAATGGTCATAGGGGTTAAGGTACGCCGCACGGGTCGGCGGGCAGATGAGCCGGGGCTTTAGCAAAAATCGGTGTGAATGGAGCAACAGATTCAGACCGGCTCAACTCTGTCGCCCGGTCGTCCACAACCAACATCAACGCAGCGGTGTATCCATCTTTAGGCCCGGCAGTCCCAGAGATTCTCGCCCCGCAAGGTGCAGAGGAAGAGTGACCGTAAAACGTGCCCCACCCAGAGGGCTGCGGTCTACGCTGGCCTGCCCGCCGTGTGCCATTACCAGCGCCCGCACAATTGAGAGGCCCAGCCCACTGCCCCCGGTGTCACGGGCGCGGCTCTCATCAAGCCGGGTAAAGCGCGTGAATACAGCGTCGCGCTGGGCGGCGGGAATGCCGGGGCCGTCGTCATCCACGTGCAGTTGCACGGTGTCCGGCAAGGTTTCTATCTGCACCTCTACCCGGCTGCTGGCATACCGCAGGGCGTTTTCAATCAGGTTGCTGGTCACTTGCCGCACGCGGTCAGGGTCGGCAGTCAGGGCGCTGGACACATTGGACGGCGCGGCCCGGAAGGTCAGGCTCAGGGCGCGGGCGGCGGCGCGGTCTTGTTGATCGCGCACCACCTGCGCGGCCAATTGGCCCAGGTTCACGCCCTGCGGATTCAGGCCCAAGCGCCCCGCGTCGGCCAAGGTCAGTGTCCTCAGGTCGCCTACCAGGCGGGTCAGCAGTTGCGTTTGCCCGCTCAGCAGGGTCACCTGCTCGGGCGTCAGCGGGTACACGCCGTCTTCCAGGGCGTCCAGCCGCGCCTGCATAATGGCAATCGGCGTGCGGAGTTCGTGGGCAATGTCGGCCACTGCATGCTGACGTTCGCGCTCCAGGGCTTGCAGACTTTCGGCCATTTCATTGAAGGTACGGGCCAGTTCCGCCACTTCCCGCTCTGCGCCCAGTGTGGGGGCACGCACGGCCAGGTTCCCGGCGGCCAACTGTGCAGCGGCCCGGCTGACGGCTCCGATGGGGCGCACCACCCGCCGCGCCAGCAGCAGGGCCAACAGCAGCGCGGCGCTGGCGGCCAACAATCCGGCCTGAATCAGACTGGTCTGCACATCGCGCACAAAATCCTGTGTGCGCGGATTCAGGGCGGCAGGAAGGGAACCGGAAAATGGCGTGCGGCCCCGGCGCTCCCCGCTTCCCGTACCATCGGGCGGCTGCGGGCGGCGGCCATTTTCGATGGTCACAGTCAGGCCGTTGGGATTGGAGACGGTGCCGGACACGCCTGAACTGGAATCGCCGGGGGGCAGCAAGTCGGCGTCACTCCCAAAGCGGATTTCGGGGGTCGGCGGATTGGGCGCGAGCTGTTGCCCCAGCCGTTCGGCGGCCTGCCCTGCCCGCAGGTACGCCTGCACTTCGGGTGGCAGCCGCGCAATCTGACGCTTGACCGCGAGATTGCTGAACAAGAACATGCCGCCGGTGGTCAGCAGCACCAGCGCCAGCATCGTCATCAGCAGCGTGACCGTCAGGCTGGGGCCGCGTCTCAGACGGCTGAAGATGCTCAGGCCGGGTAAGTTGCTCAAGCCGGTGCCTCCAGCCTGTACCCGATGCCGCGCACGGTATGCAGCAGGCCGCCCGCATGGACAGCGTCCAGTTTGCGGCGCACACTCGCCAGATGCGCGTCGACCACCCGTTCCAGCGCCTCGCTTTCGGGCAGGGCGGCGGCCAGCAGTTCCTCGCGGCTAAAGGCCCGGCCCGGAGCCTGAGCCAGGTGCGCCAGCAGCCGGAATTCGGCGGGCGTGAGGGCCAAAGGATGTCCGTGCACGCGGGCAGACACGGCGCGGCGGTCAATTTCCAGTTCTCCGACCCGCAGCGGTTTTTCGCCACTTTCGAGGGCGGCGGTGGCGCGGCGCAGCACAGCTTTCACGCGGGCCATCACCTCGCGGGGCCGGAACGGTTTGACCACGTAATCGTCGGCCCCCAGTTCTAGGCCCACAATCTGGTCGGTTTCTTCGGCGCGGGCAGTGACCAGAATCACGGGCGTCAGGCCATCGGCCCGGATGGTTTTCAGCACGTCCAGCCCACTCCTGCCCGGCAGCATCACGTCCAGCAAAATCAGGTCGGGGTGCGCGGCGCGGTAGGCGATCAGGGCGGCCACTCCGTCGGCAGCGCGTTCGGTACGGTAGCCTTCCTGCCGGGCGTAAGCTTCCAGCACTTCGGCCAGTTGCGGTTCGTCTTCGACAATCAGGATCAGGGCGCTCATGCCTGCATGGTAGGCCCAGGCGTGCAAGGTTGTGCGAAGGTGCGAGAAGCTGCTGCTGCTGCCCACGCTGATAATCTCGCGTCTGGGGGCGGCTTCAAGCGTCTTCGCCAAATCTTCAAAAAGCCTTCGCGTGGCCTTCGTGCGCCCGGCCCAGATTGGGGGCATGAGTCGATGCCTGCCGCCCCCGCCCTCAAGGTCAACCCCAATCAGAACCCTGACGCTCGGTCTGTTCCTTCTGTCGGCAACAGGACTGGCCCAGACCGCCACACTGCCCGCTCTGACTCTAGAAGACGCCCTAACACGCTTGGCACAGGCTCCATCGGTCACGGCGGCCCGGCTGAGCGTGCAGGTAGCGCAGCAAAACTATGCGGCGGCCCGCAGTGCGCTGGGCCTGTCGGTCAGCGTGAACGGCAGCGCCGGATATTCGGGCGGGTTTGTCAGCACCGCCGCCGACGGCAGCACCGTGAACACAGCCTCCAGCCTCAGCGGCAGCGCGGGCGTGCAGGTCAGCCTCGGCCTGTTGCCCTGGGCCAGCAGCCAAACCGGGCTTCAGGCCTCGGCCCGCAGCCTAGCGTTGGCCGAAGCGCGGCAGCAAGAAACGCAGGCCAGCACGCGCCTGAACGTGTATGCACAGTATCTTGCGGCAGTGGTGGCCGGGCAAGATGTGGCGCTGGCAAATCAGACTCTGGCGTTTCGGCAGCGGCAACAGGCGGTAGCGCAGGCTCAGGCCGACCTGGGCAACGCCACCCCCCAAAGCGTGCTGAGCGCCGGGGCCGATGTGCTGACTGCTCAGGCCAGCGCCCTGAGTGCCGCCGCAGACCTCGACGCCGCCCGCCGCAATCTGGCCGCGCTGCTGAATGTTGACCTGACGGGCACGGTGTTTTCCAGCCAGCCGCCCAGCAGTGTTGCCCTGCCCGACCTGGGCGCACTGGTGGCCCGCGCCCGCACGTCCAGCCGCTCCGTCGTGCAGGCCCGCAACGATCTGGCCGACGCCCAGGACACCCTGAATACCCAGCAGCGCGACGCCAATCTGCCCGCCCTGAATGCCAGCCTGCGCTACGGCCCAGCCGGAAGCGGCGGCTTGAGCGCCAGCCTGAATGTGAAAGACGGCACGGCGGGCGTGGGTTACATGCTGCCGCTGGGGGGGAGCAGCGGCGCAGACCGCCTGAGCGCCAGCCTGAGCGGAAGTTACGTGGTGTATTCGCCGGGCGTGCGGG
Source organism: Deinococcus sp. QL22 (assembly GCF_023370075.1). Lineage (NCBI taxonomy): Bacteria > Thermotogati > Deinococcota > Deinococci > Deinococcales > Deinococcaceae > Deinococcus > Deinococcus sp. QL22. The sequence goes on from NZ_CP097153.1 coordinate 31,910, forward strand.
CGCAGGTGTCGGCAGCTCAGGCCAGTGTTACGCAGGCCCAACTGAGCCTGAATACCGCCCAGAGCGACGCCGAACTGAATGTGCGAACCCGTTACAGTGCGTCCCAGACGGCCACCATCAACCTGAAGACCAGCGAAACGCAGGTGCAGGTGGCGCAGGCCGGACTGGACGCGGCGGGTCTGCGCCTGAGCGCCGGAACAGGCACGCAAGACGACGTCACGGCGGCCCAGATCGCCCTCGCACAGGCCCAACGCAATCTGATTCAGGCCCGCAGCACCGCGCAGCAGGCGGTATTGCAACTCGAACACTCGGTGTATTGACCCGTTTCCCCTGACGCGTTTCTTTTTTGTCTCTTCTCCCTTCTGCTGCTGGAGGCTCCCCCATGATTCGTCCCACCCCGATCAAATCCGTGTCCAAAACCGCCCTTACCCTCGCCCTGCTGCTTAGCCCTGCGGCCCTCGCCCAGACTGCTGCCCCCGTTTCCCTGAGTGCCGCCGTGCAGGCCGCCCTGCAAAACGGAGCCGATGTGCGTACCGCGCAGGCCAATTTGAACAAGGCGCAGGCCGCCAACGCCGCGCAGCAGGCCGACCCCAGCGCTCTGGCCGCCGCCAAGCTGAACGCCAAAAATACGCTGACGCTGGCGCAGGTGCAGCTTCGGGGTGCCCGGCTGAGTACCCTGCAAACCACCGTCAACTCCTACACCACGCTGCTCAGGGCGCAGGAAAACGTGGAGTTGCAAACCCTTCAGGTGCAGGTAGATCAGAAGGCGGTGCAGGTGGCGCAGGTGAAATTGCAGGTGCAGAATGCCACCGCTCTGGACGTGCAAAACGCGGGCAATACCCTGACCGGATCGCAGCAGAATCTGGCCGACGCCCGCGCGCAGGTGAACCTCGCCAGCGGCAAGCTCAGCACGGCCACCGGACTGACGGCGGGCGTGCGGGCCGGGGCCTTGGGCAACATTCCCACCCTCAAAACGGCGCTGGGGAGCCTGCAAACGGGCCTGAATACCAACCTGACGGGCGTCGTCTCGGCCAATGGCGAGGTGGCTTCTGCCCAGCTGAGTGTCAAATTGGCCGACAACGACTTTACGCCTGCCCGCACGCTGCAAGACGCCCGCACCGCCCTTGCCAACGCCCAGCGCAGCCTGGATTCGGCCCAGAAGAACGCGGCCACCACGCTCAGTAGCGCTTACCAGAGCGTAGACAACGCCGCCGAACTGCTGAAGGTGGCCCTCAGCAAAGAGGCCGCCGCCCAGAAAACCTACAGCCAGGACGCCGCCCGCCTGAAAAGCGGCACGATCAGCGCGGTAGACCTTCAGAACACCCAGTTGACGCTCAAAAAGGCCCAGTACAGCCGACTTCAGGCCCAGACGGACGTATTGCAGGCGTTGGGGAGCCTGTCGGTGGCCGCAGGGCAAAACCTGACGGGGATCGGGGGGACGTTTTAAGGACGGCTCTGGCTTTGGGCGGTGAGCTTTGGGCCATCAACCACGGCACAGCCTCTCCTCTCCCCACACAGTTCAGCAAGCCAAGTTATCCGGCCACCACAGCCCTTGCCACTCACTCCTCACGCTTTCAGAGGTTGCCCCATGACTGAACCGGTCCCCAATCCTTCCCCGCCCCGGCCTACCCCCCCCCAATCCACCCAGTCGCGCACGCCAACCCGTTCAGCACCGCGCAAACGCTGGCCCTGGGTTCTGGGCGCACTGCTGCTCATCGGCGGCGTTACAGGCGGCGTCATCGTGACCCGCAACCGGGCGGCACAGGCCCAAACCGCCACGCCCACCACCCAAACGCAGGCCGTACAGCGAGGCGTGGTACGCGTGAGTGTCAGCGGCCCCGGCACGCTGGAAGCCAGCGCTACCCGCACAGTGGGGGTCAGCCGCAGCGTCACCGTGGGCGCATTGCCCGCTGTGGGCGAACGGGTCACCAGGGGGCAACTGCTGACCACCCTCACCAGCGATGACGTGCAGGACAGCGTCAAAACCGCCGAACTTAATCTTTTGAAAGCGCGTGCCAGCCTGGACGCGACGCGGGCGTCTCAGGCGTCGGGGGCGGCCAGCAGGCAAAGCAGCGTGACCAGTGCCGAAAGCAGCGTGGCACAGGTGCAGCAAACGCTGAGCGAGGCCCGCACCACGCTGAATGCACAGGAACAACTCGCGGCCATTGGCGCAGTCAGCAGGCAAGCCCTGGACGAAGCAAGGAACGCCGTGACCAACGCCGAACTTGATCTGAAGAGCGCCCGCTCAAGCGCCGCTGCCTCGCGCACCCAACTGAGTACCAACGCCAGCAGCGACGCCGAGAACCTGCGGAGCGCCCAGATTGCTGTGCAGCAGGCGCAGGCCAGCCTCGACACCGCGCAGCAGGCCCGTACCGGCCTGAAGGTGTACGCCCCGATTACGGGCGTGGTCAGTGCCGTGAGCGCCACCGAGGGCGCAGTGCTGGCAAGTGCGGCGGGTCTGCTGACCCTGATGGACGACTCCACGCTGGAATTGCCCGTGCAGGTGGACGAAACAGAGATCGCGGGCGTGAAGGTGGGCCAGCCTGCCAGCGTGACGCTGGACGCAGTGGACGGCGAAACCTTCTCTGGACAGGTGGTGCGCGTGTCTCCGGCGGCCACGCAGTCCAGCGGCATCAGCGTGTTTACGGCCACCGTGCGCCTGCCCAACTCAGGCGGCGTGCTGCGGGCAGGTATGACTGCCGAAGCCGAAATTGTGCAGAGCGAAGACCGGGGCCTGATCGTGCCGCAAAAGGCGATTGAAACCGTGCGGAGCCGCAGCTACGTACAGGTACAGGGGACAGAAGGCACCGAGCCGGAGCGCGTGCGGGTAGAGCTAGGCGACACCGATGGCACGAATACTGTGATCAGAAGTGGCCTGACATCCGGGCAAGAAGTGGTGGTACCCGGCACCACGCCCAGTCCCTCTGGTACAACCTCGGGCAGCACGACGCGCACACCCGGCGTAGGCAGGCCTCCCGCTGGCTTCGGCGGCGCACCATGACCGCAGCTGCTGCTGCTCCCCTTCCCGTCGTAGAACTTACCGGGATCGGCAAGGTCTATACACAGGGCGAACTGGTCTTTGAAGCCTTACGCGGCGTGTCACTCACCATTCTTCAGGGCGAAATGGTGGCGCTGATGGGGCCGTCGGGCAGCGGCAAAACCACGCTGATGCAGGTTATCGGGCTGCTTGACCGTCCTAGCAGCGGCTCTTACCACTTGGCGGGCCGCGACGTGACCACGCTCAATGAAAATGACCTCGCCCGCGCCCGCAATGAAGACATTGGCTTTGTGTTTCAGGCCTTCCATCTGCTGGCCCGCCAAACCCTGCTGGAAAACGTAGAAGTGCCTCTGGTGTATGCCGGAGTGCCGCCCCGCGAACGCCGGGCGCGGGCGCTGGATTTGCTGGAACGGGTGGGCCTGGCCGACAAAGCGGGCAGCCGCCCGTCTCAGATCAGCGGGGGGCAAAAGCAGCGTGTGGCGGTGGCCCGCGCCCTGGCGGGCAGCCCGCGCCTGCTGCTGGCCGACGAACCCACCGGAAACCTGGATACCCGCACCAGCGAAGAAGTGATGGCCCTGTTCTGCGCCCTGCACGCCGAGGGAACGACCGTGGTGATCGTGACCCACGAGGCCGACATCGGAGCCTATGCCGAACGCGTGGTGCGGGTGCGCGACGGCCTGATTGAGAGCGACAGGCAGCAAACGCCCAGGCGTCCCGGTGGCGTCATGCCTCAGGCTGCGCTCCAACCACCTCCTCAACCTGGGGGTGACGCATGACCGTTCAGGTAGATGGGTCACTGCAGCCTGACCCACCCCCCGGAACAGCGCCCGCTGCTGCCCCTGCTGTCCTGGCTGCCCCAGCGCGGCCCCGCAAAAGCGGCGGCATCGGCCTCGGCGGAGCGTTCGTCATTGCCTGGCGGGCCATCGTCGGTACACCGCTGCGCTCTATTCTGACCGCGCTGGGTGTGATTATCGGCGTGGCGGCGGTGGTGGCCCTGACTGCCATCGGGCAAGGCAGCACGGCGGGCATCACGCGCAATCTGGAGTCGCTGGGCACCAACCTGCTGACGGTGCAAAGTGCGCGTGGGGGCGGCGGCGGCAGCCTCGTGCGGGCTGGCCCCCGCCAAACCGTGACCCTCAAGGACGCCGAGGCGCTGAGTACAGCCTTCGGTGCGCGGGTGGCAGGCGTGGCCCCCACCGCCCAGAGCAGTATTCAGGCCAAAGTGGGCGACCTGAACGCGCAGGTGACGCTGTTGGGCACGTGGCCCGCCTACGAAACAGTACGCAACAGCCCCGTCGCCAGCGGCAGCTATTTTACGCAGGCTGACCTGGACGGACGCAAGCGCGTAGCCGTCATCGGCGCTCAGGTGGTCACCGACCTGTTTGCCGACACGCCCGACCCGGTGGGCCAAAAGCTGCGCCTAAGTGGAGTCTCGTTTACGGTGGTGGGCGTGCTGCCCGACAAGGGCAACAGCGGCTTCGGCAACGCCAATTCTCAGGTGATCGTGCCGCTGAGTACCTATATTCAGCGTTTTAGCCGCACCAACAGCGCCAGCGGGCAGCCCACCGTAAGTAGCGTTTACTTGCAGGCCACCAACAAAGACGACCTGAGCGCCCTCGTGACCGAAGTAACCGACCTGATGAGCGCCCGACACGAGCAGACCGACCCCGACAACCTCGATTTCAGCGTGCAGAATCAGGCCGACAGCCTGGCCAGCCTGAATACCATCACCAACACGCTAACGCTCCTCGTGGGCGCAATCGCGGGCATCAGCCTGCTCGTCGGCGGCATCGGTATCATGAACATCATGCTGGTCAGCGTGACCGAGCGCACCCGCGAAATTGGTGTTCGCAAGGCGCTGGGCGCACGTCCCCGCGACATCCTGACCCAGTTTTTGGTGGAAGCTGCGCTGCTCAGCTTGGGCGGCGGCATCATTGGCATCGGTCTGGGCATCGCCACTGCTTACGCCGGAAACAGCTTTGGCATCAGTCCGGTGTTTTCGGTCACACCCATCGTCGTCGCGTTCGTGTTCAGTGCGCTCGTGGGCGTGTTTTTCGGCTACTATCCCGCTGCCAGAGCTGCTCGCCTGGATCCCGTAGAAAGCCTGCGCTACGAATAATTCCGTTCCTGTCAGTCTAACTCAAGGAGAACCAACGATGCTATCAAACCGTATGTTTCTGACCACTGCCCTGTTGCTTACCTCGGTCGCCGCCGCCCAACAAGGCAATTCGGCCAACGGGGCCGGCTTCCAGATGACCCCCGAAATGCGGGCGCGAATGGCGGCCATGCAGCCCATCCAAGACCTGTCCCAAACTGTGCGCCTGCTGCCCGAACTGGAAAAGAACAAGGCGACTGCCGTGACCAAAACGCAGGCCAAGACGCTGCTGACCATCCTGACCACGCTGCAAAAAGCTTCGGCGGTGCAGCCCAACGACGCCAAGAAATACCTGACACAAATAGAAGACAAGATTCTGACCGAGAAGCAGTTGACGGCGCTGGATACGTTGCTGATCAAGGCAGAAAAAGAACAGCAGGCGCAGCGGGCCGCCCGCCAGAGTGGACAAACTGCGCGGGTTCCGGGGATTCCCGGCGGCTTGCTGGGTGGGCAGCGTCCGGGCGGCCAGAATGCCCAGGGTCAAGCGGGAGGGGGTCAAGCCGGAACGGGTCAGCGGCAACCCGGCGCATTCAATCCCTTCAAGGAAGGGCGGGGGGTAGAAGCCCTAAACAGCTACATTGCGCTGCTGAAGAAGAAATAGAACAACCAAGCAGGAGGCCCGCTCATTTAACTTGAGCGGGCCTCCTGCTGAGTTTCACACTTGAGCTTTAGCTGTGCAGGCGCGGATTCCCTGTCACCCAGTCCAGCGGCGCGAGGTGCAGTTGCCGCTGGGTATGCTCTTTGTTCCACGCATGAAACACGATCATGTCTGTTCCGTCTGGGCCAACGATCAGTGAGTTGTGGCCGGGGCCGATCAGGCCGTTCAGGCCGCTCCACAGCACCGTCGGCCCTTCGACTGGCTCGCGCCAAGGCCCCAGCGGATGCTCGGCCACCGCGTGCCCCACGCCGTAGGTGTCGTTTGTCCACGCACCGCCCGAGTAAAAGCAGTGGTACAGGCCGCCGCGCTCCACCACAAAGGGGCCTTCCAACGTGTGCCAGTCGTAAGTCTGGTTGTACATTGGCCGTTCGCGCTCATAGATTTGCCAGTCGTGGCTGGCCCGCAACACGGTTGTCACGGGGCCGCCGGGGGTCTGCATGTCCTGCATCGGAATCACGGCCAACGTGGTTCCCACCCGCTCGCCGTCCAGATGGTCGCGGGCAAAGTACAGATACCACTGACCGTCTTTATCCTGAAATGGGTGCGGATCGATGGCAAATGGCTCATCGGGCGTGAGGTTCAGGCCCTGATCGGTAAACGGCCCCAGCGGAGTGGGTGCGGTTGCCACCCGCAAATGATGGTGTTTGTCGCCTATGCCTGCCGAGTAGTACATATAAAACGTACCTTCCGACTGCGCCACTTCGGGCGCCCAGTAGTCGCGGGGTTCACCAGGCAGGGGCGTCAAGGCTCCGCCGTGCGATGTCCAGTTCTCCAGATCGGGTGAGGACAGGATTTCGAAGGCGCGGCCATCGTCTCCGGCGTTGCGGCCTGTGCCGTAGGCGTAATACTGACCCTGCCATTCCAAAATAAAGGGGTCGGCAAAGTAGCCAGAAAAGCGGGGGCCGCTCATGGCAAGGGCCTCGGGGCAGGTTGAGGGGTAAGGGTGGGGCCTTTGACGGTCATTTTGCCGCCACTAAACGTCACTGGATCGATTCGCATGCTGCGGTAGCCTACGCTATCGCCAATTTGCCCGGTTGTCCACGCGTGGTAGGCGATCCAGGGTTTTCCTGCACCGTCGGTCACGATGGTTTGGTGGCCGGGGCCGGAAATCTCGCCTTTGGTGACCAATACCGGGTTTTCTTCCGCTTTTTTGTAGGGGCCAGTGACCGTTTTGCTGGTCGCGTAGCCCACCGCATACAGGTCGCTGTCAAAGGGACCGCCCGAATACAGCAGGTAATACACGCCGCCCGCTTTGTAGAGCGTCGGTGCTTCGACCACACTGCCTTCCCACAACTGGAAATTCTGGATCAGGCCATTGGCTTTTCCGGTCAGGCGCAGGCCGTCGGCAGTCAGGGGCTGAATGAAAATCTCGGTGGTCATGTTGCAGCAGTTGCCGTCGTTTTTCCAGAGCAGGTAGGCTTTGCCGTTGCTGTCGACAAAGGGGCTGGCGTCAATGCTGCCGCCCAGATCGGCCTGACAGACGATGGGGCCGCCGCCAGCGGGCGAAAACGGCCCCGCTGCCTTGACTGCCACCGCTACGCCGATGCACTGGCGGTCACTCTTGATGTCGCGGGCAGTGTAGTACATCAGGTATTTGTTGCCCAGCCGCGCCACTTCGGGCGCCCATGTCAGACCCGGCTTCACCCATGCGGGCAGTTTGGGCAGGGCGTCGCCCCCTGTCGTCCAACTCACCAAATCTTTGCTGACCGCGTAGGGCACGTTACCGCCGCTGCCATTGGTGGCGTAGGCGTGGTAGGTCGCCCCGGAGCGCAACACGAACGGATCGGGAAAGTTGGCGTCCAGCACGGGGTTGGAGAAAGTGGCAGCCTGTGCGGCGGCGGGCCGGGAGCCAGCCTGCGCGGGGCCAGCGCCCCCAGCGAGGGCCAAATCTCCCAACATTCCGGCCATCAGGCCTGCGGCCAGTACAGCGGCGGCCCGGTAAGACTGCTTCAGATTCAGAGAAAATTGACCAGTCACGTCGGCACCTACTCCTTGAGTCCGGTGGTCGAGAGGCCAGCTTCGAGGAAGCGCTGCGCCACGAGGTAAGCGATCAGGGCGGGCACGGCGGCCAGTGTGGTCGAGGCCATCAGCTTGCCGTATTCGGTGGTATAGCGCTGGGAAAAAGTGGTGATGCCCACCGGCAGCGTCATCTTGTCCACATCGGTGACGGTGAACAGCGGCCACAAGAAGTTGTTCCACGATCCCATGAAGGCGAACACAGCCAGCGTGACCAGCGACGGCACGCTGAGCGGCAAGATGATGCGCCAGAGGATCTGGAAATTGCTTGCGCCGTCTAACGTGGCGGCTTCTTCCAGTTCTTTGGGAATCGCCACGAAAAACTGCCGCAGCAGGAACACCCCGAACACTCCGCTGATGCCGGGCCAGATCAGGGCGTGATACGAATTGATCCAGTTGAAGTTCAGCATCATGATGTAGGTGGGCACCAGGGTCACGATGCCGGGGATCATCAGGCTGGACAGAATGATCCAGAACCATGCGTTGCGGCCCTTGAAGTTCATGCGGGCCAGGGGGTAGGCGGTCAGAGCGCAAACGACGACGTGCAAAACTGTAAACAGCAGCGCTACATACAGAGAATTCCATGTCCACCGCAAAATATTGCCGTCGGGTGAGGTCAGGACGGCGATGTAATTGTCCAGGGTAGGATTGGCGGGCCACCATTGTACGGGCGTGGCGATCGCGTCGGCCTCGGTTTTGAAGGACGTGCTGATCATCCAGTACACCGGAGCCAGAAACAGGATGGACAGGAAAGACAGGATCAGGAAGCGAGGAATATCACGCGGCAAGCGGCGCTTTTTGAAAGGAGCGTTGGTGACTTGGCCGGGTTGAGGTGCAGAAATAGTCATTTGTCTCCCGAGCTGGTCACGTCACGCGCCATCATGCGGAATTGTGCGCCGGTCAGAATCAGCATCATCAGACCGAAGACGAAGCCCATAGCCGCCGCGCTGGAAATCTGCGAGTTGGTAAAGCCTTCTTCGGTGATGTACTGAATAACGCTTTGCGTGCTGCGGCTGGGGCCACCGTTGGTAATGGTCAGCGATTGTCCGAAGAGTTGGAACGAGGCCAGCGCGGTCGTGATGATGACGAACAGCGTAATGGGCGTCAGCATGGGCCAGGTAATGAACCGGAACTGCTGCCAGGGCGTCGCGCCGTCCAGTGAGGCTGCCTCGTACAGGCTGACCGACACGTTGCTCAGGGCCGCCAGATACAGCGTCATATTGAAGCCCAGCGTCCACCAGATGGTGCCCACCACGATCGGCACCCAGGCCAAGCCTTCGGTGGACAGCCACGGAATCGGGGCCGCGCCCGTCAGCAGGTCGCGGGCAGCATTGACCAGACCGATCTGGTTGTCGAACATCCAGCGCCACAAAATACCCATGACCGACACCGTGAGGATGCCCGGCATAAAGAACACGGCCCGGAAGAACGAACGCCCGAAAATGGGGCGGTGCAGCAGCACGGCCAGGCCCAAGGCCGAGGCCACCAGCAGGGGCACGCTGACCACAGTAAACAGCGTGGTATTCAGCAGCGTGCGCCAGAAAAATTCGAACTGTGGCGTGCCCGCCGTAAACAGGTTGCGGAAGAACTCGAAGCCTACAAACTGTTGGTTGTCGTTGAGCATGTCCCAGCGGTGCATGCTGATATACATGCCGTAACCAATAGGATAGACCGTGAACACGAAGAACAAGACGGCGTGCGGCAGCAAGTACAGGTACGGCTCAAGCGAAACCTTATTCCGTTTGTTGGGTGTCGTGTGCTGGCTGGGCGGCGCGTGGGTGGTGGTCATAGCTCATACCTCGTTCTGAAGACGGTGAGTGAAAAGAAGATGTTGAGCGAAAACAGGCTCTTTTGAACCTCACAACCGCTTTTAGGGGCATGTCAATGGGAGCGGCCCTCTCCTGAACAGGAAACCCGACCGCTCCCACTTCCTTTCTGAACCTCCCGGCTCAGAACGCTAGGCCGCTCTGCTCAGTTGAAGTTCTTGCGGGCTTGCTCAATCTGCTTGTTGGACTCGGCCACGCCGTCGTTCAGTGCCTTAGTCACCGTCTTTTTACCGAGGTAAGCGGCTTCCCACGCGGCGTCGAACGGCCCCATGACTTGGCCGACCCAGGGGAATCCGCTGGTGGCGTACACGCTACCGAGGCGGTCGAAGATGCCACTGATGGCTGCTTTTTCAAACTTGGGGTTCTTGGCGACAACCGATTGGGTGGGCAAGCTGCCCGTAGCCGTCCAGGTCAGGTTCTGCTCAGGGCGGGCCAGCCACGCCATAAATTCAAGCGCGGCTTTGCGCTTGGCGGCGCTGTAGTTGGCGGGCTGCTTGGGCAAGGTCAGGTGGCTGGAGCCGCCCCATGCGGCGTCTCTGGCCGTGCCGCCCACACGCGGCATAAAGGTCACGCCGAAGTTCATCTTCTGGGTCTCGAAGCGGTCGAGGTACCACTGGCCGCTGGGGAACATGCAGACTTTGCCCTGAGAGAAAGCGGCCAATTCTGCTTCTTCGGTACTGTTGGGACGGGCGACCTTCTGCTTTTGCACCAGGTCGACCAGGAATTGCACGGCGCTGATGGCCTGCGGCGAGTTAAACGAAGCGTTCTGGCCACTGTTGACCATCGAACCGCCGTTTTGCAAGATGGCGGCATAGGCGGCGCGTGCGCCTACCCAGTTGTTGTACAAGCTGACGCCCCACGTGTCCAGGTTCTTGGCGTCGAACCCTGCCTGCGTGGAGTTCTTGCCGCTCTTGTCCACGGTGCACATCTGCGCGACTTTCAGGAATTCGGCGCGGGTGCGGGGGGGCTTGTTGGGATCAAGGCCGACCTTCTTCATCAGGTCTTTGTTGTAAAACATCGCGTAAGCAACGCTAGAAATAGGCAGTCCGTAAGACTGGCCCTTGTAGTCGGCGGTCTTGAACAGAGGCCCGAAGAACTTGGCCTTGTCGATGCCTGCCGTCTTCATTTCGGCGGCAGTGAGAGGAGACACGGCCCCGCGTGCCACGAATCCAGTGATCTGGTCTTCGTTGATGACGACCAGGTCGGGGGCGCGGCCAGAGGCGACCAGCGCGGGCAATTGCTGCCACGTGGTGCCCCAGGGCTGGGCCTGCGCCTTCACTTCGATGTTGGACTGGCTTTCATTGAACTTTTTGACCATTCCTTCCATCACGGGGCGGTCAGGGCCAGTAAAGCCGTGCAAGTAGGTCAAAGTGACCTTTTGGGCGGATGCGGACGTAGCGGCGAGCAGGGCAAAGCTAAGGGTCAGGGTAAATCGTTTCATGGACTGCCTCCTAAAACTGAGGAAAAGACAACTTTGGGTACACGAGAGTTAGGCACAGACGAACTGTGCAGGGTGAACGGGGTATCCAAGTATCGCAGATAGATCAGGGTCAAAATCTCTTTCTGGCCACCTTCGGGGCTGCTCCCGCGTAGCATGGAATAAATCAGATGTCCTCCTTCCCAAAACGCAGAGTGTTCTGCATGAGTTGTGACCGCTTGGTGAGGAGATACTAACAGCTTATTTTGTTATAAGTCAACAAAATGTTTCGTTAACTGACTCAGCAGTAAAAAAATTTAGCTGCGCCTGCTGGGAAGTTTTGGCTGTGGGACGCACTTATTTCTTGATGAGCTTGTCTGATCAAATCGGCTGACCCTCAGAATCCCACCAATTGAAACTAAATGTTGTTATAGTCGCCTCTCAAAAGGAGAAGTTATGCCTGCTTCTGGAAACCGCACACTGACTTTGGAGGGCGAAGGGGCCCTCGGCGTCTTGAAGGCACTTGCCAACGAAACTCGGCTGCTGATCCTGAGCATGCTCTCCCACAACGTCATGAACGTGTCCGAGCTGGCCGACGCGCTGAACTTGCCGCACTCCACCGTCAATTTCAATCTCAAGCAGTTGCAGGCTGCCGGGCTGATTTCGGTGGAATACGAACCCGGCACGCGGGGGTCGCAAAAGCTGTGTTCTAAACGTTTCGATGAAATTATCTATAAGGTTCCGGGCGCAGCCGTGGAATCTAATCCTGATCTGGTCACGGTGTCTATGCCCATCGGCAATTACGCCCACATCGAGGCCCAGCCCACGTGCGGCCTCGCCTCCGAAACCAAGATCATCGGGATGCTGGACAATCCACGCTCTCTGTACGAACCCGACCATGTCTATGCTCAAATCCTGTGGTTCGGCAAATCAGGCTATGTGGAATACATTTTCCCCAACAATCTGCCGTATGGAGCCGCGCCCGACAAACTTGATCTGAGCATGGAAATCGGTTCGGAAGCGCCGCAATATGACCCGGAGTGGCCGTCGGACATCACGCTCTGGATCAATGGGCAAGAAGTAGGCACCTTTACCAGTCCCGGCGATTTTGGTGGTGTGCGTACCCACCTGACACCGCGTTGGTGGAATGAAGACCAGACCACGCACGGCCTGCTAAAACACTGGATCATTACGGAAGACGGGGCATATATAGACGGCGACCGCCTGTCTGACGTGACGCTGCACGACCTGAAGATTCAGGGGGCCAATCAGATTAAAGTGCGCCTTGGTGTCAAACCTGATGCCCGCAACTGCTCCGGCCTCAATTTGTTTGGTCGCAAGTTCGGCAATTATGAACAAGACATCGTCATGAGAACGAGTTACGTATTTCCGAACGACGTTCCTAAAGTCAGCGTGCGCTGAGGGCGCTTTGATCCAGGTCGGCCCCGTTTGAGCCTTTCCGGTTTAGGCGGAGCGCTTTCCTGTTAGCCTGCGGCCATGTTGGACGTAGCAGGCGACTGGGCAGGCGGCATAGAGCAACTTGTAGACGAAGCCAATGCGCGGCTGCTGTACTTGCTCCCAGAAGACCGCTCGGCGCGGCCTAAAGATGAGGTGAATGCGCGGCTGGTGCGGCATTACACCACGCAAGGGCTGCTGAGTGCGCCGCGCCGGGAGGGTCGCGAAGCCCGCTATACCCGCAGGCATCTGCTGGAATTGTTGGCCCTGCGCCGTCTGATGGCCGATGGCTTGGGCGGCAAAGTCCTGATGTCGGCGCTGGAATACCGCACAGAAGAGGAATTGGCGGCGCTGGCAGTGCAGGGCAGCGACGGGCTGGAAGGACAGACCGGACTCCTGAGGCGTGAGCGGCAGCACAAGGCGCAACCAGTCCAACCGGACACGGAAGCCTTGTCTTACCTGAACAGAATTCGCGAAAGATCGGCCCTGCCTCCTGCACTCCTCTCCCCTGCCCCGCCGCAGGACAACGCGCCTCTGGTCTTCTTTCAGTCTGCGCCCCAACAGATAGCAGGCATCACGGGACGCCCATCCTCCAGTCCCCCGCCGTACCGCAAGCCGCAGACCCTCACCCGCTTAGAGGTGCGGCGTGGGCTAGAGCTGCAAGTCAGGAGCAAGCTGGCGTGGCCGCAGACGTCCGGACAATGGGACGCGCTGATGAATGAAATTCGGGCGTCATTGCTTGTCTTGCAGCGGGAGAGCCAGCGGGCGTCAGCCAATGACGCGGGCGCAGCTCACACTGAGGACATGCAGGGAGAGGGCGAAGCTTAACATTCTAGGTTGTTGACAATTTAGATTGTTGATGTAGACTCTGGGTGTTCCAGAGGAGTGGCTTCAGGCTGCTGCCCACGCCTCCGCTCACCTCCCTGCCTCACCCTCTTGACCCTCTTGCCCGACCACTCTGGAGGTCTGCTATGCCTACTCCTGTTGCTCCCACCCACCTGCCCCAGATTGAACTCTTGCCGCTGAAGGCCGGATTGCCAGCGGGTCAGGCGCATGAACTGACAGTGTTGGCCCGGATTACGCCGCCCGCGCCCCAATTGCGTGCCGGAGCGCGTGCGCCCATCAATTTATCGCTGGTACTTGACCGCAGCGGCAGTATGAGCGGCCATCCCCTCGATATGGCGCGGCAGGCGGCGCAAACGGCTATTCGTGCTTTGCAACCCCAAGACCGCCTGAGCGTCGTAATTTTTGATGACACCGTAGAACTGCTGATCGCGCCGCAACTGGTGACCGACCCAGAAGCGCTGTGCCGCACAGTAGAAAGCATCACGTCGGGCGGCATGACGGCGCTGCATGCGGGCTGGCTGGAGGGAGCCACCCTGACCGCCCAACATCTGAACCCGGAAGCCCTGAACCGCGTACTGCTGCTGAGCGACGGCCAGGCCAACTGCGGTGAAACGCGGATAGACGTGATCGTGGGGCATGTACGCGGCTTGACGGCGCGGGGCGTGAGCACCAGCACCATCGGGCTGGGCCGCGACTACCAGGAGGAATTGCTAAAAGCGATGGCCGACGCCGGAGACGGCAACTTTGAACATATCGAGGACGCCGGGGCCTTGCCCGCCTTTTTTGCCGCCGAGTTACAGGGCTTTTCGCGGACGGTGGGCCATACCGTCAGCCTCGGCCTGGAACCCAACCCGGCCTTGCAGGTGTCCAGAGTGGACGTGCTGAACGCGCTGACCCGCAACGATCTGGGCCGTTCGCAGTTGCCCAACCTGATTGCCGAGCACCCGCTGGACGTGGTGTTTACGCTGCAAGTCCCTGCCCAAGAGCAAGGCTCTGACGTGGGCGTGACCCGAATCCGGCTGGCGTGGACGGGCCGCAACGGAGTACGCCGCAGCCAGCGGGTGCAACTGAATCTGCCTGTGCTGAGTGCCGACGCTTACGCCGCCCTGCCCGAAGACCGCGCTGTCAGGTTGGCCGAGCAACTGCTGCACAATGCCCGTGCCAAGCAGGACGCCGTGCATCTGCTCGACGCCGGAAACGTGCAGGGGGCGCAGCGTGCCCTGTATTCACGCCGGGTCGCCTTTGCCGAATATGCGTCCAGCATGACCGCACCTGTCGCGCAGCAGGAGTCGCAAGCCCTAAATGATTTGGCCGTAAATGCCGACATCGATCAGACCCTCACCCGCAAACGTGCCCTGAGTCAAAGCTACAACCGCAGCCGCAGCAAGGAGTAATCCTTGTAAACAAACTCTGCTCCACGCGGGAACCGAACCGTTAGAACACTGGGCTAAATAAACACTGGATTAGGGCGGGAAGACTGGGCGGCTAGGCTGCTCTTCAGTCTTCCCGCTCAGTCCTTTGTCACACAGTCTCTGATTGCTGTCACACAATTTCTGATTGCCGCAGAGTTGTACCCCCACCTGGCCCTGGTGTGAAAAGATGCCAGCCGTGCGTGCTGCCCGTTCCTCTCCACCGCCTACCCTGACTCCATCGGGCGAACCCACAACGGTGACCAACACTGTCCCGCCCACGCTCAGTGCCGGATTGCTGCTGGTCGTCCTCATCGTGGCGTTCGAAGCGATGGCAGTCAGCACAGTCTTGCCTCGTGTGGCCGACGATTTGCAGGGCCTGGCCCTCTACGGCTGGGCGTCCAGCGCTTTCCTGTTGTCCAGTTTATTTGGAGCAGTATTTACGGGCCTGCTGTCTGATCGGCGTGGGCTGGCGGTGGGGGCCAGCGTGTCTTTGGTGGTGTTTGCGCTGGGCTTGCTGATAGCAGGCCTGGCCCCCAACATGCCCGCGTTTGTGCTGGGCAGACTGGTGCAGGGCCTCGGCGCGGGCGGGCTAGGGCTGCTGCCATTTGCGGTCATCACGTCGCGCTATCCCGAACAGGCCCGCGCCCGCATGTTGGCGGCGGTATCGAGTGCATGGCTGATTCCTGCTTTGACCGGGCCACTGATTGCCAGCCTGATTGCCGATGCTTGGTCGTGGCGGGCCGTATTTTGGGGACTGTTGCCCGTGCTGGTGCTGGGTGCGCCGCTGTGCGTGCTTCCGCTCCGGCAATCTTTACCTGAACAGAGTGCAACTGGGTCAGCCAGCTTGATCAGTCGCCGGGTGCTGTGGCCTGCGCTGGGGCTGTCGGTGGCGTCCGGCGCGCTAATAGAAGGTCTGCGCCGTCCTGATTTCTGGGGCGTGACCCTCATTTTTGCGGGTGCAGGAGGTGTGGCCCTGACTTCACGCTTCCTGTTTCCGGCAGGGCTGTGGCGGGCGCGGCGCGGACTCCCTGCTTCACTTGCGGTGCGCGGCTTGGCGGCATTTGCGCTGCTGGGCACCAATTCTTTTTTGCCGCTGGCCCTCCACGAATTGCGCGGCCTCACACTTACGCAAGCGGGCGGCCTGCTCAGTATCGGCGGGGCCACCTGGACCTTGGGATCGTGGGCGCAGGCGCGGCTGGAGCAGAGATTTGGCCCCCAGACCCGCCCGGCCCGTGTGCGTGCGGGCATGCTCGGCGTGGTGGCCGGATTGCTGCTGACTACTGCTGGCGTGTTGGGCGGCCTCCCCCTCTGGAGCGCCTACGTGGGCTGGTTCGTGGCTTGCCTGAGCATGGGCATCGGCTACAACAGCAACAGCCTATTTGCCCTCGCCAGCGCCGATACTGAGGGGAAGGGCACGGGCGAATTGTCCGGCCAGTTGGCAAATATAGAGGTCTTGATGGTGGCATTGGCCGCAGGTGCAGGCGGCGCACTGATTGCGCGGGCCGCGCCGCTGAGTACAGCGTTTGCGCTGGCGTTTGCGGTCACGCTGTCGGGCGCAGTCTTGGCGCGGGTGGTGGCGGCGCGCTTGGTGGCGAAAAACTAGAGTCCGCGTTGTGCTCTGAGCTCCCCGCCGAAATACTCCCGGAGACATTCCACAGGCCTGCACAAAGGCCTCGTGAAAGCGGCTGGTCGACTGGAACCCAACTTCATGCATGATGTCCAGCACAGACAAATCGGTAGTCAGCAGCAGGCGTTTGGCGTGGGCGATGCGCGATTGGGTCAGGTATTCGCTGAGGCCCACGCCGAGGGCCGCCCGAAACAGCGTGGTGGCGTAGTGCGGGTGCAGCCCGGCAGCCCCAGCAATGTCGGCCACTTTCAGGGGTTGCTGATACTGCTCGGCCACCCATGCGGCCATCCGTTCGACATGATCGGCTGCACTGACGCCTGCCAAGGGTTTGGGTTTTCCGGTGTAGGCCGCTGCCCTCCAGTTCAGTGCCAATCGCCTGAGCCGCGCTTCCAATTCCAGCAGCACGATTCGCCGTGCTTCGTCGCAACTGGGTGTGCGGAGCAAATCAGCCCAGCCCATAAAGCGCCCCTGATCGCTGGCGTCGGTGGCTTCCGAATGCACCGCCTGTCCGCCCAGCATCGCCTGAACCTAGTCAGCACGTCGCCCAGCGGCACCGTCAGCCAAAACACCTCGGTTTGGGGGTCGCTGCTCATCAGGCGGTGGGGCATGGCCGCCCACAGCAGGGCCAACTGCCCGGCGCTGACGGTCAGGCGGCGGCCCCCGATCAGGTAGGTCAGCGAGCCGCGCAACACCAAATTCAGTTCTATTTCCCGGTGGCGGTGAAAGGCGGTCATCGCGCCCGGCTGTCCGCGCCAGCAGGCCAATCCAAAGACCTCTTCCGGCTCTGGCGGCGCAACGTGGGCAGGCACGCTCTGAGAATACCGGAACTTCTGGCTCAAAAGCCGAACGACTTTCAGGCCAGAGCATTTTATTTTGAGGCTCAACCCCACTGCTGTCTCACTGCTTCACCGGAGGCCCACTATGACCGCTTTGACCCCTGTGCCCACTTCTCCTGGGCCTTCTTCTGTCTCGTCCGCCTCTCTCACACCGCTTTCCCTGTTTCATCTGAATGCCAAACAGGTGCAACTTTTTGATGAATACGGCTACCTCGTCTTGCGACATTGGGTCAGGGGTGACTTGCTCACGCGGCTTCAGGCGGCGGGCCAACGCTGGATAGAGCGCGGCCTGGCAGACAGCGGAAAGAATTCCGATCCTCTGTTTGCCGAGCGGGAAGTAGGCCGGGTGATGTGGCGGGTCGATTACGTTCACGATAAGGGAGAACCCGTGTCGCTGGAACTGTTGGGCAGCCCCGGAGTGCTGGGCGTGGCCGAGAGCCTCTGCGGGCCAAATTTTGGTTGACCTACAAAAGTATGGTCTTCAAATTCGAGGGGGACGGTGAAAAGGTGCCCTGGCACCAAGACGCGGTGCATCCCCGACGCTGGCGCATCTTCAATTACGACTTATATCTCGATGAATCGCGGGCGGGTGGCGGTGCCCTGCGCGTCATTCCAGGAAGCCAGACCGCGCCCGCTGACGTATGCGAATTGGCTGAGCACTACGGCTGGGACGCCCCCGGCAGTATCTATGTAGAAATGGAACCCGGTGACGTGTTGCTGCGTGACGTGGTGGTTGTCCACGGCTCCGAGCGAGCCGAAGGGAAGAAACTGCGCCGCACCATTTACTACGAGTTCCGCGCTGCCGAGCAGATTGCGGCGGAAGGCCCCTGGGACGCAGCATGGACAGAGCGCCGGATGCGCCTCCTGCCGCTGGCACTTCAGCGTCATCAGGAGGCCGCCCCGGAACAGCCTCAGTTTGACTGGCAGGCCGCGCCGGAATTCCCTCCAGCCAGCCTCGGCAAGGAGCAGGAGGAACTGCGGATTGTTCATTTGTCCCACACACCGGGGTCGTATTGCAGCGCTGGGGATGTCAAGTTGGATCAGTAAAGGTGGTCTAACAGGGGCGCGGGCTTGGTCAGCCAGGCCTCTCTAGATGTCACTATTTCCGCCAGCGGTTGCGGTGATCGCGCTGGGGTTTGGTGGATTCCTGACTGAGCGGCAGTTCTACACCCCTGAACAGGTCGCCCCCGCCCAACACTTCGCCCTGAACCCTCTTCCAGAATCCAAAGAATTTTGTGACTGGGCCGCTAAAAGTTGTCAGGCGTTCAGCGGGATGCACCACCACCTTCAACTCCGGAAAACGTTCGTGCACGCCCTGCAAGATCGCCCCAAATTCTGGGGTCGGATTTTCGGTGGCGTGGAGTTCGGTGGCTCCATGTTTCCGCGCAAACTGGGCCAGTTCTTCGGACACACTGCCGGCCCGAATTTCGGTGCGGGCCAGGCGTGCAGCGGCGATATCGCGTACGCCGCCGTACATAAAGGCCAGCCGGGGAAAGGCGATTCGGTGGCTGGACAGGAATGGGCGGTCAAACACGAACAGTGCAGGCGCGTCCGGTTGGGCGCTTAGGGCCGGGTCGGTGATAGAGAGACTGTCGCCGTGGATCCACACCACCGCGCTCATGCCCTCCACCCGAACAGCTTTTCTTGCAACTGCTCGTAGCTACCCATAAACGGACAATCGGCGGTACAACTTTCGCACCAGCGGCCCGCCGAATACTTTTCGATATTGGCCTGATTCATGATGTACGGCTTGCCGCTAAAGGTACTTGCCACCCACTGCCAGCTCAGGGCGTTACTGGCCAGATCGCCGTCCAATAAATGTTCGCGGAAAAAGTCGTAGCCGGCTTTCCAGTGCACGCGCCGCCAGTGAATCAGGTACGCTGCGAACCACATCCGCTCATGGTTGTGCATATAGCCGTCTTCTTTGAGGTGCGTGATCCAGGCGTCGGCACACGGCAACCCAGTGTGGGCTTCGCGCACATCGTTGGGCAGCTCGGGCGACCAGACGGCGCGGTATTTCGGCTCCTCCAAGTTCTCCAATACGGCCTGTCCCTTCTGTTTCAGTACCAGCCAGAAAAACTCCCGCCAGGCCAGTTGTCTCAGCCCCTCTTCACGGTCGGTGCCCCTTGCCCGGGCGCGGATATGGTCGGCGACTTCTCTGGGCGACAGCATGCCGTGACGCAGGTACATGGAGAGCCGCGAAATAGGAGCCAATAAATGATTGCGGGCCGCGTAGTCCTTGGGATTGTAGGCACGGAGGGCCGCCAACCCAGCCGTCCGGCCACCTGTGCGGGCAGGCAACCGGGCTTCACCGCTGTACATTCCGGCCAGTGCCAGAGCCAATTCTTTGGGAATTTGTTCATCGGTGAGATCGGTGGGAATCTGGGTCATGGTTTCTAGTCTGGCGGTCTAGGCGGAGGTGCTTTGTAAGAATTGGCAGGGTATACGGCTCGACGAGGAAGGCTCAGGGCGCCTTGAATTACGTAATTCAAGGGTTGAAATATCAGTTACTCTTGTTCTGCGGGCAGTCTGTTGGTCAAGTGGTTCGGGTGCTACCCCCATCCCAAGTCGGCTCTGAATTACGTAATTCAGAGCTTGGGATTTTGGCCCGCTCTGTGTACACTTTGCCCATGAGCCGAAAAACCGTGGGAATTCGGGCGCTGCGTGAAGAACTGCCAGAACGAATTCGGGAAGTCGAACAGAGTGGGCAAGCTTTGGTCATTACCAAGCATGGGCAGGCGGTGGCGACATTGGTGCCGACACTTGTCTCTCCTCCACAGCAAACGCCGCGCATTGTGGCCCTGACCAGTTTGAAAGGCGGGGTGGGCAAAACGACCCTGACCATGCACCTTGCAGCGGCTATTGCACTCGAGCAAGACAATGTGGTGGTGCTTGATGCCGATGAAGAAGTCAGTGCTTTTCGTTGGCAGCAGCACGCGCAGGCAGACGGCATCGAACTGCCCTTCCACGTGATTCCAGCCGAGCGCAATACGCTGATGCGGCAGGCGCGTGACCTTGCCAAATCGGGCCACACCGTCATTATCGACACGCCGCCCAACAACCGCGAGATCCTTAAAAGTGCCGCAACGGTGGCTGATGTCGTACTGGTGCCGGTGCTACCGACGGGCATGGACGTAGACCGCTTGGCGACAACGCTAGAACTCCTCACCGATTTAGCCGCCGCCTTGGAAAATTTCAACTATGCCATTGTGCTGAATCGGTTCGACGCCCGCAAAGCCATGGCCCACGAAGCCAACGACGCACTGAACGCCCACGCCCGTCTGAATACGGTCATTAAATCGCTCAGTGCTTACGAAAAAGTCTTTGGTCAGTGCCCCACCGAACTTGGCCAATTCACGGAAATTTGGAACGAAATTAAGCAGGCATTCGGAGAAGAAGCATGACCAAAAACCGCTTTCAAGCCAAGGCCACGGGCACCGGGCTGGGCAACTTGCTGACGCGTTCGCTGCAGTTTTCCGGCTCGCCCACCGACCTGCCTGCTCCGGTAGAGTCGCCTCAAAGCCTGCCTGCCGAACTGCTTCAGCCCAATCCACGCCAACCCCGCCGCTACTTTGATCCGGCGGCGCTGCAGCAATTGGCCCAAAGTATTGGGCAACAAGGTGTCTTGCAGCCCCTGATGGTTCGCCCGCTGGAAGACGGACGCTACGAAATCGTGTATGGAGAACGGCGATGGCGTGCCGCGCAACAAGCAGGATTGACAACTGTGCCTGTCCTCATCCGCGCCCTATCGCCAGAAGAAGTTGACATCATCTCGGCAGTCGAGAATCTGCAACGCGAAGACCTCAACCGCTATGACGAAGTGACCGCCAAACTGAATCTGGTAGCCCACCGCTGTGGCGTAAGCGTTGACGCCGCAGTTGTGTTGCTTAAGCATCTTCGCAGCGATCCGGAAAGCGCCCCGGAACAGGTCGAAGCCCTCAAACAACTGTTTGGAGAACTGGGCCGTGAGCAATGGACTTCCTTTGTGACCAACGGCCTGCCCGCGCTGCAACTCCCCGTTGCTTTGATTGAAGCGGTGCAGTCGGGCCGCCTTGACTACAGCAAAGCCGTGCTGATTTCCCGCGCTCCGCAGCGTCACCATGCCGACCTGCTCAGGCGGGTGTTGGTCGAAGACCTCACCCACGCTGACCTTAGAATTGCCATCGCCCAACTGAAACCGGAACTTCAGACCGAGCCTGTCTCAGAGCAACTGCGGAAGAACATTTCGGTTCGGCGGCTCTCCAAGCTCAGTGAGGCTCGGCGGGTGCGTGCCTTCAAGTTGATGGAGGAGTTAAACGACCTGCTGAAGTAGAGTGGCAGGAGCGCCCTCAGGCGTCTCATCAACTCTGAATTACGTAATTCAAGACGTGTCCGGGCAAGAATTTGTAAGGAACGCGGCCCGCTTCAGACCTAGAGCTGAGGCGGGCCGCGCTTGATTGGGACAACTGAGGCATAGACCCAGTGCAGTTGAGACACAGCGAAGAACAAAGACTTCGGGAAATTCAAAACAGGTCGTCTAGCAAGAAAAATTTAGTAACCACCCAACCTAATCCGGTCTGTCCTTCTTGCCCCCTTGTCCAAACTCGCCTAACTCTTCCAGCAACAAGTCAAGATTTATCTGACAAGTTCCAGAAATCAAGCTCATCTACAGCGTCACCGATGCCTTTAAGTTGCGCCAGGTCGGCGGCCTTAATGGGCTGCTGGGTGGTGTTCTGGTGGCCCAAAGCTTCGGCCAAGACATTGTCGGGAACGGCAGCAAAGAGGTGCTGCAATTGCGCTGGCGTGGCGTCGAGGAGGGCGTCGGCCAGCACTCCATCGGGGACAACTTGCGTAACGGTCAAGCGGGTAGAAGCCAGCGCCGAAGCGTCGATTTCTGGGCGAAGTGCATCCACATCGTCGAGGTCGGCCGTGCCGGGCGGAGTCCGGAAATCGGGCGCGGGAGCCTGAACAGGAGGCTGAGCAACAACCTTGACTCCCGATTGGATGACCGGGGGCGTTTTGGGGAGAGGAGACCGCGACTTGGCGTTGTTCTGGCGGACGACGAGCCTCAGCAGAACAAACAAGCCCAACAGTACTGCGGCGATGATCAGGGACGCCATCATAGCTATACCTTACGCGCCCGACGCTGCCGATGGGCCGAGTTTCTCTGCATTTGGCCAGTGATTTTGGGGGGGGTTATAGGGTTTATTGGTGGGGGAGGCCGCAGGCAGTAAGCATCAAGTTGAACTGTTAAGATCCCAAAATCGTCTCAATTCGTGCCAATTCTTCTGCACTCAGTTCGCGGTTGCGGAGTGCGCCTACCGCGTCGTCAATCTGTTCGGGCCTGCTCGCGCCGATCAGGGCCGAGGTCACTTCGGGATGTCTGAGCACCCACACGAGGGCCAGTTGTGCCAGCGTTTGCCCCCGCTCGGCGGCCAAGGCGTTCAGTTGCCGGGTGCGCTCTAGCACAGCGTCAGTCACGTGTTCGGGGCGCAGGAACCGGCCTGACGCGACGGCGCGGGAACCTGCGGGAATGCCGTGCAGATACTTGTCTGTGAGAAGACCCTGCGCCAACGGACTAAAGACGATGCTGCCCATGCCGACTTCGCGCAGCACCTCCAGCAGCCCAGCTTCCGGAGCACGCTCCAACATGCTGTATTTGGGCTGATGGATCAGGCATGGCGTGCCGAGTTCGCGCAAGATTCGCGCCGCTTCCCGCGTGCCTTCCGGCGAATAGTTGCTGATGCCCACGTACAGCGCCCGCCCGCTCCTGACGATGTAATCGAGCGCGCCCATCGTTTCTTCCAGTGGCGTTTCTGGGTCAGGGCGGTGGTGATAAAAAATATCGACGTACTCCAGCCCCATGCGCCCCAGGCTTTGATCGAGGCTGGACACCAGATATTTGCGCGATCCCCAATTGCCATACGGCCCAGCCCACATGTCGTAACCTGCCTTGCTGGAAATGATCAGTTCGTCTCGGTAAGGCCGCAAATCCTGCGCCAACACCTGCCCAAAGGTCTGCTCGGCGCTGCCCGCAGGTGGGCCGTAGTTGTTGGCCAGATCAAAGTGCGTGATGCCCAGATCGAACGCCCGGTGCAAGATGGCGCGGGCCTGTTCCAGCCGGTCTGCACCCCCAAAGTTGTGCCACAGCCCCAGCGAAATGGCCGGGAGTTTTAGGCCGCTGCGCCCAGTGCGCCCGTAAGTCATGGAGTCGTAGCGTTGCGGCGCGGCCTGGTACACGGGAAGGGTCATCGGAACTCCTTAGAGAGTGAGGGTTTTCGTGGCGAGTAGACAGAGTTCGGCTCAATCTTATACGCATACAGCCCCTGCGACTTGGGCCAGTCGCCAGCGCCTAAAACAGCGCGGCTTCTGCCGCTGCCTGCAACTCGGCAGCCAACCGGGGCAGCTCCAACTGCTGAGCTGTGCCGTGCAGCGCGGCCAGCCCAGCGCGGGTCAGGCCCGCCAAATGAGGATGGATCAACGTTTTGAGGGCGTCATCCAGGGTCAGACCTGCTCCGGCCAGTGCCAATGCCTCGCACATAAAATGCGTGCCCACCGTGACGTAAGCGCGGAAACGGTGGGTGGCGCGGTCTTCGGCGGCTTGTCCTGTGCCGACAAAAGCGTAGAGCGTATCAAGTTGAACACGGGACACTGCTGACCGAGTTCGCTCCAAGAAAGCCCGTTCCTCGCGCGGCACGGTCAGCGGCAACGTGATGAAGCGCCGGGTCAGAGCCGCGCCGATTTCGTGCAGGCGGCCCACATCGGCGTCGTTCATGGTGGCGATCAACAGGAAATCTGGCGGCAAATACACGGCTTCGGGCGCGCCATCTGCCTCTGAAACCAGCGGCATACGGCTGCGGTATTCGGGGTCGAGCAGGGTGAGCAGCCGCCCAAAGGCTTCATCTTGGTGGGCGCGGTTAAATTCATCGATGATCAGCGCGTGGGGCCGCCCGGAACTCTGCATGCTGTCGTGGTGCCGCTGCGCCGCCCGCGTGACGATGCCGGGTTGAAACTGGTAACGCAGACTGTCACCGGGAGCTACCTTGAGGCCGCCCAGCACGTCGCTGCTTGTCCAGCGGGCGTCGGCGGTGACCAAGGTAAAGTTGCCCGAACCGCACAGGGCTTCTGCGAGCAGGGTCGCCAGCAGCGTTTTGCCCGTGCCGGGCGCACCTTCGAGCAGCAAGGGGCGGGCCAAGCTCAGGGACACCCGCGCCGTATCCAGCACGTCCGGGTCGATGATCAAGCGCTCCTGAAGGTCGTCCCAGAGGCCGGGCGGCGTGGGGACAGGTTTGGGCCGCACAGGTTCCGGCAAGACTGGCTCAGGCGGTGGCACCAACGGGTCCGGCTCTGCCTGCGGCTGGGTTACAGAGAGTGGCACTGCTGAAATTGGTTCTGGTGTGGAGAGGGGAACAGGTTCGACACTGACGGAGAGAACAACTTCAGTATCCGTGCTGACTGGCTCTGCTTGGGCTGACTCTGGCGCTTTTTTCAGGGGTACGGGTGCAGGCCTCAGCAAATTTTCCAGTAAGTTGCGGGCGTCCAGACTGGGGCGCGGTGGCGCTTGGCCTTCCATCTTGGCAAAAGGCAGGGCCGGGCCGCTAAGAGCGTGCAACAACAGGCCGCTGCTGAGGCTGCTGCCGAGCGGTTGCCTGTGCTGCGGCCTGTTGCCGTGTTCGCTGTAGGCGGCCCGCACTTGACACTGGTGCAAAAACCCGTCCCCCCGGCGCTCCAAGTGATGCTCGTACAGCGCAACGTCTTTGATCAGGGCCACCTGTTTTTTGCGGGGCAAGTAGCGCAGCAAGGCTTCCAGAGACAACACACGTTCCGAAAAGGGAACGGCGCGGTAGGCCAGCACGCGGGTTTTGGTCAGGCTTCCCAGGAGGCTTTGCCGCGCGCAGCGTTCGGCGGCCAACAGCAGCGGGCGCGGCGCAGGAGCAAACATAGCCAGCGGCCCCCCTTGGTCATCGGCCACGTGGCCCGAAAACCGCAGCACCGCGTCTGGCCCCCGCGCCGATTCGCTGATCACGTCGCACACCAACAGGTGCAGTTGAGCCGCCGCCGCTGCCGCTGCCCGCGATCCCTCATCTGCCCAGGGAAACTCCACGGCCTGTTGCGAATCCTGTGACGCAGACGCGTGTGGCACAGACGCGCTCGGCACCCTCAGCGGCAGCGCAGGCGAGAGAAGTGCGCCTCCCGAATCGGTGATCCAATCGGCTGCCGAGGCCGCTGTTTCGACTGCCCGTTGCTGCTCGGCAGGCAGGTGAAACAAGGCGTCGAACGCAATTTTGAATTGGGCAAATACGGTCATGAAACAGGGCGGATCGGGTCGTGGGGTGGTCATGCAAAAACTCCGGGAAAGCCGAGGGTGCGTAAGTGAACAGGCAGTGCCCCATGAGGATCGTTGGGATGAAGCCGGACGCGCACCATGCGGGCACGCTCGCCGGGAAGAGGATTGATGTGCAGGGCCTGTGCAGGGCTGTAAGGCGTGGGCTGAGGTTCTGTTTCTCCTGCGTTGCCGTCAAGGTGAGAAGGCCGCCCAGTGTCCGCCCGGCCCGGCCACAAAATAAGTCCGGTGGCCGCATGGGACAGCCCCATATAGCGCAGCAACTGGTCATTGATCTCGCGTTGCTGCTGGGGATTTAGGCGGTCAAGGGGGCGGTATTTGACATCGGCCACCAGCGCCCGCCCATCATCGAACACGGCCAGCAGATCGGGGCGCAGCAACTGCAAGCCTTGTCCGATGCCCCGGAAACTGAGTTGAGGATTGAGGGTGACCGTGACGCCGTTGCCCCGAAACGTCCCGGTAAAAAGACCTGTGCTGTCTCGCTGGAATTCACCGCTGCTTGCGCCGAGGGCCTGCGTCAGGCGGGCCAGCGCCCAGAGTTCGTACAGTTCGGCCATGCGGGTGTGGCCGTCCGGAATGCCGGTGGCATGCGGCGACCACTGGCGCACCTGTTCGGCCAGCGACGCGGCTTGGCGGGCGAGTGGGTCGGGCAGTGTGGCAACGGTACGGCCTCCCAGAAGCCGAACAGCACCGTTGGGGGCAAGCTGCCCGCCCGCCCGTTTTCCGGCCAGGGTGGCTTTGGCCACAGCAAAACGCGTCAGCAGCAGTGTGCGCTCGGCGGGCTGGGGCAACCGCTGAGCCGCAGCACTCAGGGCGTCCCACAAGTCCAGCAGGGCAGAAGTAGCCGCTGGCGGCCAGGGCGGGGCAAGGTCGCGGGCCACATGACCGGGAAACCCGCCCCGGCCCCAATGCTCGAAGGTAAGATCCCAATCGACCCGGTCAGGCACGTGGCCATCTCCTTGCACGCGCTGTCCGTGCCCCTGCACCAGTTGGGGCCGCCGCCGCGCCAGTTGCCACAGCTGCCACGCCTGCCCCGCCCACTCCAGCAATTTCGGGGCTTCCGGGCCTGAGCCTGTGGGGGTTGTCAGTTGACTGCCAGCCGACAAGAGACCCTGCGGAAAATTAAGCCGCTGGCCCAGTTCCGGCAGGGCGTCGGCCATTCGGCCCAGCGCCGCAAAAGCCTGTTCCGGTTGTTCGTGCAATTTGGCCGGATACACCAATACCGGATGCCGCACCCGGCCCGCGTCCGACTCGGTGGTAAAGGTCAGGCGGCCCACCCAGTCGGTCAGGCGCACCTGCACGCCGTACGGCGTGAGACTTTCTATATAGGGCAGGCGTTGGCTGTTCTCGCTTTTGCCCGCGCCCGGCTTGTCCACCTGCGGCTTCTCCAAGGGCTGACCGTGCAGGCCCACAAAACTGATGTGGCCTCTGGTAGGCAAAAAGACCCCACGTTCTTCGGCAACGTAAGCTTCAGGGGTGGGCGGGGCAGGGGAGAGGGCGGCAGGCAAGCTCAATGAACCCACAGACTAGCGCACGGGGCTAGGGCAACGCCCACCGCTGACCGTTCGCCGCAGTGAAGGCACACACCTCAAAGCTTTAAGACGCGTCTCCAATCCGGCACTTGCCGTCTGATTTTCATCCAAAGTCAGCACCAGCGTTTGTTAAAGCTGGTGCTGGAGTCGCTGGTGCGAGGCATCGCCGCGACCTTGCTCTCCACTTTCCGCACGCCATTGGCCCAGTACAGCCCTTTGATCACGTATCCAAATTGAGCAGGCCGCCAAGTCATGTCCTTATGACATCTGAGGGGCTATTCATGTTTATCAGCAACATAAATGGGCTGCCAGAAGGCCCACGCTGAGCCGAGCGTGCTGCCAAAACATACTTTTACGTTTGAGTAACGAGCCAATAGGCAGCATGGCATTCATAAGGGCTTTGGACAACCCCCCGATTTGCCGGGCCATCCAAGTTGAGCTTGAGGAGCGATGAATGCCGAGCGACCCCAATACATTATTTTTCTACAGAGCGAGAGCCGTTGCAGACAGTGTTGCTGGCTTTTCCTACGCCGCCCCGCTGCCCACCCTGTGCCCTGGGTTTCTTTTGGTTTCCAGCAGGAGAACCCGATGGATATGAGGAACCATGAAGTGGGGAGTGCGCTGGGCCTGTCTACGGTTCGTAGCCTTGTCCGTCCGTTGGCCCTGATAGCCAAGCGGGCGCTGGATTTGGCCTGCGTGCTGATTACGGCACCGATGTGGCTGCCCCTCTGCGGCCTGGTTGCGGCCCTAATTTGGCTGGAAGACCGCGCCGACCCACTGTTTAAGCAAGACCGGGTGGGCCTGGGCGGCTCGCTGTTTCCCACTTGGAAGTTTAGAACCATGCGCCCCAACGCCGAACAGCTGCTCCAAGACACTCTGAACCAAAATCCAGAGCTGCGGGCCGAATGGGAGGCCAATCACAAGCTGCGGCACGACCCACGCATCACCCGAATTGGCCGCCTGCTCCGCAAGACCAGCCTTGATGAGCTGCCTCAATTGATCAACGTGTTGCAGGGCCAGATGTCGCTGGTCGGCCCCCGGCCCCTGCCCGTTTACCACGCCAAAGAACTTCCCCTCTATGTGCAGTTGACGCGCCAGCGGGTGCGCCCCGGCATGACCGGACTGTGGCAGGTGTCGGGGCGTTCGGCGTCAGGCAACCGGGGCATGGAACAGTGGGATCCCTATTACGTGCGGCATTGGTCGCTGAAGCTTGACCTGATTATTCTGGTCCGCACCGTCAAAGTCGTGTTGGGGAGTACTGGAGCTTATTAGCCGCTAGAAACGTTTAGAGGTCGCCCTGCAAGTCGGGCGACTTTTGTTTTGCGTTGCTGAGCCTCCCTTTCCACATTTAACCTGCAATGTGCAGAAGGCTGAACCGGCTGATAAATAGGCCACGGCCTTAATGATGTTCTTAAAACCGCCTTAATCAAACGCATTTGCCAGACGCCCGAAACGTTAGGTTAGCGCCCCTTTCGCCACACTCGCTCATGCATCCCCATGAGGGGAGTAAATGCTCTTGGAGGAACCTAAATGGGTCAACGAAATTCGACAGCGCACGGGCCTGTGGCGCAACAGTTAACGGACGAGTCTCCATCCGTCTCAAATCCATTGGCTCAGCACTCACCGCGCCGATTCTCTTCCCGCAGGGCAGCGCGGTTCGGTCTGCTCTGGCTCATCGGGGCCACGTTGGTCGCGTGTTCTTCGCAGCCTTCCACTGGCACTGGAACTACAGGCCCAGATGCCACTTATCCCTACGCCAGCGGCACCGACTATTCCTGGTCTGACGAGTCCGATGCCAATGACCCCTATCCTGGCGGCTTCGGTTATCCCTGGCGCGGCGTGGGCCTGTCGGCACTCGATACCCCCACCGATACGCAGCTCAGCGACATGACGTGGACTTCAGCCACCAACGGGTACGGGCCAGTAGAAATCGACAAGAGCAACAACACCAATACGCCTGGCGACGGCCTGACCCTCACCATCGGCGGCAAAACCTTTGCCAAAGGTCTGGGTGCGCATGCCAAATCAGACGTGCGGTACGCGCTGGGCGGAGCCTGCACAGTCTTTACCGCTCAAATAGGTCTGGACGACGAAGTGGGCGACCGGGGCAGCGTGGCCTTTCAGGTCTGGAACGGAGTGTCCACCCTGCTCTACGATTCCGGCACCATGCGCGGCATAGACGCGGCCAAGCCCATCAGTGTGAATGTCAGCGGTGTGCAGAGCCTCCGTATTGTGGTAACTGACGCGGGCGACGGAATCGACTACGATCATGCCGACTGGGCCGACGCCAAAGTGACGTGCAGCACGGCTCAGCCTTCCGGCGACAAGCTGTTGAGCGAGTTGACGCCCCTGTCGGCCACCAACGGCTACGGGCCAGTGGAAATGAATGCCAGCAACGGCGAACGTCCGGCAGGCGATGGCCGTCCTCTGACCATTGGCGGCACGGTGTACCCCAAAGGCGTTGGCGTTCATGCGGCTTCGCAGTTGGTTTACGCCCTGGGCGGCACCTGTTCCACCTTTAGCGCCGAAGTGGGCGTCGACGATGAAGTGGGCGACCGGGGTAGCATTGTGTTTCAGGTCTTGGCCGATGGAGCCTTGCTGTTCGATAGCGGCGTGATGACCGGCAAAGACCCGGCACGTTCGGTGGATGTGAACGTGGCAGGCAAGCAGCAACTCACCTTGCGTGTGACTGACGGCGGCAACGGCGTCGATTTCGACCACGGGAATTGGGCTGCTGCGAAAATCAATTGCTCCACCGTGCAGCCTGCGGTCAGCAGCGTCACTGTCAGCCCAGCCCCCGTCAACGTGAACGTGAACGGAACCCAGCAACTCAGCGCCGAAGTCAGTGGACAGGGCAGCTACAACCCCGGCGTCACCTGGGCCAGCACCAACACTGCCGTCGTCGCGGTCAGCCAAACCGGTCTGATCACGGGGGTCACTGCAGGCACGGCCACCGTCACGGCCACCTCCACCTTCGATCCCAGTAAGTCGGGCAGCGCCCAAATTACAGTCAACGCGGCCCAAGCTCTGCCTGCGGGCGGCATTCAGGTCAACTTCCAGCCCGCCAACGCCATCAAGCCCGTGGGCTACACCGCCGATGCAGGCGCGGCCTACGACGCGGCACGCGGCTTTGGCTGGATTACACAGGCCAGCGTAGGCACAGGCGCGGGCGTCCCCATCGACATCACGCCCAATTCACGCGACCGCGCCCTCGTGGGCGTAGATGCCCGCCTGAATACGATGATGCACATGCAGTTTCCGGACAGTGTCACCAACGCGACGGCGGTTCGCACGCCCGCCGCGTGGGAATACGCGCTGCCCAACGGCGTCTACAGCGTCACCGTCAGCGTAGGCGACGCCAGCAACAGCTTCGACAGTGCCCACCAGATCAACATCGAAGGCAAGCTCGCCATTGCCCGTTTCGTGCCCATTGCCGCCCGCAAATTCACGTCCAGCACGCTGCTGGCCACCGTGACCGACGGACGGTTGACCATTGACGCGACCGGCGGCTCCAACACCAAGCTGAACTACGTGGTCATTCAGCCCGGAGACCGTCCCAGCGTGCGCGGCTACTCTCCGCAAGATCACCAGACCATGGTCGACCCCGGCGTGTCGGTCACCGCCGACGTGAACTTGCCCAACAATGCCATCGACCTGAACACCCTCACCTCTGCAGCGGTGCACCTGATCGATCCGGGCACCAGCCAGATCATTCCCGCGACTGTCAACACATCGGGCGGCGGCGACGCGGTGGTCATCAAGCCCACCTCCGCGCTTCAGGCCAACTCCCGCTACATCTTCGAGATCACCTCTGAGCTCAAAGACCTCAATGGCGCGGCCTTCTTGCCCCTGCGTTCCTCCTTCGTGACCGGGGCGACGTCTACCGACACCAGCGGCGTGGCCTTCGAGCAAATCGCGCTGCCCAACGTACCTGTCATGCCCTACACCACCGTCGAAATGGGACCGGACGGCAAGCTGTACGCCGCCACCCTGACCGGAGAAATCCTGCGTTTCGGCGTTCAACCGGACGGCACAGTTACTGCGCCGCAGGTTATTACGTCCGTACAAACGGCCAACGGTGGGCCGCGTACCATCATCGGCGTGAAGTTTGACCCGGCGGCCACTGCCGACAACCTGATCATGTGGATCAGCAACAACCACTTCTGGGATGGTGGAGCCAATTCGCCCGACTGGAGCGGCAAGATCACCAAGCTCAGCGGCCCCAATCTGGAAAACGTGCAGGACTACGTGGTGGGCCTGCCCCGTTCTATCCGCGACCACCAGACCAACAGCATCTCGTTCCGTCCCAACGATGCAGGCGCGTTGTACGTGCTTCAGGGCAGCAACACGGCTATGGGCGCACCCGACAACGCTTGGGGCAACCGCCCCGAACGCCTGCTCAGCGGCGCGTTGTTGCGCGTCGACCTGAACAAGATTCCTTCGCCGCCCATCAGCGTCAAGACTTCGGACGGCGGCCTGTACAACCCTTACGCTGGTGGCGCACCTGTCACCATCTATGCCAGCGGCATCCGCAACGCCTACGACATGGTGTGGCATACCAACGGTCAACTGTACGTGCCCACCAACGGCTCGGCGGCAGGCGGCAACACCCCGGCCACTCCAGCCACCTTGCCCGCCGCCTGTAATACCCGCTCCGACGGCCCTTACACTGGCCCTGCCGTCCCCGGCCTGACCAGCGTAACCGTGCAGCACGACTTCCTGTTCCGGGTTCTGCCTGGCGGCTACTACGGCCATCCCAACCCTCTGCGCTGCGAGTGGGTGCAAAACGGTGGCAACCCCACGGCAGGCACCGACAAGGCCGAAGTCGCTGCCTACCCGGTGGGTACCATGCCTGACCGCAACTGGCGCGGCTTCGCCTACGACTTTGGCGAGCATGCTTCGGCCAACGGCGTGATCGAGGAATATACCAACGCCCCTACATCCGCCCTGCGGAACAAGCTGCTGGTCGTGAGATACAGTGCGGGCAAAGACATCGTGGTGCTGACGCCCGGTGGCCCCAATCTGGACATCATCACCGCCCAGACCTTCGTGACCGGCCTGAACAACTTCACGCCCAACCCACTTGACCTGGCCGAAAACCGGTCGACCGGACACCTGTACGTCGCCCAACTCGACGAGCAGACGGGCGTAGGCAAGTTGACCTTGGTGCGGGTCAAATAACCTGACCTGACCGCCTCCCTCTCGCCCCGCCCACCGCGCCGCCACTCACCTTCTCGGGAGTCGCGGCGCGGGTTTTTACAGCAGTGAACTGCGCATGGGTTGCTTATACCCTGGACCCTTAGACAGACCCCTGTACACGTAAGGAGGTTTCCCCTATGTCAACCCTTCGCAACACTTGGCCCAAACTGCTGTGTCTCACGCTGATGCTGGGCGCGGGCTGTGCTCCAGCAGCTCTGAACGTGGCGCAGGTCGCCTCACCATCGGCCACGCTGCCCCAAGTCCTCCACCTCGGCAGTGCGGCTCTGGCCCTCGCGTACTCTCCGGATGGGCAACTGCTCGCCACAGGAAACGGCGCGGGTCAGATCAGGCTGCGGCCTCAAGCTTCAGGAGTGGCCCCCCGCACTCTCCCGAACCAGAGTGCAGTGACAGCCCTCGCCTTTAGCCCCAACAGCCAACTGTTGGCCTCGGCAGGCAGCGATGGCCGTATCCGCATTTGGGATATAGGCACAGGCCGCTTGCGCTTTACGCTCAACCCAGACACCTATTACGTCACGTCGCTCGCCTTCAGCCCCGATGGACAGCAGCTTGCCAGCGGCAGCGGCGACAATACGGCCTTGTCGGGCGCGGGCAACAGCGTGAAGCTATGGGATGTGGGCAGTGGCCGCTTGCAATCCTCCCTCCTGGGCCACACCGACGTTGTCACTGCCGTCGCCTACAGTCCCGACGGAACCGTGTTGGCGAGTGCCAGCCGCGACAACACTGCCCGGCTGTGGAATGTGGCTGCCCGCCGCGAAACTCGCACCCTGCGGGGCCACACCGATGACCTGACGGCGGTCGCGTTCGCGCCCAGTGGCAAACAGCTCGTCACGGGCAGCGCAGACACCACCCTCAACGTGTGGACGCTGCCGGGCGGCGAGTTGGCCCGCACCCTGCCGAGTGCCGCTCCCATTGCCGCCCTCGCGTTCGCGCCCGGTGGAACCGCCATCGCCGCGGCAGGAGAAGACCGTGTGATCCGGCTCTGGAATGCCAGCACTGGAGTCGGCATGCGGGTTTTCCTCGGCCATACGGCCCCCATCCGGGCGCTGACGTTTGCACCGGGCGGCGCAGTCTTGGCGTCGGGTGGCGGGTTGGATAAAACAGTGAGGGTCTGGCAGTGGAGTGGAGGAGAGTAGACGTGCGAAAGTTGCTGATACTGCCGTCCCACGATGAATCTTCCCAGCAACGTGCCAACTCAATCTTTTGAGGCCGGGATGAAGACTTGGGCGATCATCAAGAAGCTGAAATGAATAAGCTTCACGGACAGCTCAACGAATACTGAAAGTCCAACAATCAGAAAAGAGGCGTCTGGGAGCAACTCCCAGACGCCTCTTTTTGTCCTGCTCTAAGCTCCTGCACTATTGCGTGATGGTCTCTCCACCAACCCGTTCGCGGGGCAGCGCTGCGGGAGCCGGAGCCACCGCTGCCCTACCCAGCCGGGGCCGAGTATTCAGCAGCACGCCCAGGACACGGGCACGGGCTGTCCGGGCAGCGTCAAAGGCGGCAGACACGTCGTCCAGAGACGTAGAGCCGGGAACCACAATGAACACCAAGCCGTCGGCAGCCGCAGCCAACGCCACCGCGTCGGGCGAGGTCAGAAGGGGTGGGGTGTCAAAGAGAATGGTGTCGTACTGGGTACCAACGCCGTCCAGCAAGTGGTGCAGGCGGGTCTGATCCAGCGAACCGTCGGGACGCCCAGTGACGCTGGCAGGCAACAGGTCGATCTGTTCGGTCACGGCTACCGGGCGGTCTGCTTCTCCGGCCAGAGTTGGCCGCTGGGCCGACTGGTTCTGAAGACTCTGCCACAGCCCAGCTTGTGCGGCGCGGCGGCTGTCAGCGTCGACCACCAGCACGCGCTCGCCACTCTGGGCAAGGCTGAGGGCCAGAGCCACGGTGACGCTGCTGCGCCCCTCGGCTGGCCCGGCGCTCGCCACGACTAAGCGGCGAGGTTTCCCGGTGCTAGCGCCCAACTGCGACAGCACATTCACGCGCAAAAAGTTGATGCCGGTTCGCCAGCCGCCCGAATGCAGCGCGGTCAAGAGGCCTGAGCCAGTTGAGGCTCCCGGTACACTGGGCAAGCGCCCCAGCACCGGAACACCCCAGCCCAGCAGGTCTTGTTCGCTGTACACGGTGCGCCGACGTCCAGCCCACAGCAGCGCCGCGCCGCCCACCAACAGGGAGGTGAGCAAGGCGGCCAGTGCCGCACTCCTTGCCGGACGAGGTGAGGCGGCCTGGCGGGGAAGTTCCGCACTTGCCAGCGGCGCGAGGCTGCCCGTCGTGGACTGTTCCAGTGCCGTGACCTGTGCCAGATTTTGCAGCACCTGTGCCCGCGCTGCCCTCAGCGTTTGGCGTTCCAGCGCGGCTCGGCGGGTGTTGCCAACAGTGGCAGGGGCGGCCTGCAACTGGGTATCGAGGGCCTCGAATTGGCTCTCGAAGCTGGTTCGCAACTGGTTCAGGCGTTGCTGGGCGCGGCCTGCATCCCAGCCCAACAGGGCGGCGGCTCCGGCATTGGCCAGGATCTGTGCGGACTGCGGGGTGGTCGCCGACGCCTCTACTTCAAACACGCCGTCTAATTGTCCGGTGCCCTGCGCCTTCACACTCAAGACTTTGCCAAGGTCGCCGCGCACCTGTGAAGTCAGAACATTCAACGTGCTGGGTGGAAGGGTTTTGCCCCGCGCCCGTAGCTCGTTCAGCAACCGCTGACGGACGTTACTTCCTAACAGAGCTTCTTGCAGCGCGCCTCTCGGAAGCGATGGGGCCACGAACACGCTGGGATTCAGCAAGCTGCTGCCGCCGTCGTCTCTGACCGTAATGAGGCTGGCGCTGGACTCGTAGACAGGCGTTTGTTGAGCCGCCAGCAGGTAGGCTGTGCCTGCGGCGAGGGCGGCGCTGGTTGCAATAATCCCTGCACTGCGCCTCAAGATCGTGCCCAAGCGCCGGAAATCGTTGTCGGTGTTCAGGGGCGCTGTCTGAGGAACAAGCGTTTGGTCTGCAGAGAATTGCGGTAAAGAGGTCTGCTTTGAAGGAGTCAAGTCGCTCACCTCAGCACCCCAATTCCAAGCTGCTGGCATCCGACAGCACGAAGCGGTGAATACGCGGAATGGCTCCGTGACCGATCACGCGGGCCTTCACTCCGATCAGGCACTCTTGCAGGCGCACACTCATGTTGCAAATCTCGGCATCTTCGTCAATCACACTGTACTCCACTTCGGCATTGCGAATCAGGCTGCCGCGTCCCACGCTCGTGTACGGCCCCAGATATGCGTTTTCAATTCTGGCCCCAGCCGCAATGGTCACTGGCCCCATGATGACGCTGTTGATGACTTCTGCGCCGGGTTCCACGACCACCGCTCCGGTCAGGCGCGAGTCGGTGACTGTGCCCAGCACGCAGCCCTTTAAGCCGCGCAGCAGCAGACGGTTGGCGTCCAGCAGGTCTTCGGGCTTGCCGGTGTCTTTCCACCAGCCCTGCACGCACTCGCCCAGCACATTGCCGCGCTCTTGTATCAGTTCGGCAATCGCGTCGGTAATTTCGTACTCGCCGCGTGCGCTGGGTTTCAGCGTTTCCAGCACATCAAAAATCACGGGCGAGAAGCAGTACAGGCCTGCTACCGCCAACTTGCTGGGCGGCACTTTGGGTTTTTCCACCAGTTTCGTAATATGGCCGTTTTCGCCCATCACGGCGACCCCGAAAGCGGTGGGATCGTCCACTTCCACGAGCGCGACCACCGCGTCGGCGTTGCGGCGGTGAAACAGTTCGATAAAGCGCCCCACACCCTGCTCAAAGAGGTTATCTCCGAGGTACACGCAAAAGTTGCTGTCTCCGATCCACTCGCGGCAGACCTTCACAGCGTGCCCCAGCCCCAGCATTTCATTCTGGTAAATGAAGGTGATGTTCACGCCCTCCAGGTCGCGCACCGCACCCTCAATGGCCTTGCGGGTCAGGTCGGACACCACGATGCCGATATCCCGGATGCCCGCTTCCGACAGCGTAGAAATGGCGTGGCAGATGATGGGCTTGTTGGCGACCTTTAGCACGGGTTTGGGCCGGGCGTAGGTCAGCGGGCGAAGGCGCGTGCCCAATCCAGCGGCAGGAATAATGGCCTTCATGGGGAGGGCGGAACGGCGGCCTCCCGCTAAAGCAGTAGGGTCTGAATAAGCAATGTTTGACATAAGTCCTCCGGAAACGCGGCAAGTTCGCCTGAGTAGGATTGCCTGAATTGGATTGAAGGATTCGGGCGGGAATGCAGGAACAAAAGAGACTGCCGCGCCCGGTGACGGACTGCGGCAAGTTCTGATTCCGCTTGGTTGTAGTGTGCCCCTCTGGGCGTTACGGCATCGACAAAGAAAAGATTTTTCTAAAGATTTGCTCTACAACAGCGGGGATGCCGCTCACTGCTGGCTCAGCGTGCGCGGGACGAATTCACTGTTGTCTCCAACAGTTTTGGCTATGCCTCCAGAAACGCCGCCTCTAGCAACGTCCCGCAGTACAGCTTCCCACTGCGGCACACTCTGGGCTGGCGCAAAAGCCTCGGCACGGCGCAGGCCCAGCACCGTAAAATGGTGCCGCACGGCAGGCTGGGTCAACATCCGGCCCAAGGCTCCAGCCAGCGCGATGGCGTCGTCGACGGGTACCAGCAGGCCGTTCCAGCCACCCTCTAGAAGCTCGCCGGGGCCAGAGGGACAGTCGGTGGCGACCACGGGTGTGCCGCACGCCATCGCCTCCACGATCACGCCGCCCAGCCCTTCGTAGCGGCTCGAGAGGGCAAAGACCGAAGCGTGCCCCAGCAGTGGATAAGGATTGGGCAGATACCCTGGTAAATGCACGCTGTCCTGCACGCCTAATTCTTCAATCAAGCGTTCAAGAGCCGAGCGTTCCTCGCCCTCGCCTGCAATGACCAGGTCGTGCGCCACGCCCTGCCGAAGCAGGTGAGCGTGGGCACGAATCAGGGTGTCAAAGCCCTTTTGGGCGGTCAGGCGGCCCAGCCCCAGCACGGTAGGCCGAGTTCGCATAAACGCGGCCCAGTCGGGTAAGGGATGATCCTTGTAGGCCCGGACGCGCTCTAAATCTATAGGGTTGTACACCACGCTCAAGCGTTCGGAGCGCAAGGGTTGCAACCGGGCCAGCGTCTCCCGCGTGCCCTGCGACACAAACACCAGCCGGGGCAGTCGTGTATAGATCAGGCGCGAGAGGACACGGTGCCAAGCGGGTTGCTCGGAAAAGGTGTGACTGAGGTCGTTGCGAACCCAGGCCAGCGCGGGCGTGCGGGTCAGCAGACTTGCCAGCCCCGCAAAATAAGTAGGCATCAATTCCACCGCGCCCACGATCACGTCTGCCCCCCGCGCCGCTGCCAGGAGCGTAGTCGGAACCTGCGTCACCGCGTGCCGAATGCGCTGCCCCGGCCCCAGCGCCACCGTCACCGGCACGCCGGGCGGCAACTCGCTTTTTAACGCATCCTCAGAGCGCAAAATCCAAATTGACGGTTCGAAGTGCTGGCGGTCTAGTCGGGAAATCAGCCCCAACGTCACCCGTTCTGCGCCGCGCCCATACAGTCCCTCCAGCACAAACAGCACCCTGATTTTGGAGGAGGGAGGACGGTGCACAGCGGGCGATACGACGGACGGCACAGCAAAAGACGCGGTTGCTTGCTGCGCCTGCTCGGTCATGGGCGGATGCCCGTCCAGGTCGTCGCGTAGGCACCGGACGGCAGCGCTCCTGTAGCCACCACCAGTTGCCCATTGATCACGTCGGCCACAGGCGATTGCCGGGGCGCGGGCAGCGGCGTCAGGGCAGTCCAAGTATTGGCTGCCGGATCGTACTCGCTGATATTCGACACCTCTGCCGAGTTCTGGGTCACGCCAGAAATGACCACGATTCGGCCATTCATGACCACTGTAGACGCGTTGATATGGCCAATTGCCAAAGGCAGGCTGGCCCGCGCCGTCCAGGTATTGGTGGCAGGGTCGTACATATGCACGGCGCTCTGGTTGCCTCCGTACTCGTCGCCTAGATGCTGGCCGCCCAGTGCGTAGATTTTGCCGTTCAGCACGGCCCCGGCAAGGTGGTTGCGTGGGTTGGGCAAGGGCGCAGCCGCCGTCCAAGCTGTGCCGCCATCCAGTTGCAGCACCCAGTGTTCAGGCGAGTCGCGCCGATACAGGTCGCCGTTGGTCACGTCACGCTCGGTACCGCCAAAAAAGTGCAGGGTACGCCCCAGCCTGACCAGTGCGCCGCCGCCCCGTGCGCCGGGCAAATTCGGGCCTGCGCTCCAAGTGTCGGTGCTCACGTCGTATTTCCAGACATGCGCCGTTTGTGGGCCGGGGTGATTGCCCACGAAGCCGCCCGCCACATAGATCGTTTGACCGTCTACAGCCACCGCCCCGTGTGTAATTGGTTCGGGGATATAGCGGGCGCTACTCCATGTATTGGTTGCCGGGTCGTACGCCTGCACTCTGGAATTGGTCTGCAAATTGCTGTCGAAGCCGCCGAAAATATACAGTTTGCCGTTCACAGCGGCCCCCTGCGCTTCCGATACTGCTTTGAGGGCGTCGGCCTTCTGTGTCCAGCTCACGGCGGTCGCCGATTGCGGGCGCACATTGCTGATCACGAACACGTAATCCTGATAATCGCCGTTGACGGCAGGTTCCATGGCCACCAAATAAGAGTTGGACACAGGCTGTCCAGCCCTGTTTTTGAGTGGGTACACCCGCACGGCGTGCTTGAGTGGCCCCATGTTGAGGTTGTCTTGGGTGTACGTCGTTTGAGGCGCGTAACTGGTGCGGCCTGCAAACAGCCCGAAGGTCGCGTCGCCCGGATCGAAGCTGGCCAGCGTGCCCGACGTGAGCGCCGGATTCAAGGTCTGCTCCTGCCCGGTGGCAATTGTGCCCACCGTGTTCAGGGCCGTACTGCCCGACACCACGTAGCCGAACGGCAACAAGTCGTCCGGCGAGTAACGGGCTACCGCTTTCATGGTCACGGGGCCAGTGCCGGCTTTGCGGAACAGTTGCGCGGCCACTTCATCACCGATCAGATTGCTGCCCGTGCCCAACAGCAGGGCCGAACTGCCAATATTGATGCTGTAGCCGAGCGTGTTGACCACTTGCTGCAAGGGGGGTTCCAGATCGCCCTGCAGGCCAGATGCGCTCAGGCCGTACAGACTGACCGCAGTGGGCGCATTGCCCTCAGAGGCCACTTGCAGCGAGGCGCTCAGCGATCCCACGCTGCTCAGGGGCGCAAAGCGGACGCCCACGTTGACATTCTGGCCTGCCGCCAACGTAAGGGGCAGGACGGGTGCGTCTACCACGCCAAAGGCGGCGGCATCCTGGCCCGCCACCGTCAAGGCCGTGATTGTGACTGCCGCCGTGCCCGTATTGCTGAGCGTGACCCGCTGTGCCGCGGAGGTGGCGTTGCGCGTCGTGCTGAACACAAGTTCGCTGAGGTTGGAAGATACGGTGCCGACAGTGGTCGGCACCGGAATAATTTCGAGGGCGCTGATCTTGGCGTTTTCGATCTGCCGCACGAAGGCCAGATTCAGAACCCCGTCGGTGACGGTAGAAGGCAGGCTTTTAATCAGTGCCCGGCCCGCGCCGCCCGCTTCGGCAAAAATATCAAAACGGTTCAGAACCGTCTGACCTTCCACCTTCACGTCGAAGACCCGCTGACCCGCTGCCGTTTTGTTCAGTTCTGCAAAATGCAGGCGCACCTGATACTTGCCGTTTGCCACCGGAACTTTGTACTCGAACGCAGTTTCTCCAGCAGGAACGCCGTCGGTCAAGCCGCCTGTCCATTCGGTCTGGTACAGGGCGGCATTGGCCGGGGCCACGACGCCCGCAATGGTGTCAGACTCGCTGTAGGCGAATCCGCCCGTCACGAGGCCGCCGCATGAGGTCACGGCGTTGCAGGCCTGCCACTCCACGCCGTCCACCGTTTGGGCTGGGCCGCCCGCATTGATCCGGACAACGCCGGACTCCGAGCCGCACGCCACCACTGGATTGCCCCAGTCGGCGTGATCGTAGTCGAGGCCGTCGCCTGCGTCGGTGACCACCAGCCGCAGGTCTTGAACCCCAGACACAGCCACACTAATAGTTTTGGCCGCGTCTGCGCCGCGCATGGTGCCGGAATCGTAGAGTTTGGTCGCCGTGCCGCTCGCCGCGGAGCCGCTCCATATCTGGAAGACCACGCTGCCTCTGTCGCCCACCTCATCGTCTAGGCCTATGCCCGCCGTAAAGGTGCTGCACTGACCGCCCAGCGCAAAAGTGACGCTGGAATTGGCGTGTACGCCCAGCCCACGCGTATAGGTTTTGCCCGCGATGGTCAGGGGACGCCCGTCGCTTGACAGTTTCTCGCCGTTGCTCTGGTCGCGCTCTATTGGCCCCCACCCGCTGTTGGCCGCCGTCCAAGGCTGGCCGCTCAGGTTATTGTCGCCTGCGCCGAGGGCCAAGGCCTGCACCCCGGCAGGGGCCGGGTCTGTCCAGGAGTGGTCTTGGCCGTCGTACACGAAGTCTACGGGGGTTGCTGCCGTAGCTGGGGTGCCCGTTCCGCCGCTCGAAACTGGCCCAGACTGCGTACAGGCGGACAGCGATAATAGGCCGCCCAGCAACCAACGCCGCCAGTTGCGGGAGGTCAGGGTGGTAGAAGCACGGAAGACTTTGGAACGGTCAGCAATCGCGTGGTCAGGAGAGAATGGGGTCATTGAAAAAGCCTCCAGAAAATAGTGAACTCGGCGTGTGGTGAGGGAGCAATAACGAGGGTAAGGGGGGGGTCATTAAGACAAGTCCGAATTAGGTGCGCCAAAGTTAATCCAGTAGCCTACCCAGCGCAGCAACGCAGAGCTGCATCTAGCGCCCCAGAGTGGGTTGAATTTCGCCCGCCCTTGCCCGCGCTTGCCACTGCGCCCGGCTATAGATGTCAAGTAGCAATTGGCCATTGCGCTCGGCGGTGTACTCATTCAGGTAGGTTTGCCGGGCCACATGGCCCATCTCGGCGCGGGCTTCGGGGTGATCCAGCATCCAACGCACCTGCGTAGCCAAATCCTGTGGGTCACCGGGGCTAAAGTGGCGGCCCGTGCGGTCATGCTCTACGATTTCGGCCATTGCACCGATTCTGCTCGCGACCACCGGGAGCCCCGTCGCAAGAGCTTCTAGCAGCGTAATGGGATAGCCTTCATACCACTCGGAAGGAAAGACCAACATAGTGGCATCTTGCATCAGTTGAACCACACTCGCTTTTTCTTGCCTGCCCAGATAGGTCACGCCCTCGTAGGCATCGGCGGCAGCCTGGACTTCGGGAGCCAGTGGCCCGTCGCCCACGATGATGAGGGGCAAGCGGGTGTGCAGCGTCTTCCATGCTTCTAGGAGCGTCAGCACACCTTTTTCGGGAGGTAAGCGGCCCACGAACAGCGCGTAGCCCCCGCCGTGCATGCCTACTCCTGGATCATCGGCCAAGAAGTTGGGCTTGACTAGAACCCGCGATTCGGGCAGGCCGCCTTGTACGTGTAGCCCCCGCGAAAATTCGGTCAGTGCTATGTAGACGTCCACCATCCGGCGGTAGGTACCCAGCATGCGGTGGGTGGTCAGCATGCCCGCCGCCACACCAGAGGCGGCGCGGCTGCCCCGGTAACAGGCATGCTTGACGCCGGGCCAGGGCAGCGTTTTACCCAGACAGTCGTGACAGGTTTTCCCGTCCCGGTGAAAGTTGTAATTGACGCACATTAGACGGAAGTTGTGGAGGTGCTGCACCACTGCCGCG
Organism: Deinococcus sp. QL22; assembly: GCF_023370075.1. Classification (NCBI taxonomy): domain Bacteria; kingdom Thermotogati; phylum Deinococcota; class Deinococci; order Deinococcales; family Deinococcaceae; genus Deinococcus; species Deinococcus sp. QL22. The sequence continues at coordinate 73,970 of NZ_CP097153.1, forward strand.
CCGCTCGACTTTACGCCCCAGTAAGCGGCAGGCGAAATGATTGGAAACGTGTTGTGGAAATGCACAACGTCGATGCCCTGATCCCTGACGATTCCAGCCAAAGCGCGGGCTGATGCCGGATTCCAAACCGTGTGCAAGGCGGCACGAGCCGCCGAAACGCCTTTGAGGTCGTCGTTATGGACGCTATATCGGGTGACCTCTATGCCGAGGCGTTCCAGCTGCTTAGTTTCGGCCCGGAAAACTTCATCCTCACCGCCTGCCTGCTGATAAAAGTTGTGAGCGACAAGAACTTTCATATGGTGCCTCCAGTGACGACTTCTTGGCGGTATAGATCTAAATAAGCCTTGGTCATCCGATCCATACTGAAGCGGGCGGCGGTGGGGGCGATCAGGGCGAAGGCCCGCTCGCGGTACTGGGCCGGTGCCTCAATGACTCGTGCCAGCGTGCGGGCAAATCCTTCTACGTCCTCGGCGCTGACAAGCAAATCGTGATGAGGTGGAAATAATTCTTGCAGACCGTTAATGCGGGCAGCTACCAGGGGAGTTCCCGCCAACACGACTTCTATTCCGAGGAGTGACAACCCCTCATGGCGCGAAGGCATCAGCACTACGTCGTAGTCGGCGAGCAGAGCTGAAAGCTGCGGTATAGGAGGAGACACCTTCACGGGCCAACGCCCCTCTTGCCGCTCTGCCCAATGGTGTAGTACAGGTGCAAATGTGCCCTGTCCATACATCTGTATTTCGGCGGCAGCAGTTGTCAGTTCGGCGGCGCGTTCCAAAATAGCGGGCAGCAAGTCAGTTCCTTTTTGAGCCTCAAACCGCCCTGCAAACAGCACCCGCGCTGGCCCTGGAAGGCGCTGGGCGGGTGCTTTGGCCCGCTCCATCACGCCATTGTAAATGACGCCAGTTTGCGCTTCTGGCAATAGCCCCAGTCCATGCCTGGCCCGAAAGTCGTGCAGTCCCTCAAGGCTGGCAGGCGACACGCCTACCGATTCGGCATGTTCGAGACGGCGTTCCACCCATTGACCGATCCGCACCCATTTGGGCCAAAGGACCGTGTTGTGAATCGTGCGGATCACGCGTAGACCTGGATTCTCTGATCCGAACAGCAAGCTGGCCGCGTAGGCGGCGTCCGGAATATCGGTGTGCAGATGCACGATGTCGGGCCGCACCCGCCGTAGCAAGCGTCTCAGAGCCAGCCCAGCGTGAATCATACCGCCGCGTTTCATGTCCAAAGTGGTGCCGCTATAAACCGGAATCTGTAACTGCTCCAGCCGGGTTTGCATTGCTCGACCCACAGGTGTCTTGGTAATGCCCCTCACCGCAAAGACCGAGAAGTCGCAATGCCCACTCAATTGTTCGGCCAGTGTGAGGGCGACTTCTTCCGAGCCACCTAAATCTAGGTGGTGCACGATATGCATGATGTGGAGCCTTCTCACCGCAGGATCCCGCTGGGGCTGAGTATTGACGGCATGCTGACTGGTCATATGAACCTACTCTGCACAGGGAGTGTCTGCACCGTTTGTGCTGCCCACTGCGGCCTCAATCGCCGCTGCGTTTCGAGAAGTGCAAGGCCAAATCCGAATAAACTCCAAAACCAGATGCCCCCTTGCGGCCCTTCCAAGTAGACGTCGAAGCTAGCATTGACCATAAACGCGGCCCAGTACGCTAAGACCCACACATTCAGGCGCACCCACAGGTCTTGTCCGGCCCGCTTGGCCAATTGGTACGCCCGCAGCAGCGCGGCCATGAAAGCCAGTTGCAGCAGCGCCCACACCACCACGCCCGGCACCCCGGAACGCGCCAAAATATTCAGGTGGCCGTTGTGCGGACTACGCAGCGTGTTGCCCTCCAGTTGGTAGCCGTCGTCGTCGGCCAAGTTGATGCCGTAGCCTTTCCCCGTCCAGAAATAGGGGCCGTTTGCTGTGTAATTCACGATATCTGTCCACCACTTAAGTCGCCAGCCGCGTGAGCCGTCACGGTCTCCATCTCCAGTTTGTCCCGTGATGCCTTGTAGGTTGAGGAGCAAGGCTTCGGCGGAGATGGTATTGCGCTCTTCGCCTAGGTTGATGCGCCCCCCAAAGGTAAGAAGTGCGGTGAGCGCCAAAGTGAACAGCAGGGCAGGCTTGCCCCAGCGAGCCTTCACGCGCGCACCGAAGCGCAGCACGAGCACAATCAATACCGCTGCCGCAATCGCCACGATGCCTGCCCGTACCCGGAACAAGGGAATCAGGGCCGCCGCTAGCCAGAGCATCCACCACAGCCATTCTTGCCGCGTGCTGGTCACTGCGTTTAGCCGAGCTGTGACGGGCCGGAGCAGTTGCGGCAGTCCCAGCATCATTAGAGTGGCAATGCCAGCCAAATGCACAGCGATGTCACCGCCCTTTAAGTCAATCAGGAGCGCTTGACTTCCGGGAATGCGGGGCAACGCCCTAGGAAACAGTTCGAATATAAACGTAGCTATAGGCGTCCAGACCAGAAATACGGGTATGAACCTCAAGTACGTGCGGGCCGCATTCAAGGTTAGACCCGTGTGAAGAAGCAGGGCAGCCACCGCTAGCCCAAACAGGCCGTAGCCCCACAACACGGCGTCGCGCAGGGCGTCTAGGGCGTACGTTCCAACCTGCGTCACGGTGGCGGCCAGTCCGATTAATAAAAAGGCCACCAGAACGTACGTGATTTTGGACTGGACAAGCTGCTTGCCACTCAACGACACCAACGTCGCCACAATACAGACGGCCAAAATCATTTCTCCGACAAACAGTGGGGCCACGCCCAAATAAGCAAAGCCGCGGCCCATCATCGCGTATCCCAAAAGGCACACGCCCAGCCAAGTTAGTGCCAGCCGGGGCAACTGTGCCCGCACTGCCAACGCTGCGGCGAAGGCAAACACCAGCAGCGCGGCGAGAAAGGCCAGCAGAGGATTCCAAACGGCCAACGTACCAACTGCCGCTGCGCCCAACATCAGGCCTAAACCTCCCAAAACCAGCAGCAGAGGGGAAGCAGAGTTGAAAGACGAGTAGAGGCCTGTGTACAGCTGGGTTGACGAAGCGTCACGGGCTGAAGGCAATGGGCGTAGGCGCAAAACGGGGCACTCCTTTAGAGCTAATGTGTGGGAACGATTGGCGAAGCTGCGTCTAGGACCATGAGGTGCGCTGACACAGGACACGCTCAGAAACTACCGCTCAAGGGTAATCAGAGTGCGCTAACGAAAAATAAAAGAAGTGATCTTGATGAAGAGCAAAACAAGGTTCGCAGGCGTCTCTGCAACGAAACATTGACGCTTGTTGTTTCAGTCTGGGCTGTCCAACACTCTGGGTCTGGGTGCCAGTCTCATTTGCACAGCCCACAGCGCTGGGTAGAGGTAGTGGAACGCGCACAGGTCGGTTAAATCGACGCAGTACCTCTACAGCCGATAACTGCTGTGAGGCATAAAAAGAAGGAAGGGGGAGACGATGGCGGGAGTGAAAGAAAGGTTGGCGGGGGAACGGAGGGCTGTAAGACGGCGCATGGGGGCCGGAGCCATGGGGTTGGCATTGGCGCTGATGGCCTGTTCGCAAAACACGCCGCAGACTCAGCTGGGGCAAGACGACCCTTATGCGGGGGGCAAGAGTTATCCGTGGAGTGACCGTCTGGATCTGCCGAGCGCAGATCCGTATGCAGACGGCAAGAGTTACCCGTGGACGGGTATCCGCACGTCTGCTGCCGGGGTGCAAGCTCAGGCGTTGGGGAGTGGTGACAATTTCCTCTCCGACCTGACCTGGACGAGTGCCACCAACGCTTGGGGGCCGATCGAACAAGACCGGAGCAACGCCGAGCAGGCTGCGGGCGATGGGCGGCCCCTGACCATCGGCGGACAAGTCTTTGCCAAGGGGCTGGGGGTGCATGCGGCGTCTGAAGTCAGCTATACGCTGGGTGGGATGTGCAATACCTTCACGGCATCGGTGGGCATAGATGACGAGGTCGGCGACCGGGGCAGTGTCGTCTTTCAAGTCTGGAACGGCACGGCCACCAAACTGTACGACTCTGGGACGGTGCGCGGCACCGACCCGGCCAAGCCGGTCAGCGTGAACGTGGCGGGTGTTCAGAACTTACGTCTGGTGGTGACCGATGGCAGTGACGGCATCAGTTACGATCACGGGGATTGGGCGAATGCCAAAGTCAGTTGCTCGGCCGAGGAGTCCAGCGGCGTCAAGCAGCTCTCTGACCTGACGTGGACAAGCGCCACCAATGCTTGGGGACCAGTAGAGCGCGACCAGAGCAACGGCGACCAGGGGGGAGGGGACGGCAAGGTCTTAACGGTAGGCGGTGTCACGTTCGCCAAAGGGCTGGGCGTGCATGCCAGTTCGACCTTAACGTATGGGTTGGCCGCGCGCTGCACTACATTCACAGCCCAAGTTGGCCTAGACGACGAAGTCGGTGACCGGGGAAGCGTAGTTTTCCAGATTTACGGCGACGGCGTTAAACTTTATGAAAGCCCCGTCCGGCGCGGCATTGATCCGGCCCTGCCCATCAGCGTTGCGGTGGGCGGCGTGAGCGATCTGCGTTTGGTGGCCACCGACGCAGGCGACGGCATCTACTATGACCACGCCGACTGGGCCGAAGCCAAAGTCAGTTGCACCGACGACACCACGCCGCCAGCCGTGCCCAGCACCCTCACCGCTTCACCTCAAGTGGGCGGCATCGTTCTGGACTGGGCCGACAACACTGAACCAGATCTCGCCGGCTACCGCGTTTACCGCTCACCCTCGGCCAACGGGCCGTTCGGTCTGCTCACGCCCCAACCCATCATGCCTTCAACCTATAGTGACCCTGCGCCAGAGGGCGTGCGATCATTTTATCAGGTGGTTTCGGTTGACAAGGCGGGGAATATGTCGCCTCCGGCCAGCACCGATGCCACGCGCCCCAGTAGTGGCGGCAGTCCTGTGCTGACCGTCGAAAATTTAGATGCCGTTCCCTTCTTTAACCGCCTCGTGTTTAGCCGGATTGGCAGCCTGATGGCTCCGCCCAGCAACGGCGTACATGACCGCGTGACTTTGCGCCTGAAAAACACTGGAAGTTCTGTGCTTCGTGTATCCGATTTGCCGATCTCTGGGGCTTGGGCGCTCGACCCAGCTCCGACCCTGCCTGCCGACCTCGGGCCCGGCAGCTTCCTTGATGTGCGGCTGCGTTTTGTGGCCGAATCTATCAAATACCAAACCGGCACCCTGACCGTAACCTCCAACGACGCGAGTAAGCCTGCCCTGCCCGTTCAGCTCGTGGGCCTGTGGCAAAGCGTGTCCGAGGGCGACCAAGAACCCAATGTGTTCCAGATTCGGGATGCTCTCGGCTACAGCCTAAGCTTTGTGGGTGGAGAACCCACTGTTGACCAAAAAGGACTGGTGCGGGCGCAGGGCGACGAAGTGCTCTCGGCCTACTGGCAACGGGCCGATGAAACCCAGCCGGTCAATGTGCGCCAGCTGGCGGCTTACCACACACAGGGCAACACGGCGTCCCTGTTCTGGCACGACAAGCGCGACAGCACTTCTAATGTCGTCCTGACCCACGCGGGAATAGACGGCCAGACCGTACTGCCCCGCCTGAATGGGTCGTTGGCCCCTGGCGGCGCTTCTTTTAGCCCGGCTGCTGGCACCACCTTTGGCCTACGGGTCGACGATGAGTGGAGCGATTCCCGCCGCAACAGCCAAACGGCTGACCGCAACAACGGCTGCGCCCGCCCCTGCGGTCAGCACATCCGCCTGTGGCCCACCAAAGACCGCGCTGGCGTGCCGATTCCCAACACCTACCTCTTGATCATGGATTACGCGGGCATCAACTACGACTACAACGACAACATGTACCTCGTGAGCAATATCAAGCCCGCACCGATCCTGTTAAACGTAGGCGGCGCGACCTTCACCGATCCTCTGACCGGCAACGTCTGGTTGTCTGACCGCGACCAGAATGGCGACGCGCCCTTTACGCCTTCCACGGCCATTGATGAGGGCAGCGCCAGCAGCACTTACGACGTTGCAGGCACCAACAACGATCTGCTGTACCGCACCTACCGGGGCAATGTGGGCAGCGCTACCCCGCAGCAATCGCGCCAGATCAGCTTTGACATTCCGGTCAACAACGGCACCTATGTTGTCAAGCTGCACTTTGCTGACCTGTTCTGGACGACTCCCGGCAACCGCATCTTTGACGTGAGCGCCGAAGGCGTGCTGCGCGTATCCAATCTGGACATTGTGGCTCAAAGTGGCGGCGGCAAAACCGCACTGGTGGTGCCGCTCAACAACGTGCAGATCACCGATGGCAAGCTGACACTCAACCTGAAAGCCAGCGTCGATTTCCCGGCCATTTCCGGTATCGAAATCGTTCGTTAAAGGCGTGGGGCGGGGCTGCTGAATTCTTGGGCAGCCCTGCCCTGCCTTTTCGTCTCTGCTGTGACCCGATAAGGAGCCGTATGAGCAACAAAGTTGTGCTGGGCACATTGGCTACGCTGACCGTGCTGATGGCTTGCTCACGCCCAGATGGAAGCCAGTCTCAAGTGCCCGACCCTTATGCGGGGGGCAAGAGTTATCCGTGGAGTGACCGTCTGGATCTGCCGAGCGCAGATCCGTATGCAGACGGCAAGAGTTACCCGTGGACGGGTATCCGCACGTCTGCTGCCGGGGTGCAAGCTCAGGCGTTGGGGAGTGGTGACAATTTCCTCTCCGACCTGACCTGGACGAGTGCCACCAACGCTTGGGGGCCGATCGAACAAGACCGGAGCAACGCCGAGCAGGCTGCGGGCGATGGGCGGCCCCTGACCATCGGCGGACAAGTCTTTGCCAAGGGGCTGGGGGTGCATGCGGCGTCTGAAGTCAGCTATACGCTGGGTGGGATGTGCAATACCTTCACGGCATCGGTGGGCATAGATGACGAGGTCGGCGACCGGGGCAGTGTCGTCTTTCAAGTCTGGAACGGCACGGCCACCAAACTGTACGACTCTGGGACGGTGCGCGGCACCGACCCGGCCAAGCCGGTCAGCGTGAACGTGGCGGGTGTTCAGAACTTACGTCTGGTGGTGACCGATGGCAGTGACGGCATCAGTTACGATCACGGGGATTGGGCGAATGCCAAAGTCAGTTGCTCGGCCGAGGAGTCCAGCGGCGTCAAGCAGCTCTCTGACCTGACGTGGACAAGCGCCACCAATGCTTGGGGGCCAGTAGAGCGCGACCAGAGCAACGGCGAGCAGGGGGCGGGAGATGGTCGGCCCCTTACCATCGGCGGGCAGGTCTTTACGACGGGACTGGGCGTGCATGCCAGTTCGACCTTAACGTATGGGTTGGCGGGGCACTGCACGGTGTTTACGGCTCAGGTGGGCATAGATGACGAGGTCAGCGACCGGGGCAGTGTCGTCTTTCAGGTCTGGAACGGCACAGCGGCCAAGCTGTATGACTCTGGCACGGTGCGCGGCATAGACGCGGCCAAGCCGGTCAGCGTGAATCTGGCAGGCGTGCAAAGCCTGCGCCTCGTGGTCACCGATGCAGCCAACGGCATCGACTATGACCATGCGGACTGGGCCGATGCCCGCCTGACCTGTGGGGGGGACAGTACCGCTCCGGCTGCTCCGAGCGGTCTCAGCGCGTCGCCGCAAGCAGGCGGTACGGCGGTGGGCGGCATCATGCTGGACTGGGCCGACAACACCGAACCTGATCTGGCTGGCTACCGCGTTTACAGGGCCGCGCAACCCGGTGGACTGTACAGCCTGATCACCCCCCAAGGCCTCACCGCATCCTCTTTTACCGACGCCTACGCCCCCGAAAACGCGGCTTCGTACTACCGGGTCGTCGCCACAGATACGAGCGGCAACGCTTCAGGAGCGGCTCTGGCCAATGCTTTGCGCCCCCCGGCTCCTGTCACCAGTACCTACACTTATTCCGCGCTTGCCAACCAGCCCTACAGTGTGGCGGAATCTCAGGGACGGATGCTGAATGGCAGGCTGTACACCTTTGGCGGTTTCGACAGCTTGAAGGGATGCTGCACCCCCACCAACCGTGCTTACCTGTATGATCCGGCTACCTCCCTCTGGACGCCGCTGGCCCCCATGCCCGACAAAGGAGCCACGCACGCGGGCCTGACCACCGATGGAACCAGTCTCTATTACGCGGGTGGCTACCTCGCCGACAGCGCTTGGAGCGGTCAGATTTTTGGTAGCAAAGCCGTGTGGCGCTACGATCCGGCCAGCAATACCTACACCCATCTGCCCGATTTGCCCCTAGAGCGGGCGGCCGGACAGCTGGAATATCTGGACGGCAAGCTGCACTACTTCGGCGGCACCAACCTTGCCCGCACCCAAAATGTGGGCGACCACTACGTGCTAGACCTGACAGGCGCGGCCTCGTCGTGGACAGTGTCGGCCCCCTTGCCCAATCCGCGCCACCACATGGGGTCTACCGTGCTGGGCGGCAAAATCTATGCGGTGGGCGGCCAGCACGGACACGATCAGGCGTCGGTGACGCAGGCGTCGCTGCATGCCTACGACCCGGCCACCAACACCTGGACAGCCCTGCAGAGCTTGCCCCGCGCCCGCAGCCACATCTCCAACACCACCTTTGTGCTGGCTGGGCGGTTGGTCGTTGCTGGCGGAGAATCCGCGCACGACCGCCCCATTTCGGATGTCAGCGCCTACAATCCGGCCACCGACACCTGGACGGCCCTCACACCCCTTCCGGTGCCCCGTTCCTCCAGCGTGGCTGGCCCAGCCGGACAGGGCTTTGTGTACACCGGCGGCAATACGCAAGGCGGTTGGCTGGTCCTGCCCTGAACCAAAGCATGGGCCAGAGCACCAACTAAGAACATTAACAGGAAGGAGTCGTCACCTTGGACTCCTTCCTGTTTCTTTCCTGCCCACAAGCCCGGTTTACAAATTGCCCCTCAGCCACACCAGCGTGGTTGCCCAAGCGTTCTCAGCGGCGTCGCGTTTGTAGTTGGCTCCGGTGTCGTTGTGAAAGGCGTGATTGGCCCCCGGATAGATCAGGAACTGGTGCTTCACGCCTGCTGCGGTCAGTGCAGCTTGGGTGGCCGCCGCGTTATTGGTGATTCGAGGGTCGTTTTTGCCGTAAATGCCCAGTACCGCCGCCTTGATTTTGGGCACTTCTGCAAATGAAGGAGAGGGGCCGTAAAACGGAATCGCGGCTTTCAGGTCGGGCAGTTTGGTCGAGAGCAGCCACGTCATGCCGCCGCCCCAGCAAAAGCCCAACATTCCGAAACGGTCGACCTGTGCGCCCGGCTGCGTTTTCAGAAATTCCACGGCGGCTAGGCCATGCGCCGCATGCGTTTCGGCAGGCGTGCGCGCAATAAAGGCCGAGATCTGGGCCGTGTCGGTAAACTTGGCCGTGCCACCTTCCGAAGAAATAAAGTCGGGGGCCAAGGCAATAAATCCTGCTTTGGCCGCACGCCGGGCCACGTCCTGAATATGTGGCTGGAGTCCCCGGTTCTCGTGAATCACCATGACGATGGGAGCAGAGGTCACGCCCTTAGGCCGGGCGAGGTAGGCAAAATTGGTGCGGCCCAACGCCTCGTAGGTGACCGGGCCAGCGTCCAGCGAGGCGTCATCAGGAGCCACTTGATACGTGTTCTTGGCAGGTTCATTTTGCGGCGGGGCCGTTTGTGCGGCCGCCAACTCAGCGGCGCTGACCCCCGCTACGCCCAGTGAGGCCAGCAGCGTGCGTGCGCCCACAACCGACCCGCCCAAGAGCACGCTGCGGCGCAGGAACTCTCGGCGCTCCAGCTCGCCCTCACGGTAATCCTCTGTAAATTCCTCGGCCACATATCGGAACAGGTCTTGCTTGTAGTCGCTCATGCCACACTCCTTTTGAGTCCCCTCGCTTGAAATTTGTTCAGAACACTTTTCAATGTAAGCGGCGAGTCACTCTGTCAGGTGTATTGGCTACCACTAACTCCTCAAGCATATTGCACTTGGTTCCCAAGATGTGTGTATGATGACAAATAACCGTCAGAACTCATCCTAAAAAACTCTGTATTTGCAGCTACCGTTAACGAATCTGTTGCGTTGATTGCAGCAGACTTTGGCCATGAAAGAGAACGTCAGGCTTGTCTCAGCCTCTAGAGCACGCTTCGGTCTATCTGGACTCGCCATGCTGTGTACTGCGCTGTTGGGCGCTTCTGCACAGGCTCAAATAACCTATAGCGCTCCCATTACCATCACCAAAGGCGGCGTGTATTCGGGCAACTGGCAAAGCCTGAATCCAGACCAGCCTGCCGTGACCGTTTCCACAAGTGAAGCTGTCATCATTGAGAATTCCAATATTCAGAGTCGTGGCCCTCTGATTCGCAGCCGGTATGTCAAGGCCAACCTCACTGTTCGTAATTCGCGGGGTGTGGCATTAAATCCCGGTTTGGCCGCTAGCTTTCGGCGTACACCCGGCTATTTCGTTCATCTCGAAGACTTTCAAAATGCCCGAATTGAGAACAACGAATTGATCGGTACATCGGGCATGTACTTTTATAAGTTTCTGGGTGATTCGACCATTGGCCATACCATCAAAATTTTACGCAACAAGGCCCTAAATATAGATGGCCGATATAGCAGTGGCCCTGACACATTCTCGCCGACAGGCTTCTACCGTGTTCAGTTCACCCAATTCAACGATGTCAAAAATATTTCCAATGCTGAGATTGCTTGGAACCAAATCATTAACGAGCCGGGCAAGAGCCGCGTTGAAGAAAACATTAATATGTATGTCAGCAGCGGTACGCCTAATAGTCCAATCATAATTCACAACAATTACATCCAGGGTGCTTATCCAACCAACCCAGCAACTGACACGTACGGGGGTGGTGGCATCATGTTGGGCGACGGTCAGGGCAGCACCGTGGGCAAGGCTTCAGCATTTTTGCGGGCTTACAACAATCAGATCATCAGTACGTCAAATCAGGGCATCGCTATTTCCGCAGGCCATAACAATGAGGCCTACAACAACCGCGTTATCTCTAGCGGCCTCCTCCCTGATGGCCGCCGCATCGCTTCTCAGAACGTGGGCATCTACATCTGGGATCTGCACGGCGACAAGGCCCGCAATACCTTCTTCAACAACGTGATGTACGGCAACGTCGTGGCCTGGGCGCAGCCTGCGAAATCAGCCACGGCTCAAAACCCGTTCTGGTTCCCCAATTGCGATGCAGAGGCCCGCAGTCCCAAGAGTTGCAAGAACAATACGACCATCGCTGGAGTCGTTACCCGCGCGATGGAAGCACAGGAATTTGACCGCTGGCAGGCCAAACTCCGGGCGTCGAACGTGACGATTGGCCCTAAACAGTAACGCCGTTGGGCAGTGGCCGGGACGCCTGTGCCATTACCCCACCCTGTACGCCTGAAGCAGTGAAATCTAGTTCGCCGTGCTCTCCTTTGTGGGGAAGGCACGGCGAACTTTTGTCCTGTCCTAATCGCAGGCTTCGGCGGTGATTTCGGGAAAGGTCAAGCGCAGGTGGCCACCGTCGAGTTGAAGGGGTAAAAAGTGCAGCGCCCGGCGGCCTTTGGGGTAGCCGCAACGTCCGGTTTCCCACGCATGGTAGGCCAATTGCCAGTGCCCCGCAGCAGTGCGGAAAGCGTGACTGTGGCCCGGCCCGGCCAGCCGCCCGTGGGAGGCCAACACCGGGGCGTTGCGGGTTTTGTGAAAAGGGCCGAGTGGCGTGGGCCCGGACGCGTCGCCCACCGCGTACGTCTCATCTCCGAAGTCGGCGCAGGAATACAGCAGATGGAACACGCCGTCGCCTTCAATGACCTGCGGCGCTTCTACAAGTTCACGCTCCCAGGGCTCGGTGGCCGTTAAGAGAGCCACGGGGTCACTGATGAGGCTGAGGCCGTCGTCACTGAGGGCCGCGCCCCACAACTGAGTGGCCTGCCCTACTGCGTTGCCGTCGTTTTTCCAGTACAAGTACCGCTTTCTGCCAGCCGTGATCAACACATTGGCGTCAATTGCGCCGCCGAGTTCCAGCATGGTTATCAGCGGGCGGTCTGCGGCCACAAACGGGCCTTCTGGACGCTCGCTGGTGGCCACGCCGATGACTTGGCGTCCGCTGCGGCGTAGGCGGGCTGTAAAGTACAGCACGTAACGCCCGCCCATTTCGGCCACGTCAGGTGCCCAGGTAAAGCCGCGCCGCACCCAACGGGGCAACACGGGCATGGCGTCCCCCAAGAGGCTAAAACCCTGCAAATCGGCGCTGAAGACCACAGGCACATTAATCCCCGGCGTATTGGTAGCGTATACGTAATAGCCGTCTGGGGCCAGCAATACGTTGGGATCCGGCAGGTCTTCTGCAGCCGTATGGAACTCTCTGGGAAACACTTTTTTGGCCGACAAGTTGCGGGCAAACACTTTGGGAAGAAGCGCCGTGAGCGGTTTCATAAGGTCATGTTAATTTAACTCTGTTTCACTGACGCTTTTCTGACATGAATTTTTCTACCCTTATCTGCATAAGCCCGATCTGATAAGGCCAGAGCGTGCGGAATTTTTTTTCTCATACGCGTCTAGAACGGCAGTTTTTATGAGTCGGCAAGGCAGAGCCGCCCTCATGCTGCAAATGAGGCCGGCACACTGACTCCGTGATAGTTTTGAAATATCAAATTGAGGAAATATTCACTCTAGCCTTCATGCTCTCACTTTACCGTCAGTCTCATTCTCGGTCGGTAATGGCAAAAAAGTCGTCATCCGCCCGTTTGACCCAGCGGGCGGCGTGTCCGTACGGATTCATAACCGGATCAATCGTCATTTCCCGCGCCGTGCGCGTGCCCTGTGTGCTGCGTGCCAGTTCCACCAGACCCGCTTTGGGCGTGCGGTCTTCGTACAGCAGGCCGTTTTTCTCCTGAAAAGTGTCGGTCAGCTGCGTGTAACAAAACCCCGACAACCCGTGACAATCATGGATGGCCGCGAGCAATGCCGCGTAATCCTGCACGAAATCGGCCTCGTTCTGGGACTGACTATAGCCCCAGCCACTGCTATGGTCGGGAATATAGGCGATGCCACCAAATTCCGAGATCATCACGGGCTGCCCCACCGCCTGAAAGCCCATCAGCGTGAGGGCGCGGTCAGCGGGCTGCTGATGTTCCAGCGACAGCCGGGTGGATTCCAGCGTGCCGTAGCGCCGCCGCAAGATTTCGGGGTCGTCAGCATAATCGTGAATAGTCAGGATATCGGTGGCAACATGTTCCCAGCCGTCGTTCCCGATGACCGGGCGGGTGGGATCAAGGGTTTTGGTCAGGTGATACAGGGTACGCACATAGTCGCGGTGCGCGGGGTTGGTGGGCAAATCGGGCACGCCCCAAGACTCGTTGAACGGCACCCATGCCACGATGCACGGATGCGAGCGGTCACGTTCTATCACCTCTGTCCATTCGCGGATCAGGCAATGCACGGCCTGCGCCGTAAAGCGGTAGGGGCTAGGCATTTCTTCCCACACCAGCAGGCCCAGCACGTCGCACCAGTACAGCCAGCGCGGCGACTCTATTTTTTGGTGCTTACGTGCACCGTTAAATCCCAATTGGCGGGTCAATTCCACATCTCGGCGCAGTTCGGCGTCAGTGGCGGTCATCAGGCTGTCCGGCCAGTAGCCCTGATCCAACACCATTTTCAGGTAATAGGGCCGCCCATTCAGCAAAAACCGGTTGCCCGTAACCCCCACGAACCGCAGCGCCGTATAGCTCCGCACTCGGTCAAGTACTGTGTCCCCCAGCATCAACTCCACCAGGGCGTCTATCAGTTGGGGATGGTTCGGGCTCCACAGCAGTTCGTTTCGGAAATCGTCTATTCCGGGGTCGGAGAGGGCAATCTGACGCGACAATTCCGCTTGGGCCAGCCCGTAGCGGTCATCGGCCAGCAGCGTCTCATTGCGGTACAGGCGCACACGCACGCTCAGGCCCGGCAAGACTGGCCCGGCCACCTCCAGCTCCATGCCAATTTGCCACCGCAGCGGATCGGACGACCACCGCAGCGCCTGTAGATAAGTGCTGGGCACGCATTCCAGCCACACGGTTTGCCAAATGCCGGTGGTGCGCGGGTACCAGATGGAATGCGGCTCGCGTTGCCAGTCTTGTTTGCCGCGCGGTTTGGCCAAGTCATGCGGGTTGTCCTGCGCCCGCACCACGATCTCCACACTCTCGCCCGCCCGCGCCTGCTGGGTAATATCGGCAAAAAAGGGCGTATGGCCGCCGCTGTGCTGGGCCACCAAACGCCCATTGGCCCATACGGTGGCGCTGTAATCGACTGCTCCAAAATGCAGCAGCAACCTGCCTGCGCGCTCCTCGGGTGTGGGCGTCAGCGTCAGCCCGTACCACACCACCGAATGAAAGCCCTGATCATGAATCCCGCTCCGCACGCTTTCGGGAGCGTAGGGAACCTCGATTTCGCGGTCAAAGATCACTTCACTGGGGTGCTGCCAAACTCCGGCATCTTCAAAACAAAAGCGCCAAGTGCCGCTGAGATCGCGCCAATGCTCGCGCTCCAGCAGCGGGGTGGGGTGGTTGGAATACGGCACGGAGGCTCCTGCTGCCGGGCCAATTTGTCCGGCGGGTCAAAGAAAGTGGGGGAGAGGCGGCTTCAGAAGGCGGTTCCAGAAGGCAAAGATACGGACTCTGGATGACAAATAAACACGACCCGCTTTTCCAAATGTTCAGGAATTCGCCCACTTCCACTTAAGGTCAACAATTGTTATTGTACAGCAGATATTTTAATGAAATTTTGCAATACTATAGCAAAAGCTATATGGAGTATTGATACTTGTTGAAATTGCTATTTAAAGCACGCTTTGATCTAGAGTAGGCACTGATCAGCTTTCATTCATGAAGAATACGGGAGATAATTTGAGCTTGCCGACTTGAGTCCACTAGCAACAACAGTCAGACGAGTCAATCTGGCTTCACTGCTAAGGCGTCAGAGTTTCGTAAGAGACTGCCTGCGCATTGTACAAGCGTCAGGCAAGGACGCCTATCCTGTAATCCGGGCACCCCAAACAGGTTAAGCCAGTGGTGTGACCGTCTATCAGTCCCCGCGCTCTTTATTCGGAGCGTTGAGTCACTAGACCTCTTGCGAAAGTCAGGCGGGACGTGCGCGGGTGAGGTTACAGAGCGCAGCGATCAGCTGAACCCGGAGTGCAAACCGACGTCGCCGATGTCGGTACACGCCCTTCAACACGCGGAAGATTTTCATGCGACGGATGACATGCTCGATCCCCTGCCGGGTCTGCGCCAGCACACGATTATCCTGGCGCTGTTCGGCTGACAGAGGCGACGCTCGCGTCGCCTTATGGGTGGTGATGGCATGCCCGTGGCTCCGCCAGAGTCCCTGGTATCCAGCGTCCCCGATCAGCGCCGTCTCGTTGGGCAGCCGCACGCCAGACTGACGGAACAGCTTCAGATCATGAACGACCCCAGCACTCGTGGCGGTGCCCAATACGGCGCTGTGTCACCGTGCACATCAGCACCTGAAACTTCAGGGTATGGCGCTTCTTCTTCCCGCTGTACCAACCGCCCTGCTTTTTTTGGGCCGTTCACACGGGACCTCAGAAGCATCAACCGCGACAATGCTATAGACGAGCTGCGCTTCCTGAAATACGCGTTTCTTGGGCATCTGGAAGTGCGCACTGGCGATCAATGCCGCTTCCACGCGTTGCACCGTGCGGTGCACGGTGGTTTCATGCACACCCCAATCGTCACCCAGGTGTGCAAAGGTTCGATACTCACGCCAGAATTCTAGGGTCATCAGCAGCTGTTCAGCCACGCTCAGCGCGGCTGGGCGGCCAGATTTCTTCTTCCGTCCTTCGCCGAGGGTCAGCACTTCTTCCATCTCGGCAAAGGTTTCCGGGGAAACCCCGGTGCGTCGACGAAACTGCTTGCGGTTCATCTTCAGCGTGCGTGTCAGACGGTCTCGCTCCACGCTACCAGCTTAGCCCACGACTTTCGCAAGAGGTCTAATCTATTGCAATTTTTGCAAGCTCGGCACCGTTTTCCCCTTTGTTTTTCCCACAGTTCGTCTCAAGTTGCCGTGTTTAGGGCTGCCGCGAGCCGGATGGGATCACGCTGTGCCGTTTAGGAGTTTTCCCGTGCACATACGCCCGTTGCAAACCAAGTCCATGCTGGCCCTTGCCCCTACGCTGGCTTTCTGCGCTTCGGTGCCTGAACTGTTTAGTCCGGGCGCTGCTGGTTCGGAGGTGCAAACGCTTGATGACGGCGCTGCGACGGCCCACTCGTTGCTTGGTCTTAGCGCACAGCCCTTGGCCTTCCGGCACCTGCTGAGTGCCACCAGCGGTTGGGGGCCAATGGAATGTGACCTCAGCAATGGCGAGCAAACGGCCGCAGATGGGCAGGTGCTCTCCTTGAACGGCCAAATCTATGCGCGGGGGTCCGGCGTTCACGCCCCCTCCAGCCTCGTGTTCAGTGTGGGCGAGGGTTGCGAGACCTTGAGCGCCGACGTGGGAGTAGACGATGAAGTCAGCGGCGGCAGCGTGACCCTTGAGGTCTGGGCCGACGGCAAACTGGTGCACAATTCGGGCCTGATGAGCAGCGCTGAATCCGCCAAGAGCCTGGTGGTCGATGTGGCAGGGAAAAAGGAACTGCAATTGGTGGTCACCTCTTCCGGAGACGGGTCTTCTCAGGATCATGCGGACTAGGGGGCTCCGACCCTGCACGGGTGCGCCCCTGGCGATACTGCCGAAGCAAATACCGAAAACGCCTTTGACGGCCCGCTGATCATCACGCGGGGCGGCACCTATTCAGGCCAGTGGGAGTCACTTGATCCGCGTGTGCCTGCCATCAAAATCACTACCAGCGCACCAGTCATCATCGGAAACAGCGTCATTCGTGGGCGCGGCAGTCTGATTCAGGGCCTCCGCAGCCGCCTCACCGTCCGCAATACTCGCGGCGTCGGTATATATCCTAACGTGGCAGGCCTCAGTCCCGGACGCTTTGCTAGCCTGGAAAAAGTGTACGACGTGCGGATGGAAAACAACCTGCTGGAAGGCACGGGCGGGATTTGTATTCGCCAGTACCGGGGCGACGCGGCGCGGGGCGAAACAATTACCGTGCGGCGCAATGTGGTCAAGAACATCGACGGACGCCAAAGTGACGGCAACGGCGGCTACTCCGACAAGGCGTTCAACTGAGCGCAGCTTGTGCAGTTCAACGACATGACCCGCATCGCTGGGGCCGAAATCGCCTGGAATCAGGTCGTCAACGAACCCGGCAAGAGCCGCGTCGAAGACAACATCAATCCTGTATATCAGCAGCGGCAC
Organism: Deinococcus sp. QL22; assembly: GCF_023370075.1. NCBI lineage: Bacteria > Thermotogati > Deinococcota > Deinococci > Deinococcales > Deinococcaceae > Deinococcus > Deinococcus sp. QL22. The sequence goes on from NZ_CP097153.1 coordinate 91,240, forward strand.
GCCCACCAGCCCTATCAAAATCCACGACAACGATATTCATGGTGCCTACAACGCAGCCCCAGCCACCGACGGAGTGTTTTCGGGCGGCGGCATCATGATCGGTGACGGCAAAGTCAGTGACCCCACCAAGAACGGGTACGCGCACGTGTACCACAACCAAATTGTCAGCACCTCCAAGTACGGGATTGCCATCGCGGGCGGCATGGGCAGCATTCTGGAAAACAACCGCGTGCTGTCCAGTGGCCGCCTGCCCGACGGCTCGCCCGTGCCCGCCCAAATGTGGGGATGTACCTGTGGGACGCCCACCACGCCGCCGAGCTCAGCCCCTCGATTTTCGGCCAGAACATCGTGCGCGACAACGTCATCGGCTGGACAAGAGTGCGCGGCAGCGTCGTAGAAGGCAATCCACTCTGGTGGCCTGCCACAGGACTGAACGGCAGCGTCACCGGTTCGACCACCACCTTGGGGACAGCCGTGACCCTGGAGACTGAACGGCAGGAATTTGAGCGCTGGCAAGACAAACTCGCGCAGGCGGGCGTGCGGATCGGCGCACAGGAATAGCGCGTGGGTTGCTGTGGGGCGGGCCTGAAGGAGTTAATCAGAGCCTGCGCCCCTCCACGAACAAGCACAAGCTGAACCGGCGGCGGTCTAACGCTTTCTCCAGACGCCTTCCGCCGACCCGTGACGCTGTTCGGGGCTGTGTGGTACGGCAGGCCGCCCCGATTCTCCCCATACCGAATGAATCCCGTTGTTCTGGGATTCAGGCCGACCAGTCGCGGCCAGAAGATAGGACGGACTCTGTGGTCTGGACGCGCCGTTGGTGGGGTTCTTCGGCGGGCGGAAATGGAACGAAATCCCCCTCAGGTGTCACCTTCTGAGCGCACAAGCGGTATCGTGCGCCCTATAAGCGGTGATGGCCAGTCAGTCGGCCCGCCGAGTTCAGGAGGTTTCCCCCGTGAAGAATGCCCAAGCACACCTGCAATTCACTGACCCTGCCGCTGATATAGCCGAAATGGTGGCGCTGCTGCTGGCCCTGCCCAGCGGTGCAGAGGCCGTTGAGGAACTGCCTACTGACGACATCGTCGAACAGTTGGTGGCCCTCTCCGGCGAGCAACTCCGGCGCGTGATCGAGGCCGTGACCGCGCAGGCCCACGCTGACGCTGCCGATCCCTCGGTGCCCCCGCACAGTGACCCGGAACAAGTCATGACCGACAGTTGGCGCGAAGAACTGATGGCTTGCCGCGCCCGCACCTGGCCCTCGCCCGACCAAGCTGGGCTGCTGGTGGGGCCACACGTCCTGATTCTGACAGATGGGCAACAGGGCGTGATTTTGAGCGCGGCGGGTGTACGGGTGCTGAAGCCCAGCATAGGCGGCTCGCTGATGCTGCTGTGCCAAACTATCGTGATGGCCGAACACGCCGTGAATGCCCAAGACCTCGGCAACTTGCGTCAGCAGCGCATCGAGTCGGCGTCGACCACCTTGTCGGAAATCCAGCCGATTGAGTAGGGGCTGATTGAATAGGGTGGGCTGACGGCCTGACACAATTTATGAGGGAGAGCGAAATCTGAGCACCCAGCCGCCTTCTAAAGCGTCCACAGAACTGACATGCGATTTCTTGCGACGTCCGGGAGGCGCCGGATCGGCGCCTCCTTGGAGCGTCAGGCGGTTGAGTACTGCCTGCCCCCGGCTCAGCGCGAAGTGGACGCCGCGTAAACCAAGTTTCAAATAGCTCAGGGCGCGGTTCCAATGGGGATCAATGGTTCTGCGCACACCCTGCTGCACGAGCTGGAGTCCTTCGGAGACGAGCAGGAGCGTGGCCACAGAGATCACCAGGATCAGGCGTTCGAGGCTGGCGGCATCACGCAGTTTGGAGTCCTCCAGACCGAAGAGGCCACTCTTATCATCCAAGAATCCTTCCTCTATTTGGAAGCGCTCGCCGTACTCAGCAAACGTTGCACGACTGGTGGGTTCATCGCTCACCACCTGCCACTGCTCTGGGCCGTCCGTGGGACGGCCAGAAACATCCACCGGCCCAAATCGGTGTCCGGTGATCGTGACGTTGTGGAAGCAGCGCGTTTCGCGCGCTGCGAGTTTGATTTCCCCGATGGTGCAGACCCGTTGCCCGTCTGGAGCGGCCAGAATCAGGCTCGATTTGATGCGGATGCGGAAGTGCCATCCGCAGACGCGGAGCCAGCCCATCAAGGCCGTGTCGCAAAAACCCCGATCCGCCAGGAGTCGAACATCGTGCAGCCCAAGAAAATCCAGCAGGCCTTTGACCTCGGCGAGGACAGGCAGGAGTTGTTCGGTGCCGACCTGAGCACTGGCATGCTCTAGGACGCGGGAGACGAGCGGTACCGCGCGTCCCCGGTAGAGGACGGCCACCCGGATCAGACAGAAGCGTCCGAACAGGATGCTGGTGTCCAGCGCCAGCGTCAGGGAATGCGGGCCCCAATCCCGCAAGGCTCGGGTAATCAGGGGGCCATACACACTGCCAGGGGCGATGGCTGGATTCTCCAGCCACCGTCGGCAGCGACGTTCGGTGCTCTGGGCGACCGTGGCCTGGGAGTGGATGTGCGGCAGCCAGGAGGGAATGGAAACGCTCTGGGACAGCACCAAGCCGCTGACCATCCAGGCCAGCGTACGGGCGTTGCGGACGTCGTTCCACAGGGCGGGGTGGAGGTGGGGCAGGATCGCTTGGTACAGTCGGGGGGCGTCCCCGGTGGCATTTTCGGTCTTCACAAACAGAAAGTGTCCCCTACCGGGGACGCTTTCTCATAAATTGTGTCAGGCCATCAGATAGGGTGGGTCAAGATCGGCAAACGCAGGCTTGACCGCCCGCTGAAACTCTCCTGATAGACCGGGCTGCATGAGACTTTCTGCTCCTGCGCGGCTGGCTTTGGCGACCCTAACCCTCAGCGCTGCCCTGACCGCCTGCATGCAACCGAACACGCCCGATTTCCCGCTGGTCACGACCCTCGGCTTTGAAGGCTTCGATGCCCAGCAGTCCACGCTGAAGCTGCGCGGCGGCACACCCAGCGCCCTGCTGTCCACAGACGCCGAACCCGAATACATCACGGTTGCGCCGGACGGCAAGGCGGCTTACATCACCGTGCAGGAGAGCAACGCGGTAGCCACCCTCGACCTGACCACCGGAACCTGGGCGGGCCTGAAATCGCTGGGCTTCAAAGACCACTCGGCGGCGGGCATGGGCCTGGATGCCAGTGACCGGGACGGCGGCATCAACATTCAGAATTGGCCTGTGCAGGGCGCGTATATGCCCGATGCTATCGCCAGCTTTGCCAGCGGAGGCCAAACGTACCTGCTGACCGCCAACGAGGGCGATACCCGTGAGTACACGGCCTTTGCCGACGCCACCAAAGTGTCTGACCTGAAGCTGGACGCGGCCACCTTTCCGAACGCTGCCGATCTGCAAAAAGATGCCGCGCTGGGCCGACTGCTGGTCAGCCGAGTCGATGCCGACACCGATGGAGACGGCGACGCTGACCGTTTGGTGTCGTTTGGGGGCCGCAGCATGACGGTCTGGAAGTCCGACCTGACCCGCGTGGCCGACACGGGCGACCTGTTCGAACGCAAAACGGCGGAACTGACGCCTTCCAGCTTCAATTCCAATGGCACGGGCAGCACCCGCGACACCCGCAGTGACAACAAAGGCCCGGAAGCCGAAGGCGTCACGGTGGGCCAAGTGGCCGGGAAGACCTTGGCATTTGTGGGCTTGGAGCGCACCGGCGGCGTGATGGTGCTGGACGTGAGTACGCCCGCAGCCCCAGCGTTTGTGGCCTATGCCAATACCGTAACGACCACCGCCACCCCGAACAGTGGTTTGGCAGGCGACCTCGGCCCCGAAGGGTTGCTGTTTATTCCCGCCGCCGAGAGTCCCAACGGCACCAACATGTTGGTCGTCGCCAACGAGGTCAGCGGTTCCACGACCCTCTACAGCGTGGCCGATTCGGGCAACCTGACGTTGCTGGGGCGCCACCAGGTCACGCCTTTCGCGTTCGACAGGGGTGCAGCCGAGATTCCCGCCTACGATCCGGCCAGCAAGCGCCTGTTCGTCGTGAACGGGGCGACGGGTGGGCTGGATATTCTGACGATTGTCGACCCCGCCAAGCCTGCACTCGTGGGCGCGGCCGATCTGAGCAAATACGGATCCAGTGCCAATAGCGTCACGGTGCACAATGGTGTGGTGGCCGTCGCCGTGCAAGACGCCGTGAAAACCAACCCCGGCAAAGTGGCCTTCCTGAACAGCGACGGCACCGAACGCGCCCCCGCCGTCACTGTGGGAGCGCTGCCCGACATGCTCACGTTTACGCCCAACGGCTCGCTCTTGCTGGTCGCCAACGAGGGCGAGCCGAACGACGCTTACACGGTGGACCCCGCAGGATCGGTCAGCCTGATCAACGTGGGTAAGGCGCTTCAGAGCAAGTGAAGTAAAGCAGTAGGCTGGAACTGCAACGGCCCCATCCCGCGCCGAATAGCCGCAGGGTGGGCCGTTTTGGCTGGCTTCGGCGGACGAATGCGGAATCATGTGGCCCACCCTGTCTGCCGCGCTTTACCCCACCGGCACCGTCTGTCTGTTCTCGCTCGCCCAGCGACTCGCCCCCAGTCAGGAATTAGAGCATTGAGAGAATCAGGCTTCAGGAGGCTTTGTACCGACGCTGTAATTCGGACGACTGCTCCAAGTGGGCATCTATGAACCAGACTGGGCTGCGCAGCCCGTTAACGGCGCGGGCGGTAACGCCACGACATGAGGCCTTGTCGGGGCGGTCTATGATTACGTTTGACACAAAATGTTAAGGTGGGCTACGTCAAAAACCTACTAGCTCAGCATGGATTTCTTTTGGCGGATAACCTTTGAGAGGCATCACAAGGAGAGCGTCACATGAACCGACTGACCGAGCAACGCGCCCACTTGATCGACCTGACCCATACCCTGCGCGACACTGTTTTCGGTGAAATCACGGACGCTAATCTGGACTTCAGTCCCGGCGGGACTGCCCTGACCTTGCGCCGCCTGTTGCTGGAACAGGCCGAAATTCAGGCGGCCTACGCCGAGTCGTTCCGAACGCTTAAACTGAAATTTGATGTGGTGGCCCCCGAAGAAATCCGAACCACCGCGCAGATTCAGGAGTGGTTTGCCCAGCTGGACACCGAAATGTTTGAAGCGCTGGACGCCCTGAGTAATGAAGACCTGTCGCGGCCCCACGAGCCACGCGGGCAGATGTCGCCGCGCTACACGGTGGAAATCAGCTTTCACACCTACCGCGAATCGGTGCTGATTTTCGCTGCCAAAGCCAGCGTGTACCTGCGGGCCCTGGGCCGCACTCTCCCCAAGCTGATGAAGAGCTTCGTGGGCTAAGCCAGAGTACGAACAGTATGGAAATCCTGGCATGGGTGACGCAGTCAACACGGAATTTCCCTCGGCCTTCAGCCGTACAGATCATTGGCGGTGTCTGGCGACGCCCGTTCAGAACCGTTGTGGCTCTGTTGTCGCCTATGCAGGGCAGCCCCTTGACATCTCGGCACATGTAAGTAAAATAGTGACAAGGCAAGTGGAGGGCCACCCAGTGAACAGTCAATATTCCATTGCCGTCCATATCCTGACCCTCCTCGACTCCTCGTCTGGGGCGGGGGCTTCAGCCGAAATTGCCGGGAGCGTGGGCGTCAATCCCGTGGTGATCCGTAGCGTTACGGGGCTGTTGCGAAAGGCCGGACTCCTGACCACTCAGCGTGGAGTTTCGGGGGCACAGCTGACCCGGCCCGCCCACCAGATCAGCCTGCTGGACGTGTACCGCGCCGTAAACGCACCCGACTCGGTGCTGAAGGTACACGCACATCCCAATCTGGCTTGCCCAGTGGGAGCAGGTATTCAGCGCGCGTTAGAGGAAGTGTACGGGCAGGCGCAGGCCGCCCTCGAATCCCGGTTGGCCGAAGTCATGCTCTCCGACATCACCCGCGCCGTGCATCAGCAAGCCAGTTGATTTTTTTTCGGCAAGATGTAAGTAATTTATCTACACCTTTCTGCCGCCCTCTCTCTGCCCTGCATTGGGTCCAACAGGAGTTTTTATGATTGCCACTACTGGAGCCACCGGACACCTCGGTCAACTGACCGTTTACGCTCTGCTCGATCAGGGCATTGCCCCTCAGGACATCGTGGCCTTGGTGCGCGATCCGCAGAAGGCCGCTTCGCTTTCGGCTCTTGGCGTGCAGGTGCGCCGGGCGGATTACACCCAGCCAGAGACTCTGAAGACCGCGCTAGAAGGCGTTGAAAAAGTGCTCTTGGTGTCGTCCAGCGACTTTGCCGACCGTGTGGGCCAGCACCGCCACGTCATAGAAGCTGCCAAGCAGGCCGGAGTGAAACTGTTGGCCTACACCAGCATTTTGCGGGCCGATACGTCCAGACTCTCTCTGGCTGCCGACCACAAAGCCACCGAAGAACTGGTTCGGGCATCGGGCTTGACATTCGTGTTCTTGCGGAACAGCTGGTACATGGAAAACTACAATCCAGCGCAGGCCGTGCAACACGGAGCCGTTGCCGGAAGTGCCGGAAAAGGCCGCGTGAGTGCCGCCGCCCGCGCCGATTACGCCGCCGCTGCCGCCGCCGTGCTGACCCAACCGGGCCACGATAACGCTGTGTACGAACTGGGCGGAGACGAGGCCTTCACGCTGACCGAACTGGCCGCCGAAGTGCAGGCCCAGAGTGGCCGCCCCGTGACCTACCAAGACATGCCGCAGGAGACCTACGCCCAGATGCTGCGCGGTGTGGGATTGCCCGGCGTGGTGGCCGACATGCTGGCCAACTCCGACGTTTGTCTGGCACAGGGCGATCTGTACACCGAGAGCCGCGACCTGAGCCGCTTGATCGGACGCCCGACCACGACATTGAAAGAAGCGGTGAAAGCAGCATTGGCTTAAGCCGTTGATGTTGGAGCAACGCTAAATACTAAAAAGAACCCGGAATCTGTGTCAAAGATTCTGGGTTCCTTAGTACTGCAGTTGCAATTAAGAGCGTGAGGGATGTCGAGCTCTTCTCCTCTGGCTCAACCCCATCACTGGTGGGCTGACCTCCACGTGCTCCACCAGCGGATTGCGCCCCGTTTCACCCGCAGCGAACAACGCCAGCGTGCTCTGGCGGACCTGCAAGCGCTCCTCAGCCCGGTCGAGCGCAAGAACGGCTGGCAAATTGCGGAGCAGATCGGTGAGCGCACGCCCTTTGGCGTCCAACGCTTGTTGTCCACGGCGCAGAGGGATGCGGAGGTCGTTCGTGACGATCTTTGCGAGTACGTCCTTGAGCACCTTCAGACCCCCGAAGCCGTGCTGATCCTCGACGAAACGGGCTTTCTCACGAAAGGCACCCAATCCGCCGGTGCCCAGCGGCACTGCGGGGCGAGTTGAACACTGTCAAATCGGGGTCTTCCTCGCCTACGCCACGCCTCATGGCACTGCCCTGATCGACCGCGAGCTCTTTTTGCCCAAGAGCTGGACCCTCAATCCTACCCGGTGTGCCGCAGCTCAGATTCCCGAGACCGTTCCGGCCGCCACCACACCACAACTCGCGCAAGCCATGCTGAAGGTGGCGTGCACGCTGCCTGGGTCACCGGCGACGCAGGGTACTCGGCCTCCAACGTCCGCACTTTCCTGGAACAGCGTCAACACCCGTATGTCCTGGCGACCGCTTCGAATCCTCACGTGTGGGTCTGGAACCAGAACGGGCCTGCACAACTCCAGGTCGCCGACGTCGCCCAACGGTTGTGTTGCCTCAACTGGTCTCACGGCAGACTGATGACAGGGGTGGTCTGAGACTCAGACCACCCCTGTCGCGACCGTGAACCACGTCTGGAACGCTTGATTTTGGTTGCTTCTTCGGGTTGTGGCGGGAACGCTGGTGCGGGAATGATGGTGAAGATTGGTGATCCGGGCGTGCAAGCGCAGAAATTCCTGCGCTCGTTTTCTCCTCTTGAAGCCCTGCTGGCTTCGCTCATGACGTCGTGTAGAGCGATGTTCTTGCAAGGTGACGTTGTTGCACCGGGCCGTGGACATCACCTGCTGGTGGTCGACGTCAGCCAAGCTCGGGATCTCCCGGATCAAGGCTCCGTCACTCCTGAGCTGGTCCGTATGAATGACCTCTGGGACGTCATACTCACCCAGGAGTCGGGTCAGGAAGGTCTTCGCAGCTTCCGTGTCCCGATGTCGCTGAAGGAGAATGCCCTGCACGAAACCGTGCTCGTCGACGGCCCGCCATAACCAATGCCGGACGCCGTCAACGCTCGTACAGACCTCATCCAGATGCCAGCGGGAACCCCGCCGGGGTTCCCGCTGGCGCAGGCCTTCTGCGAAGAGCGGGCCGAATTTGATCCACCATTCGCGCAGCGTCTCATGACTGACCCCGATGCCGCGCCCGTGCAGCAATTCTTGAACAGCTCTGTCGCTGAGCGGAAAGCGGTGGTAGAGCCAAACTGTGTGCTGGATGATCACCCTGAAACGGTGTCGGTCGGGCTTGGCATCGGTCACGGATGGTCACCCTACCCCAGTCCGGTTAAGGCAACACAACCTGCCAGAATCCTCCACAGCAACGCCGTCCATAAGGTGAAACGTCAAGCTTGGGACAAAGCGGTCAGCCAACCCTGGCTGCCGACTTCAATTGCCCAGATTGATCTTGAAGATCCGCTCATCGCTGTTGCTGGCGATGCTGTCCTTGTCACCTGTATTGGATGTGCTCATCCACAGGCCGCCGTCAAGCGTGGGTTCGACGGTGCGCAGGCGTCCGTAGGTATCCGAGAACAGTTGTTGCGTGTTGGTCAGACTGTCTCCGCTGATGACATGGCGGTACACGCGCTTGCCGCGCAGGCAAGCCACGTAAAGCACATCGCGGACAATCGCGATGCCGCTGCACGAGGCCTCAGCGGTAGGATAGGTATATTTTGGTGCGACAAAGCCTGCCGTCGCGCAGCCTTCGCCCCCTTGCGAGACGGTACCTTCGCAGGTGGGCCAGCCGTGGTTGCCACCTTTTTTGATCATGTTGGTCTCGTCCTGCGCGCTATTGCCGAACTCCTGCGCCCACAGGCGGCCCCTCGAATCGAAGGCCAAGCCCTGCGGGTTGCGGTGGCCATAGCTCCAGACATAGCTGTTGGCAAAGGGGTTATCCGAGGGAACGCTGCCATCCGGATTGAGCCGCAGTACCTTGCCGGCCAGGTTATTCAGGTCTTGCGCGAACTGAGCGTTCTGCGCGTCGCCTGTGGTGGCATAGAGCTTGCCGTCCGGCCCGTACCTCAAACGACCACCGTTGTGAAACTTATTGCGTCCAATGCCCTTGATCAGCACCTGTAGGCTGTTGGTGTCTAAACTGCCGTTCACGTACCTGATGCGAACGATCCGGTTGTCGCTTGCACTGGTGTGGTAGATGTAGAGCCACTGATCGGTGCCTGGGAAGTTGGGCGACACCGCTAGGCCAAGCAGGCCGCCTTCGCCATCAGTGAGATCGACGTTCGGCACCGTGCCGACGATGGTCTTGCTGCCATTGGTCGGATTGAGCCGCACAATATCTTTGGCGTCGCGGCGGCTGTAGAGGATGCTTCCGTCGGTCAGGCTGGCGATGCCCCAAGGCAGGTCTGTGTCCCTGGCCACCTCGACCATCAAGCACACCGCGCTGGTGCATGAGCTGCCGGTTGTTACGCTGGTGATTGTGCTGAGCGCCGACACGTTGTTTTGAGCGTCGCGCGCCGCCACAGCGTAGCGGTAGGTTGTATTGGCGGCCAGACCGCTGTCGGTAAACAGCAGGTTAGCCGTACTGCCGACTTTGTTGTTGTTGCGGTAGATATCGTAGGCCGCGACAGCCAAATTGTCGGTGGACGCAGTCCAACTCAACGCCACCGTGGTACCCGTGGCCACGCCTCTCAAGCCGGTCGGCACCGTGGGGGCCTGGTTGTCCAACACGCACGGCGGTACCGAGACTGGCAGCGTCAAGCTGGCCTGCGACACGTTGCCCGCAGCGTCGCGCGCATTGACGTATAGCCCCACCTGGCTGCCCTCCCTTAAGCCAAGCGTGGTGCTGAGCGTGGAGCCGCCGACCGTTTTCAGCAATTGTCCGTTGTTGTAGATGTCGTAGAAAGCGATGCCAACGTTGTCGGATGAAGCCGCCCACGACAAGGTCACGGCGTTGCAGCTCAAGCCGGACGCCTTCAACCCGCTCGGCGGCGCCGGTGCCTGCGTATCAGTGTTGACACCCTGAAGCGACCATTTCTGGTGGGCAATGCCTGAGGAGCAAGGCCACGTGTCGGTCCCGGTGCCCGGTGCTGTACCGCCGCCAAGGACGGTTAGGCACAGCCCCGATTGAACGCTCACGACCGTGCCGTCGGGTTTGAAGGACCACTGCTGATTGGCACCGCCATTGCAGGAGTAGGACTGCACGATCGCCTGCGGCTGAGTACTCGCGCCGCGCACATCCAGGCAGCGGCTACCGCCAAATGTGCGCAACTCGCGCGCCGCAGTGAATTCCCACTGCTGGCCCGGGCTGCTGTCGCAGGTCTGAATCTGAGTAGGGGTGCGCACCTGGGTGCTGCCGTTGGCAACCCCCAGGCACAAGTTGGTCGGGCCGCTGCGCAGGGTAGCCGCCAACGCCGCCGCCTGTATCTGCGCCGAGTTGCTTTGCGCGGCAGGGGTACTGCTGCTAGGATCGGCAGTGGAGTCGCTGCGTTCACCGCCGCACGAGGCCAATAGCGGTGCTAAGAATAGCAATGTTGCCAAATTTTTCAAGGCACCAGACTGACTCAACATGTTGCACTCTCCTTGTGTGGACAACAGGTGATTGCACCCGTCAGCGGCCTATGCGGCGCTGACGAATCAGGCGCTTTTACTCTACTTTTCCCGAGCCTTGCGTGATAGGGTTACCTGCTGAGGTTCTGTTGTGCTGGCCACAAACGTAAGAGTATCAGAGGTTCTGGCAAGTTGTCGGTGTGGGGTGAAGCCGTGCTGACCGACCAAAAGCTTCCAGAGTACCGATTCCCGCTTTTAGTCATTGGCCACGCCGTTTGGCTCTCCCATCGGTACACCTTAAGTTATCGGGACGGAGAAGAACTGCTCTTCGAGCGTGGCATCGAGGTTTCCCGCGAATCTATCCGCACCTGGTGCATCAATTTCAGGAGCGAGTTCGCCCAGAACTTGCGCCACCAGGGTTTCCGGTGGCATCTGGACAACATGCATGTCGTCGGTGGGGTCACTCACTGGCTCTGGTGGACCATTGACGAATACGGAGCTGCACTTGACGTGTTCCTCTAGCGGCACCGAGACACCTCGGCAGCGATGTCATTCTTCAAACGTCTGTTAACGGTTCTGGCAACTTATTGGTAGTCCGTTGACTCTTGAGAAGAATGCCCTTGTGGACGGCATTTAGGTAACGTAGAGAGAGAGGGGCTGCCCTTGCGCCACAGACCTGAGCAACGCGAGCAGGATCTTGGGTGGCTCAGCTGTGGTGAAGGCACGCCACGCTCGCCAGATCCAGACAAAGGGTTCCAAATAACAACGGACACGACGTAGAGCGGCACTCCAAGTCGGCGGCTGAACAGCCGCCGCTGAGGGTGGGTGATCGTCGTGCGGCCCTATCGTGGGATCTTCATCTATTAGCTGTGACGCTTCCCAATACAAGAAACAGAACGCGACGCAGACGAGGTTCCAGTGGCGTCGGAGGGCTAAGTCTGAGCGTGCCTGACAGTGTGTCCAGCCTCCATGCTGCTTGACCTCGCGGTAGGCCTGTTCAATTCGAGGCCGCCGGGCGTACAGCAAGGCAATCTCCAACAGCGTCGCTGGCGTCTTGGCGTGCCACACCATCGTGTCTTGGTCATCCGTACGTAGATTAGAAATCAGGTATTCCGTGCGCTCTTCCGGCAACTTCACCGGATCCGGCGTGACCACCATCAGCCGAAAGGTCTGGAGCGGCCCAAAGGGGCCGCCCTGAAGCTCGGCGACCCATTTGACCTCTTGATGTCCATCGGCATACGTGCGCAGGAGAGGCTGCCAGGCCTCTGGCGCTGCGTGCAGCGCCAGTTCCTCAACACTCCCCGGCTGGTCTGCGGTATGCCACCACGTATGGGATGCGGGCAGGGCCAGCACGAAGGGAATGAACTGACGGATCAAGTGGGTCTGGAAGACCTCGTTGCGCCCGTAGAAGCTATCCGCAACTACAGCCCGATACGGCCAATCGGCCCGGATCGCATCAATCAGGTCAATGGCAAGTTGGGGTTCGGTTTTAAATGCCGGATCATTGGTCTTGCGTTCAAAATGATGCGCTGGTATATACGGCACAAATTTGAGGGGGACATACGCATGTGGCGTGTCATACAGCACATGGACGGTCACGATGCCTGAGTCGACCTGACCCAAACTTCCCAAGTACTGCCGACCCACATGCGCGGTGTGCGTCCCGTATTTCCGGTCGCCTGTCTCGTCAATCACCAGCACCGCGCCGTCACACGGCGCGGTGCTGGTCAGCGTTCGCAGCAGGGCTAAGCGCATGTTATTCAACTCTTCCGGATCCCAGGTGCTCTCAGACAAAAACCACTGAACACGCTGGGCGTCTTTGTGTCGGCTGCCTGGTTGACCCGGTTCAGTATTCGCGAGTCCCGTCGCCGTTTTGTGACGTTCCGTTCCCAACAGTAGACCTTGCAGATACGTTCGAAACGTGGCTTGCTGTGTGGGACGCGTAAACGCCGCGTCGAACAACTGGCAATACTGCTCCAACGGTTCAGGAATGAGCTGCTGGGTGTCCATTCCCTAGCTTGCACCCGTTCCATGAGTCAACGGAGTACCATTATTGACTTCGGCTGAAGTTTACGATGGAAGGTAGCTGTGAAGCAGCTGTTTTGGCAGCCGGATATACCGGACGCGCTGCCAACCGACCCGAAGGCGTGCCTTCAATGCCTTCAAGGGGTTGTGTTGCCTTAACCGGACTGGGGTAGGGTGACCATCCGTGACCGATGCCAAGCCCGACCGACACCGTTTCAGGGTGATCATCATCCAGCATGCTGCTGTACCACCGCTTCCTGCTCAGCGACAGAGCTGTTCAAGAATTGCTGCACGGGCGCGGCATCAGGGTCAGCCATGAGACGCTGCGCGAATGGTGGATCAAATTCGGCCCGCTCTTCGCAGAAGGCCTGCGCCAGCGGGAACCCCGCCGGGGTTCCCGCTGGCATCTGGATGAGGTCTGTACGAGCGTTGACGGCGTCCGGCATTGGTTATGGCGGGCCGTCGACGAGCACGGTTTCGTGCAGGGCATTCTCCTTCAGCGACATCGGGACACGGAAGCTGCGAAGACCTTCCTGACCCGACTCCTGGGTGAGTATGACGTCCCAGAGGTCATTCATACGGACCAGCTCAGGAGTGACGGAGCCTTGATCCGGGAGATCCCGAGCTTGGCTGACGTCGACCACCAGCAGGTGATGTCCACGGCCCGGTGCAACAACGTCACCTTGCAAGAACATCGCTCTACACGACGTCATGAGCGAAGCCAGCAGGGCTTCAAGAGGAGAAAACGAGCGCAGGAATTTCTGCGCTTGCACGCCCGGATCACCAATCTTCACCATCATTCCCGCACCAGCGTTCTCGCCACAACCCGAAGAAGCAACCAAAATCAAGCGTTCCAGACGTGGTTCACGGTCGCGACAGGGGTGGTCTGAGTCTCAGACCACCCCTGTCATCAGTCTGCCGTGAGACCAGTTAAGGCAACACAACCCGTGAAAACCTTCCGGAAAGTAGCTGATCCAGCCGCCGACCGCGCCCTGCAGCGCACTCAGCCGCTCATCCCCTCCCGGTAGGCGCACCTGCTCTTTGCGCCCGTCTGGGTGAATGGCGAGGGCGATCAGCGCTAGGACTTCAACCTGATTTTTCCGGTACTCCAGGAAGTGTGCGGCGACACAACGCGCAAGGGATTGCAGGGCAACAGGAGACGCGCTCTGTTCTGCCGTGTAGGGCGCGGGTTTTCAAGCCCCCTAAAACTGTCTGTATGTCAAAAATAAGGTGAGGAGAGAGCGTCGCCCTCAAAGTGTCTGCGCTGAGCGCTTGTACCCGAATTGCGCGTTCTCTTTCTCAACGGCACGACACCACGGCTCTTCGCTTGATATCAGGCTGCCTCCGAGCCCCATCCAGAACAGACCTGCGCGGGTGGTGGTGAAACGCCAAAATCTGCTGGAGGACGCCATGATCATCCTTGGACTTGATCCCCACCCATCCACCCACACGGCCGTCGCTCTCGATTCGCGTGGTGTCGTTCTGGACAGCCTCAGCGTCCAGAACGACTTTGATGGTCTCCACCAGTTGTGGCTGTGGTCCGTGCAGTTCGAAGAGCACTGCTGGGCGATTGAAGGCGCAGGCAACCGGGATGTGGCTCCCCTGCTGGCCCTGCTCTTCGCCAGGAATCAGTTGGTGTATCACATTCATCCCAGCTTGACCAGTCAGTACCGTGCACGGCGGGGCAAGAAAAAGAACGACTTGGTTGATGCCGAGAACGTCGCTCGGGTGCTGCTGGCCAATCCAGAACTTCCGCCTTATCAGCTCAGCACGCAGCGCACCCGGTTGCAGGAATGGTCCCGCACGCGGGACAAGCTCGCTCAGTAGCGCAAGGCCAACCAGATGATGCTCGAAGCGCTCCCAGACACGACGACCGCCTCGCTCAGCACGGCCCTGCAGGCCGTGCTGACCTCGCTCGAAGCAGCGTTGAAAGAGCTGGAACACGTCATGGCAACCTTGGTCGCTCAGGTGGCCCCTACCCTCTTGACGTTGCAGGGGATCGGTGTCGTGCTGGCAGGCACTGTGCTCGCCGAAGTCGGTGACATCCAGCAGTTTGGGAATGTCAATCATTTCGCCAGTTATTGCGGTGCTGCCCCAGTTGAACGAGGCAGCGGGAAGAACACGCGTTGGTGCGTGAACGTCGGTGGCAACCGACAGCTCAACAGGGTGCTTCATCTGATGGCCTTGACGCGCCTGCGCTGTGACGAACGAACCAAAACATTCGTGGCCAAGAAGGAACAAGACGGAAAAACGAAACGAGCGGCACTTCGAGCATTTAAGACTCACCTAGCTCGCGAGTTATACCGAACATTGCAGGCCAGCCATGTTGGCGGCCCCATCCCAGCCCCCTCTGAGGATCTTTTTCCCCGCCGACTTGACATACCAGGTTCGGGTACTGAGCCCCTTAACCTAGCTGCCGGAAAAGAAGGTAGGATTCAGGCGAGCGCTAAGCTTGTGGAAGACCATGAGTTTGGGCGGTCAACAGTCAGGTGCAGTAAATCTTAGGATCAGCCCAATTTGCATGGTCATAGTCGATGCTGTCATCAGATGACTGCACGATCAGGGTTAACTCCTGACCACCGCTGATGTCGATTCCAATCGACGGGCTGAGATCATTCCCTGTCAGTGGGCTCGTTTGCAATCTGAGTTGGCCGTCGAGCAGGACTTTAAAGATAACGCTGCCCCTGCCTCCCACTTCGTCATCAATGCCTACGTCTGCCGTGAATTCCGTACATTGTGCGCCATCTGTGCCTTTGAGGTTGAAGCGCAGTTCGCTGCCCGCATGAACGCCGTATCCCTGAGCGTAGACCCGGCCATTTAGGCTGAGGGGCCGCCCATCGCCTGCCTGTTGCTCGCCATTGCTGCGGTTGCGTTCTATCGGCCCCCAACCATTGCGGGCGAAGGTGGCCGTCTCGTATTGCAAGGTATTGATCCCTGGGGTAAGCGATTGTGGGGCCAGCGCACCAGTCTGCGACCATGGATAACTTTGACCGTTGTCGTAGGACTCTAGCTCTTTGGGACTAGTGGGCTGACCGCAGCCCCACAACAGGAGTGGAACGCTTAGACCGATCAGCAGACGAGGCAGGGTATACGGCATAGCGGCTCCAAATCCAGCACAGTGAGGAATGAGGGAACGAACCAGCGGGAACGATTCAGGATAAAGTCTGGCAACCCCCAGTCCAGTTCAAAAGTGTGAATAAATACACATGTTTTTCTCATATGGGTTCCCTCTGATCCCCGTACAGTCACAACCCCACAATCTGTACGTCTATTGCTCGGAATTCATACGTTTCCCTCTCTATTGGGCAGCTTTACGAGTTTTTTCGATGTGATTGCCCTCAGTACCCGAACCTGGTATGTCAAGTCGACGGGGAAAAAGATCCTCAGAGGGGGCTGGGATGGGGCCGCCAACATGGCTGGCCTGCAAGGTTCGATACAACTCGCGAGCCAAGTGGGTCTTGAGTGCGCGAAGTGCCGCGCGTTTCGTTTTTCCCTCTTGTTCCTTCTTGGCCACGAATGTTTTCGTTCGTTCATCACAGCGCAGGCGCGTCAAGGCCATCAGATGGAGCACCCTGTTGAGCTGTCGGTTGCCACCGACGTTCACGCACCAGCGCGTATTCTTCCCACTCCCTCGCTCGACTGGCGCCGCGCCGCAATCACTTGCAAAGTGATGGACGGTCTCAAACCGCTTGATGTCACCCATTTCGGCCAGTACGGTACCGGCCATCACCACGCCGATCCCCTGCAAGGTTAACAGGGTGGGGGCGACCTGAGCGACCAGGATCGCCATGGCGTGTTCCAGCTCTTTCAATGCGGCTTCGAGAGAGGTCAGCACCGCCCTTCAGGCGGTGCTCAGCGAGGCAGCAGTGGTGTCAGGGAGCGCTTCGAGCATCATTTGATTCGCCTTGCGCTGCTGAGCGAGCTTGTCCCGCGTGCGGGACAACTCTTGCAAGCGGGTGCGCTGCGTACTGAGCTGGTAGCGCGGAAGTTCTGGATTGGCCAGCAGCACCCGAGCAACGTTCTCGGCATCGACCAGGTCGTTCTTCTTCCCCCGACGCGCTCGGTACTGGCTGGTCAGGCTGGGATGAATGTGATACACCAACTGATTCCTGGCGAAGAGCAGGGCCAGCAGGGGAGCCACATCCCGGTTGCCTGCGCCCTCAATCGCCCAACAATGCGGTTCAAAACGAGCAGACCAAGCACATAACTGGTGGAGACCGTCGGAGTCGTTCTTGACGCTGAGGCTGTCAAGCGTAACTCCACGCGAATCGAGAGCGACGGCGGTATGGGTCGTTGGGTGGGGATCAAGTCCAAGAATGATCATGAGGCCCTCCAGCAGATATCTGGCGCCGAACCACCACCCGCAAAGTTGAAGATCAGGGCTGCTTGGCGAAGAAGGCGAATGCTTTTTTCAGATATCCCGTTCCTGCCGTACAGTTTCCAGCTCCCGTTCCAGTTCTTTAGGACGAGCCTCCTGTGGTGAAAGGGCGGGATCCCCCGCCCAGTGAAAGCAGGGCGGCCAGCGGCGGTCTGGTGGTCCTGCTGTTGCTTCCACCGGACGACGTAGTGAGAGGGAACGCCAAGGTCGCGGGCAATCTGAGCGCAACTCTTTCCAGTCGTGCGAACCAGCCGGACCGCTTCGTTCTTGAGCTCAGCGGTGGATTTCTGCTTGGGTACGGACATACTGTCCTCCAGTGTGGATCACACTGAACTTACCCTTCACCAACCCCTACAAACATCAGACGCGGCCAGCAGAGAAAAACCGATCAGGGTACGCTTCATGGTGCTCCTTAAAACGCGGAATTAGGGGCGGAATGCCGGGAGCGAACAGGGCAAATGTGCCGGTGGAAGTGGGTGTGGGTGGTGTCAGTCTGCCGAGGAGTGGACAAGCGGAGGCGCAACCTGTTCGGCGTGCTGGCGTTTCTTGCGCCATACGGAGTCGTAGCCCATATCGTCCAGCTGCCCTTCTTTCTCCACGTCCAAGGCGCTGCGCTCGCCCCGATTGGCAGCGGCCAGCACCCGCATATCGGCTTTGGGCGTGCGGTCTTCGTAGAGCAGGCCGTTTTTTTCCTGAAAGGTGTCGGTCAGTTGGGTGTAGCAAAAGCCCACCAGTCCGGTGCATTCGTGAACGGCAGCCAGCAGGCCCGTGTACTCGTTCAGAAAACTCTGTGCGTCGGTTTTGCGGTTGTACCCCCAGCCGAGGTCGTCGTCCTCCCGCGTAAAGGCGATGCCGCCAAACTCGGTCAGCATGGCCGGAGCCTTGATCCGGGTGTCGTCCAGCGCGATCAGGCGCTTGTGCGGCCGCACCTGATTCAGGCTGGCCTGCAGGGCTTCGGGCGTTCCGTACCGGTTCAGCAGTTTCTGAGGCACGTGCGAGTAATCGTGAATATTCAGAATGTCCGTGACCACGTATTCCCAGCCGTCGTTGCCGATGACCGGGCGGGTCGGATCCAGCGCTTTGGTCAGGTGGTACAGCGCCCGCACGAGGTCGCGCTGGGCCGGTACGAGGGGCAAGTCGGGCACGCCCCACGATTCGTTGAACGGAACCCAGGCCACGATGCAGGGGTGAGAGCGGTCTCGCTCGATGGCTTCCACCCATTCCTGCGTCAGGCGGCGGGAGGCCTCAGCAGTAAAAATGTAGGCGCTGGGCAGTTCTTCCCAGACCAGCAGGCCCAGTACGTCGCACCAGTACAGGTAGCGCGGGTCTTCTATTTTCTGATGCTTGCGTGCGCCGTTGAACCCCAGCAGCCGCGTCAGTTCCACGTCGCGGCGCAGTTGCTCGTCGGTGGCGCTCATCAGGCCTTCGGGCCAGTAGCCCTGATCCAGCACCATCTTCAGGGGGTAAGGCCGCCCGTTCAGCAGGAAGTGTTGGGCGTCCACCGCCACCGAGCGCATCGCCGTATAGCTCTGCACACGGTCTACCACTTCGCCGTTCTGCACGACTTCCAGCGTGGCCCCGATCAACTGAGGATGTTCCGGCGTCCACAGCAGGAAGCGGCGTGCGGCATCAATACCGAAATCCCGCAGCGTCAGCGTGCGCGACACGTCGGCGTGTAGCACTTCGTAGTCGTCGTTGGCGATGACTTTCCCGTCTACTTCCAGGCGTACCCGTAGCCGCGTCTCGGCCGTGATCGGCCCCTGAATACGGGCTTGCAGCGCCACTTCCCAGCGTTCGACGTTGCTCGTCCAGACCAGCGAAGACACCGACGTCTGGGGCCGGAATTCCAGCCAGACGGTCTGCCAGATACCGCTGGTGCGCGGATACCAGATCTCGTGCGGTTCGGCTTCCCAGTCCTGCTTGCCGCGCGGCTTGGCGAGGTCTTGGGGGTCGTCGATGGCCCGCACCACGATCTCGGCGGGTTGGCCGGGCACCCATACGCCCGTCAGATCGGCGCTGAACGGCGTGTGCCCGCCCTCGTGCGTGGCGACCAATTGCCCGTTGACCCACACCGCCGCCTGATAATCCACCGCGCCAAAGTGCAGCCACAGGCGCTGGCTGGCCGCGTCTACACCCGCCGGAAGCTCAGGCGTGACGTTCAGGCGGTACCAGAGGGTGTGGTGAAAGCTGGGATCATGAATGCCGCTGGCGGAGCTTTCAGGAGGGAAGGGCACCTGAATGGTCTGGTCGAAAGTGACTTGCTGGGGCGTCTGCCACTGCCCGCCGTCGTCGAATGCAAATTGCCAGACCCCATTCAGGCTGTGCCAGTGGGCACGTTCGAGCATGGGCCGAGGATGAAACGATGGGTGCATAGACCTCCAGAACCCAGGACAGGGTGAAAGGCTGGACGGCCAGAATGTTAGCACATTCTGAAAGTCCCGAAATTTGCGAAAGCCAATTTGGACTTCTGAAGCGTACTCTTCCCTCTGGTATAAGTCAATTGAACCGGATGTAAATAACGCGCATGATCCAGATGACGCTCCTCTAGACCCGCCAGCACGCTATATTTCTGTTATGCTCTTTGGGTCAAACTGTCTAGAGAAATGGATGTAAACGAAGGAGTGGTATGGCTGTCTCTGGAAAACGTGTGTTGGAGGTGGAGTCCGAATCGGCCACAAGGCTGTTCCGGGTACTGAGTTCAGAAACGCGGGTGATGATCCTGAGCCTGCTCTCCCATAACGTGATGAACGTGGCCGAACTGACGGCGGCGCTGGATTTGCCGCATTCCACGGTCAGCCTGAATATCAAGCAGTTGGTAGAGGCTGGGCTGCTGCAAGTAGAGTATGTGCCGGGATCGCACGGCACGCAGAAGCTGGTGTCCAAACGCTACGATGAGGTGCTGGTTCGCCTGCCGGGAGTGGCGGTAGAGGCCGCCGCCGCCGAAGATATGGTGGAAATCCGGATGCCCATCGGCAACTACCGCCATCTGGAAGCGGTGGCGACCTGCGGTATTGCCTCTGATACGCGCTATATCGGCATGATTGACGACCCGCGCAGCTTTTTTGAGCCGGATCACGTGTTTGCTCAGATTCTGTGGTTCAAAAGAGGTTTCGTAGAATACGCCTTCCCCAATAATGTGCCGTTCGGAAGCCGCCTCACCCGCGTGGAATTTTCTGCCGAGCTGTGTTCGGAAGCGCCCAACTACGACCTCGACTGGCCTTCGGACATCACGCTCTGGATCAACGACGTGGAAGTCGGCACCTTTACCAGCCCCGCCGATTTTGGCGGCGTGCCCGCCCGCTTTATGCCGCCCTGGTGGGACGTAGACCAGACCACGCACGGGCAACTGAAAAAATGGACGGTCAGCTCGGAAGGCAGCTTTATAGATGGGCAGCCGCTTTCGGGCGTGGTGGTGAGACAGATCGAGGTACCGGGCCGCACCCACCTGACGGTTCGGCTAGGCGTGAAACCGGACGCACAGAACTTGGGCGGCATGAACCTGTTTGGGCGCAAATTCGGCAACCACCCGCAAGACCTGCTGATGCGCCTGCATTACGCCTTCCCCGACGGCGAACGTGCAGCCCTACTGCGGTAAGCGCCTTCGCCGCCCCAACTGAAGACCACCCCACTATCCCCACCCCCACCCAAGCGCCACACTCGCCCCAGATGACTGCCCCGCCCCGTTTCGATTTCCGCCCGCCCCCTGCGCCGCCTTCCGGGGAAGCAGTGGCACTCAGTAAACGCACCGCCGACCTGCTGCATACCCTGCGCCTGGTGTGGCAGGCCAGCCCGCGCCACAGCACCATTTTTGCGCTGACCACCTTACTCAGCAGTGTGCTGCCTGCCGCCAACCTGTATATCGGCAAACTGCTGCTCGATGAAGTCGCGCAGGCTTCAGGCGGCGGCGTGACCTTTCAAGCCCTGCTGACGCTGCTGGCGGTGCAGGTGGGCCTGGTGGTGCTCGGCAGCCTGCTGTCTACCGTGCAAAACGCCTCTCAGCAACTCCTGGGCGACAGCCTGCAACATGCGGTGAGCCGTCAGATTCTGGACAAAGCGGCGGGCCTGAGCGTGGAAGCCTTCGAGAACGCCGAGACCTACGACAAGTTGCAGCAGGCGTACCGTGAAGTTGGCTCGCGCCCGCTGGGGGTAGCGACCCAGTTGGTGGGCCTCGCTGGAGCCGCCGTGACGCTGGCGTCGGTGGGGGCGCTGCTGGCGAGTCTGGGGCTGTGGGTGCTCCCGCTGGTGCTGCTGGCGAGCCTACCCGGCGTGATTATCAGTAACCGATTCGGCGTGGCGGGTTATCAGATGCTGCGCCGCCAGACCCACGACGCCCGCGTGCAAAATTACCTCGGCAGCCTGCTGACCTCCGATACCCTGGTCAAAGAAGTGAGGCTGTTCGGCTTCGAACCCTACTTGCTCAGGCGCTGGCGTGAGTACTATCTGGGCTTCCGTGTGCAACTGGAAACGTTAGTACGCCGCCGTTCCGCGTGGGGATTTGCCGCCTCGCTGGGGTCGGCCCTGCTGATCGGGCTGGCGAGTGCGCTGGTGCTGCGCCGCGCCGCTGCCGGGCAAATCACGGTGGGCGATTTCAGCATTTTCGTGCTGGGCATCGCGCAGGTGCAGTCCACGGTGGCGGGCCTGCTGAACGGCGTCAGCGGCATCTATCAGAACCTGCTGTACATGCGTAACCTCTTCGATTTTCTGGAACTTCCAGACCGTGATCTCTCGGCGGGCGAGGTCTGGCAGGGCGACATCGACACCATCGAGTTTCAGGAGGTGGGCTTCCGCTACCCACTCACCGACCGCGACGTGCTGCGCGGCGTGAACTTTACCGTGCGGCGCGGCGAGGCGCTGGCCTTGGTGGGCGAAAACGGGGCAGGGAAGACCACGCTGGTCAAGCTGCTCACGCGCCTGTTCGAGCCGTCCGGGGGCCGCATTCTCCTCAACGGCCAGGACGCCGCCCGCTTTTCGCCGCGCAGCGTGCAGCAGCAGATGAGCATTATTTTTCAGGATTTTGGGCAGTACCAGATGAGTGCCCGCGAAAACGTGGCGATTGCCGAAGTGAGCCGCCTGGGGGACGCCGCCGGGGTTGAACGGGCGGTGGAGCAGGCGGGGGCGGGCTACGTCGACACGCTGCCGCAAGGGCTGGACACGCCGCTGGGACGGCTGTTCCAGGGCGGGCGGCAACTGTCGGGCGGGCAGTGGCAACGGCTGGCACTGGCACGGCTGTATTTCCGGGCCGCGTCCGTGCTGGTCTTCGATGAACCCACCGCCGCCTTAGATGCCCGCGCTGAATTTGAAACCATCGAGGCGCTGCGGGCCGAGGCTGGAGACCGCATCACCCTGCTGATTTCCCACCGCTTTTCCACCGTGCGTCTGGCCGATAAAATCATCGTGCTGGAAGGAGGCGTGATCGTCGAATCAGGCAGCCACGAGGAATTATTGGCGCTGGGCGGCAAGTACGCGGCGCTGTATGACCTTCAGGCGCGGGGCTACGCGGCCAGCGAGCCGGAACCCGTGCCGAGCGTCTGAGGCTTTACCTTCCCAGGCTCACCCGTAAGCCGCGAATTTCGTAGCCCTTCACCACCTCGTTGACCTTGACGGTGGGCGGCGCAACGATCCGGAGATCTTTCCAGATCAGCAGGCGGCGCAGGAACACGTCGCTTTCCTTGATCGCCAGAAACGCGCCGGGGCAGCGGTGGTGGCCGTCGCCAAAGGCCAGGCCCTGCGCCTGCACGCCGCGTGGCAGGGTGCGGCCTGGACACAGCGTTTCCGGCGCGTCTCCGATCACGCCCGCGTCGAGGTTGGCGGTCTGCACGTTCAGGGCCAGCAGGCTGCCTCTGGGTACGGCCTGTTCACCCACCATCAGGTCGGTTTCGGCGCGGCGGTAGAGGGTGCTGACCACCGGTTCCAGCCGCAGGATTTCGTGCAAAATGGCGTGCCGTTCCTTCTCGGTGCCGTGAACATAGTCGGCCCGCAAGACCTCATCTTGCAGCAGGTGCCACGCCGCTACGCTGATAAATTCGCGGGTCGTGACCATGCCCGCCGTGCCGTAGGTCAGGCATTCGGTCAGAATATCGAGGTCGTTGTAATCGCGGTCAAGTAGGTGACTGATCAGGTCGTCCTGGCGCTCTTTGCGACGGGCCCGAATTGCGGGCTTGACGTCCAGCAAGAAAAACAGGGCCATGTTGGCCTGCTGTTTCAGCCCCTGGATGCGGCCCCGCTCCTGCGCTTTGCCCGGTTCGCTGTCGCCGCCGCCCTCCACAAAGGCCATGACGCGGCGCTCCAGGCCGGGCGCGCGGCTGCTGGTCAGGCCCACCACGCGGGCAGCCACCTGCACGGCCAATTTCAGACTCAGGTCGTCCAGATTCAGCTCGCCAGCACGGGCCAGTTCTGCCATCAGGGCGTCGGCCTGCCGCGCGATCATCGGCTGGTACTCGGCCACCTGCGTGGGCGTAAAGTAGCGGGCCGTATCGCGGCGCATCGCGTGATGCTCCTCGCCCTCGGCAAACAGCACGGGCTGGTTCTTAAGAAGCCCGGTGTCCCTGACCGTTTCGGCCATGAAGCCAGCCTGCCGCACGCCCTCCGCCCGCAATACTTCCCGCGCCGCCAGGAAGCCCTGCACGCGGTATACGCCACCTTCGTCTATTTGAATCTCGGCTGCTGGGGCAGGGGCTTTGTTGGTCAACGCAGGCGACGAGCCTTGATGAAACGGGCAACCGCCGCCCGAATTCGGGCCGTTTAAATCGGTGTGGGTCATAGAGGCTCCTCTGAAAAACCGCTGTTTGGGCCGGAGCCAGAGCGGTCAGCGTCCCCAGAGTAGTGGGGCCGATCATGGTGGGGATGAACGTTTGCTCAGGAAAGGTCTGCTCAGGGCGGCCAAGGGGGTATCTTGAGCCGGATGAGCCGGAGCATTGATCTGAACGCCGACGCAGGCGAATCGTTTGGCGCGTGGCAACTGGGCGACGACGAGGCGCTGTTTCCCTTCCTCAGCAGCGTCAATATCGCCTGCGGCTTTCATGCCGGAGACCCGCTGACCATGCAGGCGGCGATTGCGCGGGCGGGGCGCTATGGCCTCGGCATAGGCGCACATCCGGGGTATCCCGACCTGCCGGGTTTCGGGCGGCGTGTGCTGGAGGCCACTCCAGATCAGGTGTACGCGGACGTGCTGTACCAGATTTCAGCGTTGGGCGGCATGTGCCGGGCAGCAGGCGTACCGCTCCGCCACGTCAAAGCTCACGGCGCACTCTCGACCCGCGCCTGGACACATGCCCCCACAGCAGCGGCGATTGCTCAGGCCACCCGTGACACCGACCCCACGCTGCCGCTGCTGGTGCTGCCCGCCACTCTGCTGGAAACCGAAGCCCGCGTCCTGGGCCTGCCCGTAGTACTGGAAACCTTTCCCGAACGCGCCTACCTGCAAGACGGCCGCCTCGCGCCGCGCGCTCTGCCGGGTTCCAGCATTCATGACCCGCAGGAGGCCGCCCGCCGCGCCGTGATGATGGTCAGGGAAGGCCGAATAGAGGCGCTGGACGGCGGATTTTTTGAGTTTAGGGCCGACAGCCTGTGCATTCACGGCGACAACCCGGCAGCCGTGCAGATTGCTAGAGCCGTCCGGACTGCACTGGAAGAAGAAGGCATTGCGGTGCGGGCCTTTGCCGTGCCGGAAGCGCAGGCATGAGCCGCAGTTCGCTGGGAGGCTGAGGGTGATGCAGCGGCTAGAAGGCCTGTATGTTCAATTCTGTACCGAGCTGGACAGACAGCAAAATATCCGCCTGCATGCCCTGCACCGCCGCTTGCAGGGAGATTTGCTGAACGGCGTCACCGACCTGTATCCGGGGTACGTGAACTTGTACATCGAGTTTGACGCTGCCGTACTTCACCGCGGTAGGGTGCGCGGCTGGGTCACCGAACACCTGAGGGCCGTGCCGGAGCAGGAGCTTGCTGCCGGTGCAGCAGGCCGCCGCATAGACATTCCCGTGCGCTACGACGGCGAGGATCTGGAAGACGTGGCCGCCCAAACCGGGCTGAGTCCTGCTGAAGTCGTGCGTCAGCATTCGGCTCAGGCCTATCACGTGTACGCGGTGGGGTTTACGCCCGGCTTTCCGTTTCTGGGCGAGTTGCCGCCCAGGTTGCGCCTGCCCCGCCGCAGTACGCCGCGTGCCGCCGTGCCGTTTAATGCGGTAGCCATCGCTGCTGCCCAGAGCTGCGTGTACGTGCTGCCTTCGCCGGGCGGCTGGCACCTGCTGGGCACGGCCCTGACCACCATCTATGACCCCAACCGCCCGCAGCCGTTCCTGATCTCACCAGGCGATTCGGTGCGCTTTGTGGCTGCTCCGGGCGACACTCCGCCGTTGCCCAGCGTGCGTCCGCTGTGGCCTGCCGCTCCCCAATTTCCCGCCCTGCACGTGATCAAACCCGGTTTGCTGGACATGCTGGTCGACGCGGGGCGGTTCCGGCAGGCGCACTACGGCCTGGCCCGCAGCGGCCCACTCGATCAGCACTCGGCTGACCTTGCCAACCGCTTGGCTGGAAACTCGCCTGGTACGCCGCTGCTGGAACTGACGTTGCTTGGCCCTAAACTCACCGCCCTGCAAGACGTGACACTGGCGGTGGCTGGCCTCGGCATGATCCCGCAAATCGGTGGGCAAGCGGTGGCAGCCCAGACCCCTTTTCTGTTGCGGGCGGGTCAAATGCTGGATTTTAAGCCCACCGATCAGGGCGCTCGCAGTTACCTCGCGGTGGCGGGCGGGCTAGAAACTCAGCCGTTTCTGGGCAGCAGCAGCGTAGACCGTACCGGGCGAATCGGGCGGCCCCTGCAAGCGGGCGACGTGTTGGGCTTGGGCAGCTTGGGGCGTCCCCTGACGGATCTGACCGACGCCGTGTTTGCACCACTTCCCCCCCTGCTTGCTGAAGTCACGCTGCGCTTGTTGCCTGGCCCTCAGGCCAGTTTTGAGGCGCTGGTCGCCCTCGCCAGCGCCCCCTTCCGGGTGGCGAGCGGCGACCGCATGGGCATTCGGCTGTCGGGGCCAGACGTGCCGGGTGGGCAAGTCATCAGTGAGGCGACCCCGCAAGGCGCGGTACAGGTCACACCTGCTGGACAGCCTATTTTGTTGCTGGCCGACCGGGGGCGGATCGGGGGCTACCATAAACCCGCTGTCATTCATCCGGATGACCTGCCATTGGCGGCCCAGTTGCGGCCCAACCAATTGGTACATCTGCGCCCCTATGTGTCTGGCCCTCCCGACACTTGGGCGCGGCACTGGTTCATGCCCGCCTGACTGGTTTTTTATCTGGGAATAACAAAGAGATAAACAGGAATGATGTACGACTGTCGCTCCCCTTCATTCGCTTTTTGTTTATTCCTCTGCTGCACTCAGGGCTTTCACCAAGGCGCGAGCATCGTCAAAGGCCCGGTCGTCAATAAACCCGGCTTGAATAGGCGTCAGGTGCTGCCCATTGGCATGAAGGCCGGCCAAGCGCAACGTCGCCGGTGGTACCAATTCTGTATTCGCATCCTTGCTGGCCTGCCACAAGGCCTGTCTAAACGCTTGATCGTTGGCATAGGGAAAGACTTTTCCGGCGGCGTAGAGCGGCCCACCCTGAGGCTCAGCCAAGCGGTCGAGGGCTTGCCGGACGAGCTCGGGCAGGGGAGAGGCGGTTCGGCGGCGCAGCAGTTGATTGCGGGGAAAATCGACGTGTTCCCACTGGAGTGCTATCAGTTCACCTGTGGTAAACGCCAGATGGTGAATCAACATCAGTGCTCCGTGTAGCGCAGGATCAGGCTGAGTCTGCAGGTGCAGGCGGTGCAAGGTGTCCGGATGCGGTAACCGCTTGGTCGGTACAACGGTGGGCCGTGGAAGCCCTAACAGCGGTTGTTGCTGAATTAAACCTTCTTCCTGCAGTAGGCGGTACAGCCGGGTCAGCAGCGTGGCGCGCGCATGTACTGTATTGGGCTGGGCCTGTTTCTCTGGCGTGCGGGTGCGCCTGAGTGGTTCCTGCAACCAGGTATGAAAATCGGCGGGGGGGTGCAGCAAATCAAGTTTGTCTTTCTGGGCCTGTTCAAAGACGAACTTGAGATGTGCCCGTAGCACATGCTTTGGCTGACTCGGAGAAAGATCAGGCAGAAGGGCGATCAGGTGATCCAGATCGTATTTCCGCAGCGCGAGCGTCAATTTTTGGGCATGTTCGTCGGCTGGATGCATAGGAACACTGTAACTTATGCAGGAGTAATTGTTCTAATACTCAAGAAAAGGGCAAGGGTAGCCTCAGCCCAAGCCCAAGCACCGCTTCTGCTGGTTTCGGTTGCCAGTCTCAGCTGTTGGGCTGTGTACCGGAGCAGACCTGTAGGACTGGTAAATAGAGTGCGTAGGGAAGAAAATGGGTTACGCGGTCTGGAAGTTCAGTGACGTTACGAGACGAGGGCAACTGGCGTATTTGGATTCCTCTAATGTTATTCCATGATAAATCGAACAGAGGAGATCCTCCCCAAAGAGATTGAGACAAGACCTCCGGTCAATGCCCCATACTGAGCAGCCATGACGTTGCCCGCCTGCGACAGCGCCGAACCTCCCAGTTCGTCTCCGCCCCTCTTTCTCCAGAGTTTTCGTGGTGGGGGTGAAGGCGCGTGACGGTCTTGGTTCCCCTCTTCCTTATCTTGCTGATGGTGATGGTCAACGCCCTCTACGTGGCCGCCGAATTCGCTACAGTTGGCTCCCGCCGCTCCCGCGTGCAGGAGAGTGCAGAAGGGGGCAACCGTTCGGCGGCCACCCTGCTCAAGATTTTGCAGGACCCCAAACGGCTCGATACCTATGTGGCCGCCTGCCAAGTCGGTATCACGCTCAGCAGTCTGGTGGCGGGCGCCTATGGTCAGTCCCAACTGACGCCGCTGCTGACGCCTGTATTAGGGGCTGTTGGCGGCGCAGTGGCAGCCACCATTTTTGTCCTCGTCTTCATCACCGCTTTCCAAGTTATCTTGGGCGAGTTGCTGCCCAAAACAGTGGCGCTGCGTTATCCCGAACGGCTGGCAATGGCGACCCTCGTGCCCATGCAGTTTAGTCTGGTGCTGTTTCGGCCCCTGATTTTCATCTTTAACGGCACGGCCTTTGCCTTGATGCGGGCCTGGAAGTTAAACGTCGACCACAGCCATTCGCATGTGCATTCGCCTGAAGAACTGCAGGGCCTGTACAGCGAAAGTGCAGCAGGCGGCCTGATCGATTCTGCCGAGCGCGACATGGTGGCGGGCGTGCTGAATATCGAAGACCGGGTGGTGCGCGAGATCATGACGCCCCGCACCCGCCTGATCACTGCTGCGGCCAACCTCAGTGTGCAGGACGCGCTGGTACAGCTGGCCGGAAGCGCCTATTCCCGTTTTCCAGTGACGGGCGAGCACAGTGAGGACGTGGTCGGCGTCGTTCATCTGCGCCGCTTGTTCCTGGCTGCCGAGCGAACTCCCCACCGCCCGGTGGCCGAGGTCATGACCGAACCGCTGATCATTTCGGACGCCATGCCAGTGCCCCAGTTGTGGCGGCGCCTCCGGGAAGCGGGACGGCACAGCGCCGTGGTCGTAGACGAATACGGCAACGTGGCCGGAATGGTCACCTTAGAGGACGCCCTCGAAGAAATCTTTGGAGAAGTGCAGGATGAATTCGATCAGGAAGACGAGCCGATCAGCGTGCTGGGCCGCCGCGTGACGGTGCGCGGGGACGTCCTGGTGGATATTCTCAATGCCCGCCTTGACCTCGACCTCCCCACCGACGAGGTGGATACCATGAGCGGCCTGGTCTGGCAGGAGTTGGGCCGACTGCCGCAGGTCGGAGATGAGATGCGGGTGGGCCACGGTGACCTGATCCTCCGGGTCGACGCGATGGACCGCCGCGCCGTGCGCCGAGTCAGTTTGACCCTGCCGGAAGAGGAAGGCTGATGCTCGAAGTCTTGACGCCCATGGCCGTGATCCTGGCGTTGGTCACCCTCAACGGGTTGTTCGTGGCCGCCGAGTTCTCGCTGATCGCGTCTCGTCGCAGCCGCCTGCACACCTTAGCCGAGGGCGGTAACGGCGCGGCCCGCTGGCTGCTGGGCGTGTTCGACCGGCCCACCGGCAAAGACCGCTACATCGCCATTGCCCAGCTCGGCATTACGCTGGCCAGCATTGGACTGGGCATGTACGGCGAGCCGCAAATTGCAAAGTGGTTGTACGGCCCCTTTGAAGACTGGGGTCTGTCCTACGCCGCCGCGCATACCGCCGGATTTGTGGTGGCCCTGAGCCTGATCACCTTTATGCATGTGGTCTTTGGGGAGATGATTCCCAAGGCGCTGGCCCTGCAAACCCCCGAAGCAGTCAGCCTTCAGGTCAACCCCCTGATGCGCATGTTTGGCCTGGTCTTCCGGCCCCTGATTTCAGTGCTGAACGCCGTGGCGCTGGGACTGATGCGCCTCCTGCGCATCAAAGACCCCGGCAAAGACAGTTTGCTGTACACCAGCAAAGAACTCTCGATCCTCACCGATGAAACGGCCCTGAGCGGGCAAATCGGAGAGGTGCAGCGCGACCTGATTCACAACATTTTTGCGCTGGAAGAACGCACAGCCCAGGATCTGATGACCACGCGCCCGCGCCTCGAAGCCCTGAGCGTGCAGGCCAGCACTGCAGAAGTCACGGCCCGGATCGCCGCTTCACCGCGCAGCCGGTATCCGGTGTTCGAGGACAGCCTCGATCAAATTATTGGCGTCTTACATGTCAAGGACTTTATCCGGGCACGGGCGTCCGGGCGCTCGGCCCACCTGGGGCGTTTGGTGCGTCCCTTGCCCCATGTGGCCGCGACAGCCACCGCTGAAGACCTGCTGGCCCAGTTCAAGCGCGAACGCATTCACGCGGCCCTCGTGGTCGATGAATTTGGCGGCACCCTCGGCTTCGTCACCATGGACGACCTGATCGAAGACGTGATGGAAGAGGAAGACGTGGGGGCGTCCCACGGGGTGCAGGCCAACTCTGACGGGTCGTGGACGCTGGACGGCGAAGTGACATTGAGCGAACTGAACGAACACGGCCTGACGTTGCGCAGCGAGGACGTGAATACGGTGGCGGGCCTGCTGCTGGCCGACCACGGCACTGTGCCCGCCGTCGGCACCACCGTTCATGTACAGGGCCACGACCTGACGGCAGAGGAAGTACAGGGCCTCAAAATCACGCGGGTAAGGGTCAGGAAGGTCGTGTCAGACGCCTGATTCAGTGTTCAGATGCCCGTGTTGGGAAGGCAGTATGCAGAGGCCCGTATTGATCAGCAGGCCCGACTCGGCACGGGCATCCCACGCAGGCCGTGTCAGGCCTCCACAAAGCGCATTCTGAAGCTGCGGCCCTTGATGGTGCCGACGCCCTGCCCCAGTTGTTTGCCCGCGCTCAAGCGCCCAAAGGCGTGGTCGGCCACCTGACGGTCAATCGCCACATAGGTCATGAACTCGAACACATTGATTTTGCCCACCTGCTCCTTGCTGAGGCCGCCGTCGCCCGTCAGTGCGCCCAGCACGTCGCCGGGGCGCAGTTTGTCTTTTTTGCCGCCCATGATGCACAGCGTGACCATTGGTGCAGGCGCGGCTCCGGCGTGGTCGGTGCCCAGTTCGCTCAGCGGATACCACTGCACGGGCGTTTGCTGGTAGTCCTCGATCAGGCGCACCCACTTTTTTTCGTAGGGCGTACACAGCGTCAGGGCTAATCCCGTTTCTCCAGCCCGTCCGGTGCGGCCCACCCGGTGAATATGCACTTCCGTCTCCCGCGAGACGTCGGCCACGATCACCGCCCCCAGCCCGGCGATGTCCAGCCCGCGTGCAGCCACGTCCGTTGCCACCAGCACCGAGCAACTGCGGTTAGAAAACAGCACCAGAATTTCGTCGCGCTCACGCTGCTCAAGGTCGCCGTGCAGGGCCAGCGCCGAAAAGCCTTGGGCACGCAGTTCCTCTGCCAGTGCGCGGCAATGCACCTTGGTGTTGCAAAAAGCCAGCGCCGACACGGGCCTAAAGTGCTTGAGCAGATGGCCCACGGCGGCGTCACGCTCCTCCGCCTCTACCTCATAAAACCGCTGCTTGATCTGATCCGCCGTATGCTGCACTTCTACGGTCACTTCTACCGGAGAGTTCAGGAAGGCGGCGGTGGCGCGGCGAATATCGTCCGGGTAGGTGGCCGAGAACAGCAAGGTCTGACGCGGCTGGGGGCAGGCAGCGACAATGCCCGCAATCTCCTCATAAAAGCCCATGTCGGTCATTCTGTCGGCTTCATCCAGCACCAGCGTTTGCAGCTGCGCCAGATCAAGTGTGCCGCGCTCCAGATGATCGCGGACGCGGCCCGGCGTGCCCACCACGATATGTGCGCCGTGTTCAAGTGAAATGGTCTGTGGTCGCCGCGACACGCCGCCGGTCAGCGTCAGCACTTTGATGTTGCCTTCGCCGCGTGCCAGACGCCTGATCTCGTTGGCAACCTGATCGGCCAATTCGCGGGTCGGACACAGCACCAGGCCCTGCACAGCCAGCCACGCCGGATTCAGGCGGTGCAGCAGGCCGATGCCGAACGCCGCTGTTTTGCCACTGCCCGTTTTGGCCTGCGCGATCAGGTCGCGGCCCGCCAGCACAGGCGGCAAGCTCTGGGCCTGAATCGGCGTCATGTGGTGGTACTCCAGGGTGTCAAGGTTGGCCAGCAAGCGGGGGCTGAGGGGCAGGGTGGAAAACGGGACAGGCATCATAGCCAGAAGTATGGTCTGTCGCGCAAGCGCCTTGCTCCCAATCAATCGGTTTGGGCCGCCGGCTTATTCCGTGTGTATGGTGGTGACGGATCGGTTGGGAGTCCGTTGACTTGCCTTGGTGCTTCCAAACACGTCGTTTTTCGCAGCTTAGGTCAATCGACCCCAGCGATGAACACGGCCTCTGGCTCGTTCATTAAGCTCAGTCAACGGACTCTCACCCTTGGTCGTCCGTTGAGTTGCTCCACCACCGCCAGAAACACCTTGTTTTTTGCAGCTTGAATGAGTTGACCTCAGTGATGAACCCAGTCTCCAACTCGTCTACCGGACGCCGTCAACAGCCGATCACTAGTCGGGAAAAGAAGACGAATGTCAACTCGCTCTGGGGAACAGATCGTTTCGAGTGAGGGGGCGGCGGTGGATCGACTGGGGAGTTGATCTGCCCTCCAGGATGTCAAAAGTTGCCCCGGCTGGATTTGCATCCAGCCGGGGTGCTGTTTTTCCCGGAATGCTTACTCCTTAACCGTGTTGCAATTGCAACACGGCGCTCGCTTTTGATGCAAGTGAGCCGAATGTGGTGTTATGAAGGTCTTGTCAGGTTAATTCGGGGCTATGTCAAAAACAAGTCCGGTGTGTAAAGAAGAGCCGAGGAGAGAGAAGAAATTTTGTGACTACTCAGTGGGGACTTGGACTTGGCTGAGCAGGTAGAGTAGAGGTATCTCCGAGGACACCTGCCCGAACTGCGAAAAACTGGAAGCTCAGCTGGCCAAAGTGCTCGCTGAACTTCAAGACGTCAAGGTACGTCTCGCCCTGAACAGCACGACCTCCCATCAACCTCCGAGCTAGGACAAGCCCTAGATCCCGAAGAGTGGGCGCCACCCAGGCAGGACGTTGAAGATGTTCGAGCATCAAAACTTAACTTCAAAGAAACACTTTGAACCCGGCCGCCACCGCTTCTCAAGTATCATCCAGGATGCGGTTTCAGCCTCGCCGCTCCTGGAGGGAGTATGAGCTCGCTGCTGTTCCTACTGTTCCTGTCTCTGAGTGCCTCCCAAGCTGCGCCCATCCAACTCCGCGCTTCCGACGGCCTGACCCTATACGGCGAGTACACCACCCCGGCGCAGCCCAAGGGGGCGGTGCTTCTCCTGCACGCCGCTGGCCAAAACCTGCATGAATTCGATGCCATTGCCCACCGCCTGACGCTTGAGGGGTATGCCTCACTCGCACTCGATCAGCGCTTCGGGGGGGAATATGATGGGTACCGCAACCGGACAGTTCAGCACTTGGGGAACCGGGTTCTCAGTGAGGCAGATGCCCTCACAGACTTGGACTTGGCGTTGACCTGGCTCAGGCGCCAGCACCCGAGGACGCGGCTTTTCGCGATGGGCAGCGGGAGCAGCGGGACGTTGTTATTCCCGTTTGCCCTCCGGCAACCCGATCTTGCGGGGCTTCTCGCCTTTAGTCCTGTCCAGAGCGACCTGGTCGAGATCGATATGCTGGCTGTGGCGCGGCAGGTGCGGGTGCCTGTCTTCGTTACCAGCAGCAATGACCCGTTTGAGATTCAGGCCGCTCAGGAGGTGTTCTGTGCTGTCGGCGCTTCCCGCAGAACCCTGTTTGTGCCGCCGGGTTTCGGCCTCCGTGGAGTTGTGAACCTCAACCCCGCGAAAACGACGGAGGTGGCGGTGACTGAAGCATACTGGGCCGCTGTTTTGAAGTTCTTTGAAACCCCCTAGGATGACCCTCCTGGTCGTCCGTTGAGGTGCTCCACCGCCGCCAGAAACACGTTGTTTTCTGCAGCTCGGATGAGTTGACCTCAGTGATGAACACCGTCTCCGACTTATGTGCCGGACGCAGTCAACGGACGACTAGGAGGGTCATGCGAAATGGCCCGATCAGGGATCTTGATCAACGCCTGATTCAACCGCTCCGGATCTCGTCTATGTTGAATGTTGAAGGCACGGGAAGACAGCGCTGCTTCTCTCAGACCACTGGAGAGCCCATGCTGGAGTCCAAAACCAAGTTGCACGACGCACTCTACATCCCCCTCAAATTTCCCCGACAGTCCAGGTATCGGCTGGCCAGCGCCCCAGGCGACACCATAGAGATTCCTCTGCTGATGGTGCTGGATCTGCGAGACAGCTTAATTCCAGAAGCCCAACATCGGCGGGTCTTGGAACTCTGCGACCAAGGCTGCATGGGGGTTCGCCTGCTCGTGATCAGTCCCGAACCGTGCTGCGCGGACGTCCAGATCCACCCCGAGACCTTGGACGTCGCCGTTCAGTACATCGGGGTGATGCTGCACGATCCGCACTGGCGGGCGGACCAGTGGCGAGCGTTGTTGTTACCGGGAGCAGCCGGGCGTCTGTTGGCGCTGCTGCACTGCCTGCAGCAGCTGAGCGAAGACCATCTGGCCCAAGTGTTGCAAGTGGTCCCCAAGCCCCTCTTGCCGGGCGCCGAGTGGGTCAGCGTGCTGAAGCTCAACGCCACCCTCGAACCCTTGAGTGCGCCCCAGCACCGCAACTCGACTCACTTCTCCCGCTTCAAGCGAAGCACGAGGGTCGTGACGCCGTCCTTGTCCTGAGCCTGGTACCCATCAAAGTCAGTGGCCGTGCCCTTGGGGAACACTTCGTGCCAGACCGTCTCCAGGGAGAGGGGGGCAAATTGAGCGCGGCCACTTCGGAGTTCCATCGCCACCCGTTCGAGGAGCGTCGCGACGTTCTGAAGTCCAGTTGTCTCTGGAAGTCGAGGGTCTTGGACGGCTTGTTCCCCTTCTCTTGGGGCGTGCGGTTCTGCGGCCAGTGCGCTCGCGATCGCATCCAGAATCCGATCGCCGTACGCTTCAATCCGCTTCGGCCCCAAACCGGGCAAGCCCACCAACTCCGCCATCGTCCGTGGCTGACGTGTCGCCAACGCCGTCAAGGTCGCGTTCGGGAAAATCAAGTACGCCGCATACCCAGTCTCCCGCGCTAAGGCCCGCCTGGTCTCCCCCAACGCCACGGTTACCGCCGCATCCGGCGTAAGAACAGGCTTCTCCGGCACGTCGCGCGTCACCGCTGAGCCTGAACCTGCCACGACCTCCAGTGGCCTGGGCAGTTCTGGAAGCACAGCCGTCACCGCAGAGGATGGGGCTGCCAGCATTCCTGAACCACGTACGGCAAGCGTCGGGCTGGGGTGCTCCATCCCCATCGGAGGCGTCAGCGACCTTGCGGGAGACCCCACAGACGCCCAGGGTACTTCCGGCACAAGACCCAGCTCGTGCGCCTGGACGGTGCCCCGAGGGCGGGCCTGCTCCCCGTGCACTCCCAGTCGTACCAACCGCAGTACCTCCGAACCGTACTCCGCGAGCCGCCGCTCCCCAATCCCACTCACCGTGCCCAACGTCTTCAAGCTCCCCGGCCGCACTTCAGCAATCGCCTTCAAGGTCGCGTCACTGAAAATCACGTACGGCGGCACCTTCAATTGCGCCGCTCGCTCAGCCCGCCAGGCGCGCAAGGCGAGGAACAGGGGTTTGTCATGCGCACCGATCGCCACGCGACTCGCCTGAGCCTTCTCCCGAGTGCGCTTCGCTTGCCGAGGCAACAAGGTGTCCTCCCGGAGCAGCAACGGCGTCTGACCCTTGAGAACCGTTTTCGCCTGTGGCGTGACGGTCAAGCCGTGATACGGCCCCGCCGTGAGGTACCCCAAACTCACCAGCTGCCGCAACACACTCCGCCAGACCTTGCCGTCATGCTCCTTCCCAATCCCGTAGGTCGGTAGGGTACGGTGCCGTCTGTTCTTATCATTGTCCTTGCCCAGCAAAATATCGGTCAGGTAGGCCGCACCGAACCGGTTGCCGGTGCGAATGGCTGCAGACAGAGCCATCTGCGCTTCTCGCGTCATGTCCCGGACACTCGGCGGGTTCAGGCACACGTCGCAATTTCCACAGGCGGCGGCGTACGGTTCCCCGAAATACCCCAATAACACCTGACGACGGCACGACGCCGTCTCGCAGTACGTCAGCAGGGCGTCCAGCTTGCCGGACTCAATCCGCTTGACATCTTCTGGGGCGTCGCTGTCCGCAAGCATCCGGCGCACGTTCACCACGTCGCTCAGGCCGTACACCATCCAGGCGGTACTGGGCAAACCATCGCGGCCCGCCCGCCCCGTTTCCTGATAGTAGCCCTCCAGACTTTTTGGCAGGTCGAGGTGAGCGACAAAGCGCACGTTGGGCTTGTCGATACCCATGCCGAACGCCACGGTCGCCACTACGATCACGCCCTCCTCGTTCAGAAAGCGCTCCTGCGCCCGGTTGCGCTCCTGCGGAGCCAAGCCCGCGTGGTAGGCCACCACGGGAAGGCCGTGCTCCTGAAGCCAAGCCGCCGTCTCCTCAACGCTCCGCCGCGACAGGCAGTACACGACGCCGGCATCCCCGGGGTGTTCCGTCTGAATAAACTCCAGGAGTTGGTCTCGGGGTTTTTCTTTGTTGGCGAT
This sequence comes from Deinococcus sp. QL22, assembly GCF_023370075.1. Lineage (NCBI taxonomy): Bacteria > Thermotogati > Deinococcota > Deinococci > Deinococcales > Deinococcaceae > Deinococcus > Deinococcus sp. QL22. The sequence continues at coordinate 127,607 of NZ_CP097153.1, forward strand.
CCGGTACTGGATATTCGGGCGGTCGAAGCTGGAGATGAATTCCGGCGCGTTGGTCAAACCCAAGACGCGGCGGATATCTGCGCGTGTGCGGTCATCGGCGGTCGCAGTCAAGGCTAGGCGGGGCACCTGGGGAAAGTGCTGTTCAAGCACGCTAAGTTGTTGGTATTCCGGGCGGAAGTCATGGCCCCATTGAGACACGCAGTGCGCTTCGTCAATCGCGAAGAGGGCAATCTGCGCCTGGTGGAGCAAGTCCAGCGTCCGGGGCAGCAGGAGGCGCTCAGGAGCGACGTAGAGCAAGTCCAGGCCGCCGGTCAGGACAGCGTGTTCAACGGCGCGAGCGGCGGAGGCCGAGAGGGTCGAATTCAGGTAAGCGGCGCGCACGCCCAACTGCCGGAGCGTATCGACCTGATCTTTCATCAACGCAATCAGGGGGGAGACGACGACGCCGACGCCGGGCCGTAACAGACTGGGCAACTGGTAGCACAGGCTTTTGCCACCACCAGTCGGCATGAGAACGAGGGCATGACCGCCCTCAGCCACCGTCTGCACGATTCGTGCCTGAACGCCCCGAAACTGGTTGTACCCCCAGATGCGCTGCAAGATCGCCAGCGCTCGAGGCAACACCTCGCCTGTCATCGCGCTCAGTCTACTGCATTCTGTTGAGGACAGAATTCGTGAGTGGAGCAACCAAGTCAAGTGACGACGACTCAACGCCATCAAGACCAGATCAGTCACCAGAACACCCTGTGGGAGGTCTCGGACGACCTCTGGAGCCGTCTCGTCCCTGTCCTGGTGATCGACAAGCCCAGGAAATAAGAGTAGGCGTCCCGCGTGGGACGCCCACTCCCATCTTCGACGGACTGATCTGGCTGGCCCGAACCGGCCGTCAGTGGAGCCAACTGCCCCGCCGATACGGCCCGAAATCGACCGTCCACGAGCGGTTGTGTGCCTGGGTGGAACACGGATGCTTCTGTGCGGCGTGGGCGATCGTGCTCGAAGAGTACGATCAGGCAGTCGGGATCAACTGGGCATGGCAAGCCGCCGACGCAAGCATGGTGAAAGCCCCCCTGGGGAAAAGGAGGGCGCTGGTGCGCCGGAAGCCACGGGCAGCAACCCCACCGACCGAGGGAAAGCCGGAGGTCAACGCACGCTGCTCACCGATGCCAAAGGCCTTCCGCTCTCGGTGGTGCGGTGTGGGGCAAATCGCTATGACAGCAAGATGCTCATGGATGTCTTGGATGCCGTCGTTGTCGCTGTTCGATCGTGGGTACGACACGCCCGCGTGTCGTCAACTGGCCGTGGATGAAGGCCTGGTCGCGCATATCCCCAAGAAAGCGACGGAAGAACAGCCCCTTCCTGCCCCTAGCGATCCGGAACGCCACCCAGCCCGGCGGTGGGTCGCCCTCGGTGGGCCACAGGTGGTTCAATTGCTTCCGCCGGATCCAGACTCGCTGGGAGAAGCGTCAAGACCTGTCTCTAGGGTGTGTCGAGTTGACTGCGTGCCTCATCATCTGGCGCAAACTTGCACCGGTCGCCCGACTCCGAGAACCTTCCGGATAGGCTTTTAGCACAGAAGGTGGCGTAAAAGAACATCTCTCAAAATGAGAATCTCGATAAATAGAGTTTCATCGGGACGACTTACCGCGAATAGATAGCGTAGTTTTTGGACGTTGTCTACAGTGGTCGCCCGTTCGCCGGATCACGCCACACGTGGTGCTACGCTGGTTTCACGTCTGTTTCGCCCAATGGCTGCCCTGATCTCACGACGACCAATCCTGTCCGCAACAATTTAGTGACCAAGCGCGATCAACGCCACCTCGGCAGGCTTTCCATGGGCTCGTAAACGACAATAGAAGTCACCCAGATGCCCTTTGTTTCGCGTGACACTCCAGGCCGCAAGACACGCCGAACGCCTCAGGTGAGCATTCCCTGTCTTTGAAATGCGCCCTCGGCCATGGACACTCGTGCCCGACTGAAACGGCGCTGGAGCAATGCCAGCGTGAGCTGCTCTTTGCTTGCCGGTCTCCAGCACGGCACACCCATCTGTTGCCACCAGTACAGACGCCGCAGTGAGCAAGCCGAACCCGGGAACGCTGGTCAGTCACTCACACGGCTCGCGCCACATGTCATCGGCCGCCCAGCCGCGCTGAGTGTGGCTGAACAACTCCTGATAACCCTGGACTTCTGGCGTGAGTCCCGAACCGTTGCACATCTGGGTGACGACTGGGGCGGCCATGAGCCTAGCGTGCAACGCGTGGAAGCGGCCTTGATCACTCGGGCGCAGTTCCAGATGCCCAGAAAACGCGTGTTTCAGAAAGCGCCACTCGTCTACAGCATCGCCCGCGTCGATGCTTCTGAAGTGCCGTGCGAACGCACCAAAAAAGCAGCGCCGCTGGTACAGCGACAAGAAAAAGCGGCATACCCTGAGGTTCCAGCTGCTGATCTACACGGTGACGCAGCGCATCCTGGGCACGGCCACGGGTGCTGGGGCGGTTCATAATCCCAAGCGTTTCCGTCCATCTGGCGTGCGGTTGCCCCACGACACGGCCCTGATCGGGGACGCGGGGGCTCAGGGCCTGTGGAGTACCCTCGGGCACGCCATCACCACGCATCCGGCGACGCGAGCGTCGCCCCTCTGTGCCGAACAGTGTCAAGAGAACCGCGTGCGGGCACACACCCGACAAGGCGGAGAACACGTCATCCGCCGGATGAAAGTCTTTCGTGTGCTCAAGGGTGTCTATCGGCGGCGGCGGTTCGCCCTCCGGGTTTAACTCATCGCGGCGCTCTGCAATCTGACCCGGACTTGCCCGTCATGACGTTCGCAAGAGGTCTATTCCATTCAACTCACTTTTAAATAGCGTCAAGTGTTCATATAGATCTCCATCAAGAGCGTGATATCCCGGTCAGAAGTGAACTGGTACGCTAGACCCATGTCCCCTCAACCAGGCTGGACGCCCTGCTGGTCCGCCAGGGCGACATGACCCCTCTTCCAATCCGGCTCCACGATCCACTCGCCAGCCAGCGCCAGAAGGAACTGCGCAATCTGACTTTTTTGGCACATTCTGAGATCGATGCCATTCGCCGGCAGCGACATCAGGAACTCGAAGCCCTGACGCAGATTGCCCTTGCGCTGCGCGACGCACCGAGTGCCCAGGCCATCACCGCCTCCCTGGCCGGGATGACTCACCGCCTCCTGAATGCCAGCGGCGTGGTCTACCTGGCGTATGACTCCGAGACCGATACCCTGTCCTCGCAGGCTGTCCTGGGCATGTCGGAAGAGCTAGGCGCGGTAGTCCTGCCGCGGGGGCAGGGCCTCTCCTGGGCGGCCATAGAGTCCCAGGACGTCCTCTACATCTCCGACGTCATGAACGACCTCAGGGTCTACCGGCCCGGTTTCCTGGACTCGGGCGCCATGCTCATCGCTCCCCTGATCGGCCGCACGCAGGTCTACGGGGTTCTGGTCACTGTGCGTGACGCCCCCTTCGACGAAGACGATGCGCACCTCGCCCGCACGTTCGCTGCCCACACGGTCACCGCGCTGGACCGGGAAGCGCACATTCAGGCCCTGGAAGAAGCACGGTCAGGAACCTTGCTCGCGCTAGGCCTGACGCTAGAAGCCCGCGACCTCGATACTCATGGGCACACTGAACGCGTGGCCGAGCTGAGCGACAATCTCGCTCAGGCACTCGGCCTGAACCCAGTGGAGCGCATCATCCTGCGCGAGGGCGCGTACCTGCACGACATCGGCAAACTCCAGATCCCGGACGCGATTCTGCTCAAGCCCGGTTCCCTGACCGCGCAGGAATGGACTCTCATGCAGGAACACGTGGTGAGAGGGGAGGCCCTGGCCCGGAAAATTCCCGGCGTCGCGCCCGGCGCACTGAGGGTCGTGCGGTCCCATCACGAGCGGTGGGACGGCTCAGGGTACCCGGACGCCCTGGTTGGCGAAGCGATCCCACTCCTGGCCCGCCTGTTCGCCATCTGTGATGTGTTTGACGCGCTCACCAACGAACGACCATACAAAACTGTCTGGACCGTGGAGGCCGCCCTGCACGAGATTCAGAACCAGTCTGGACGACACTTCGACCCAGTCATGGTGGGTGTCTTCCTCCGCATGCGCCCGAACGCTCTGCAACCCAGTCAACTGTGGTGATACCTCTCTCGCGATGACGCTGCTGGCCAGCGCCGCCCAGGAGCGCTTTGAAAGGTACTCTCAAGTGTGGGGATGCCCTGAGGGCAACTGCGCTGTAGAGCCTCTCCCGTAAGGCGACCCTCCTGTCTCGGCTCATACCATCAGCTCGCACTGAATTCGCATTGGTTGAACACTCAGAACAGCCTGGGCTGAGTGGTTATTTTCTCCATGATCGGGAGGGCACCGGACATATGGTAAGTGGGCGAATGACCGACTGAAAGACCATATGCGCGGCAGTTGAAGCTTCTTCGGTCATTCACAACAAGGTGTTGACGACTTGCGTCATCACCTCCGTACCGGTGCTCCCACCGAGACTTAAGGAATCAATCAGGAACAAGTGTTGCAGTCCCTGTCCTCGAACAGTTGAGGATCCTCGCCCAAGCCGATCAGGTGTGCCTGACGATGGGCACGATCGCACGCGGCCTGAAGGTGCATGGTTTCAGTGGCAAGGTGCCTCCCGCACTCAACTTTTATCTCGATCACCGGTTTCAACGCCACTCAGGCGGCTCCGTCTGGATCGCCATCGAAACCGGGCACCCCCTGTATGTCGATGATTACCTCGCCTCAGACGCACCGTCACCCCCCCCGAGGACGGGGATGCCAGAAGCGGCGGCCCACGTGCCGTTCGGTCGCCTTGACGGAGAGGTGGGCGTCCTCACGGCGTTCCGAACCGAGGGGGGCCGGGTGTGGTCCACGCGAGAACGCGGGCTCCTCGAATTTACGGCCCAGTCGATCGGCCACCTGATCCAGCGAAGCCAGCGGTATCTGGAGTTGAGTCGGATGGCCACCTACAAAGACGCGATCTCTCAGGTCAATCAGCTGACTGAACAATCGCTTCCACTGTACGAAACGGCTGTTCAGGCATTGAGACTGATCGCTGAGCCCAGCGACGTGGATCTCGGCGTCCTCGTTCGGGTGGAAGGGGACGTGATCGTCAATCAGGTGCAGTATCAGAGTGAGCGCGTGACGCCCGCCCTCCTGCACCTTATCGAACAGAGCCTGTCTCTCCAGCAGGATGGGGAATGGAAGGATTTGCGGCCCAACGAACCGCTGTTTACCGATATGTTCGCGGATTCAGCTGAAAAGTTTCAGCGGTTCGCGGCCGCGGGCTTCACATCCTGTACCGTAGCCGAGTCTCTACTCGAAGTCGTCCAAACATTGGGGCCAGCCCAGGGTCAACTCTGCTGCTCCCCCACGCTGCCAGTTGACCCCACATTTGCTCAGCCCCTAGGCAGCGTAAAGAAGAAAGTAGAGCCCTGGCCAGGTGTACTCTCCAACCAGAGCTGCCCCCCGTGGCGTTCCACAATTTTCTTGCACACCGCTAGCCCAATTCCCGTCCCTTGATATGTCTCCCGGCCATGCAACCGCTGAAAGATCTCAAAGATGCGCTCAAAATATTGAGACTCAATGCCGATGCCATTGTCTTGTACTGCGAAGCGCCACCCTGATCCGGCCTGCTCGGCAGACACCTGAACCTGAGGTTCGGTTCCTTCACGCCGGTACTTCAGCCCATTGGAGATGAGGTTTTGCAGCAGCTGATCCAACTGGTGTGGGTCTGCCAGAACCCGCGGCAAGGGATCCCGAGTCAGGTTCGCCTCGGGGAACTCGGTCTGAAGGCGGGAAACCACTTGGTCAAAGACCGTGTTGGCGTCCGTGGCTTGTGGTTCACGCCGCTCCGTATGAACCCGGGAGAACGCCAACAAGTCGTCGACCAGCCGCTTCATGTGTTCCCCACTCTCGATGATCTGCTGCAGGTACAGTTGGCCCCGGTCATCGAGCGCACTGCCATACTTCCGGTCAATAATGCCCGCGAAACTGGCCACAGCCCGGATCGGGGCCTGTAAGTCATGCGAGGCGATGTATGCGAACTGCTCCAGCTCCGCATTGCTGCGCCGCAGCTCTTCATTGCTGTGCTGCACGGCTGCTTCTGCCTGTCGCCGGTGGGTGATATCTCGGAAGGCCAGCACCGCACCCTCCACCTTGCCGGTTTCGCTGCGGATGGGGGTGCTGGTGTACTCCACCGGAAAACTGGTGCCATCTTTCCGCCAAAACACATCGCCCTGCACGGTTTGGGCCTGGCCTTGTTTGAATGCGGCATACACCGGGCATGCTTCCCGCGAATAAGCGGTGCCATCAGCGTGGGTGTGGTGGATCAGAGGATGTTGCGGCTGACCAACGAATTCGGTCTCCGTGTACCCCAAGAGCTTGAGGGCTGCGGGGTTGGCGAACGTCGTACGGCCTTGCAAATCCACCCCCGTCAATCCCTCACCGACATTGCTCAGGATCAATTCGTTAAACCGGGAGGCGCGGGCCAAGTCCTGGATGCCCTGCGCCCGCTCCAGAGCGAGCCCCAGACTGCGCACGACGGTCTCCATCACGGCTTTGTCGATCGGTGTCCAGGGGTGAGAGGGAAACACCGCGAACACCAGAATGCCGAGCGTGCGGCCGTGCACCCTCACCGGCAGGCTGGCCACCGTGTTGACATGCTCAACCAGATCGGCGTACACGTCGCCCTGTCGGTTGTACTGATCCTGGTAGTAGGGCCGTCCTGTCTCCCACGGCTCTGTCAGGGTCTCTGGCATCTCGTACGGAAAGCCTGCCTCTATGGTGGCCTGAAGAGCAGCAGTGTGGTCGGACGGAGTACCGAGGATCCCAGTCTGAACCCGGTTGCGCCACAACCCCTCTGCCCGCTCGTAATACAGGGCGTAGCCGTCCGGTAGCAGGGACATCACCGCCTCCTGGGCGCACCGGATCAGGCTGTAGGCGTCCGTTTCGAGGGCGAGGTCTTGAATCAACGCTGCAAAGCCCTCAAAAGCTCGTGTGCGGGCGTCCAGGAGGGCATGTTGAACCTTCAATTCCTCAGCGTGTTGGGCCCGTTCCAAGGCGAGATCCAACCCGTGGCCAACCGCCCGGAGAATTGCCTGCTCGCGTTCCGTCCAGGCATGTGCATGATCGGTGCCGACCGTCAGGAGGGCCGTGACCTGAGTCCCGATGCGGGTGGGCAGCAGCGCGACGGCGCCGTAGTGAGCGGCGCTAGAGAGGTGTTCGCGCCCCGCATCCCAGCCATTAACCAACACCACCTCTTTGGACTGGGCCGCCGCCGCAAAATTGGGGGCGTCCTTCGGCACGCCGCCCCGCAGCTGTGTGACAATGTCTGGAGCGATATCCTCCGACCAGAGCTGAGCTTTCCACCACTCGCCTTCCAGCTCGTAATACGCGCTACTGACCCGCACCAGGCTGGTGCGCAGCACCTGCATGGCCAGGCCGATGAGTGTGAGCCGGTCGGTCTCGGTGCCTACGGCCTTAGTGAAGGACACGAACGCGTCCAGTGCGGTGAGGGCATCCTGGGCAGTCCTGCGGGACGTGATGTCGCGGGAAACTGCGCTGAGCTGATGAAGGCGGCCCCGCGCGTCATATAGGGGAGCCACACTGACTTCCCACCATTTGAGGGTGCCTTTGAAGGTCGCCGTCCGGGCCTCGAAGGTGGTGCGCTGGCCTTGCCTTGCCCGGTCAAGGGCCTCTTCTACCTGAGTGCGGGCCTCGCCCTCCCAGAAGGTGGGCCACAGCAGATACTGGCAGACCGCAAAGTTGTCAATCTCCATGGTGGCCTGCCCCCCTGCATTCATCGACAGCAGGCGAGCGTCGAGATCCAGAACCTTAATACAGTTTGGACTGGCATCAACCAGATCCTGCAGGAGTTTGCGCTGATGTTGTTCTTCTTTGAGGTCATGGATGTTGATGCCGGTGATGACCCACGTGACTGATGTATTCGGCACCGCGACCTGCCGTTGACCAGAAAGGCGAAACCACTGGTATTGGCCTGCAGCGTTGCGCAGCGGCAGATCCAGCTCGAACGTGGGGTGCGGCGAAGCCCACAGGGCCGTGATATGGGCAAGGTCGTCGGGCAAAACGAGCTCGGCCAAGTGGGCGACCGAACGAGTAGAGGTCTGAGCGTGCCACGCCCGGTTGCCCCAGAGGGTCTGTCCCTGCGAGTCTGCGGTACACCACAGGTGAGGAACAGTGTCCGTGAGAGAGCGCAGCTCACTGGAGGGAAAAGGGAGCATACCGCAGACTACCGCCTGGATCCGGGGCTGGCTGGAGAGCAGGCCTGGGTTGAACAGCTGAACCGCTCACCTATGAAGCTCTTCTTAAATATCTCCGGAGCCGGGCGGAAATCGGTGGTATAGCCCTTGAGTGGACGACCACAGGCATGTCTACATTTATGCTCGCGCTGTCTTTGTCAGCTGCTGACAAGGCGCTCAGTCCGCCCGGCATAATCGGGGGTTGACCTGTAATTTGCCCGGCTCGCGCCTTGACTCTGACTTAAGATTGGGGGAGGCGCAGGGCCGCCACCAAGGTTCTCACCGCCTCCTGACTCTTCACCAGGTAGGCATGCACCCCCAATGCGGCGGCTTGCGCCTCACTGGCTTCGTTGTCCTGACCGCTCAGAATCACCACCGGCGTGGGCTCGACCAGGGTCAGTACCCGGTGTACCAGCGGCATTCCAAATCCATGCGGAAGATCCAGATCCGGCTCTTTGCGGCTGATCGCGCAGCCTACTGGGGCAGGCAATCCTCCCATGGACGCCCTGATCGCCGCCTTCCAGAAAACGTATCCGAACATCAAAATGACAGCCGAATACTTTCCCATCGGCACCGCTTACCCTCAGGTTCTCCGCACCCAGCTGCAAAGTGGCAACGGCGCCGACCTCTTCTACGTCATGGCCAGTGCAGGTAGCCAAGTTTCCGTGCTGCCACTCTATGACGCCGGATTCGTCGCCCCTCTCACGGGTCGCCCTTGGGAGTTCTGGCAAGTTCATCAGGGAAGGGCCGAGGGAGGTCGGTGGCCATCTGAAGTTCAGACGGCCACTTCAACTGCAGCTCGCCACGCCCAATGAGCATGGTCTTGGTTTGATCTTCGAAGGTCGGCGCGAACAGTGGTTCGGATGTGCTGGTGGAGGTTCAAGACATGGGCGTGAAGGGCTAAGAATTCCTGTGCTCGCCTTGAATTCTTGAAGCCGATCTGGCTTCGTTCCTGTTGTCGGGTCGGGCGATGGGATTGCATGGTCCGATTGTTGCCGCGCGCCGTCGAGATGACTTGGACGTGCTCCACGCTGTGGAGCACCGGGAGTTCTTTGAGTGCCGCTCCGGAGCTCCAGAGCTTGACGGTGTGGATCACGTCTGGCACGTCGTCATTTATCAAAAGTCTGCAGAGAAAGGTCTTTGCTGCTTGGGTATCTCGCCGAGCTTGTATAAGGAGGTCGAGGACGACGCCGGATTCGTCGCTGGCCCGCCACAACAGTGTTTCCTGCCACCGATCTCGATGCATACTTTGTCCAAGAACCACTGGGAACCCCGGCGGGGTTCCCAGTGACGCAGGACTTCAATCAGGAGCGGTGCGAACGGGATGCTCCACTGGCGCAGGGTTTCGTGACTGATCAGGGTGCCGCGTTCCTGAAGCAATTCTTGAACGTCACGTTGGCTCAACGAGACGCGGTGAGAGAGCCAGAGGGCGTACTGGATGATGCTCAGGGGATAAACGGTGGCGGTAGGGCTTGCGATCAGATACAGACGATCAGCCTACCGCACTTAACTAGCCAGAACCGCCCAGTGTCACAACATCGCCCTGTAATCTCGCCGTCCCACACGACGTCAACAAGGCAGCAACTTGGATTTAGGCGGCGGAAACGAGCGCAGGCATTTCTGAGCCTGCAGGCCCGATTTGAGAATCTCCATCGTCACATCCGAACAGGCGTTACCGCGACAACCAGACGAAGCAAACAGAGAAAAGCGTTCCAGACGCGGTCAACGGTCGCCGCAAGAGTGGCCTGGACTTCAGGCCACTCTTACCCTCTGTCTGCCATAGAACCAGTTAAGGCAACAGAACCCCTTGAAGCTGCCCCCAGAGCCTCCGTCTGTCCCTGTGTCTGCGAGGAAACGTGGATCTAGCACCTGAACCGCTCCCCTCAATTCTCCCAAGCGGCTGGACAGAGCCCGTGCTGGTCTGCTCTCCGAACGGGCAGGAGACGGTGGCCGGCATCATTTGCCCTCAGGACGGCGTCCATCTGTCCAGAGGGGTGTGGTTCCAACTTGAGGGTGATCCAGTTCAGGTATGGCCCGCCTTAAAGGACGAAGCCGCCTTGATCTTTTCACGGCACTCCGCCGTGTTCATTGCTGCCCGAGTGAACGAGATCAAATTGCACGATCACCCTTAGAATTTCGGCCTCAGCATCCTCGGCCAGATTCCAGCTTGAACGCGCGTCCCAGTGGGCCTCTGGTGACGCCGGGCAGTTCTTCGACGGGCGGCGGAAAAGATGCACAAAGGGACAGCCCAATGTTGAGAAAACCCGTCCCAACAGCCCCGGCCACGGTCAACCCTTGACGATACAGTTTCCAACATTACAGGCATCTGAGCGCGTCGAGGGGGGAGCCGTCCTTATTCGCTGCCTTGATCAGCATCGACTTTACCTTCGACTTTGGCTTGGGTGGCCGCTTCGGCCCGCTGCACATCGCGTTCTTTGATCTCGCGCTGCTCGGTGTCGTGTTCAAACAGTTCCCGTCGGGCTCGCAGCTTGGCTTCGGGTTGCTGTAGGTCACTGCCGCCCCCTTGGTGCACCCGCTGAAAGAACACCAGTGCGCCGCCTGCTAAGGCCAAGGCGCCTGCAAAGTACAGGGTTTCGAGAGGTTTTTCCCAACGAATAAAGTGTTCGAGAAAGGTCACGCCCAAAATCACGATGATCACGGAGACCACTTTTTGCTCTAAGTCTGAAAGGCTCTCGACGCCCAAAGCACTGGTCAGGTTGAGCGGTTTGATGAACAACGAGTACAGCCCGACCCCGATCAGGTAGAACACCACGGCCTTGAGCATTGTGCCCACCACTTCGAGGAACTCGACGGCCAGGGTGCCGGATTGACTGGCAATGCCCTTGGTGAACATTTCATGCCAGGTGTCATAGATGGTGTAAAGCGCCAAGATGGTGCCCTGCAGGAACAGGCTGAACGACACCAGCAGCACGGCAATGACAGCGATGAGCACGACAAAGCGGCTGCGACCGATCAGATCGCTAAACCATTCACGTTTGGACTGCTCGTGAGGTGGGGGAGTGGACATGGGGCCCATGATGGCGGGCCAGAAGGACAGGGCACGCGAGGTTCAAGGAAGAGTGGAGATCAGCCATGCAGGACACAGGAGCACTGCGCAGCAGGCAGCTCAGGGTGGCGCTGTCCAATCGAAACAGCCGGGCTACGTCGGCAGCTTTGAGTTCTTTGCCAATCACCCGGCGGACAATGTCTACGTCTACTCGTTGCGCCGCAGTCAATTTCTTGGGCCATCCGAACTTGACCCTTTTGTTTTGGCCGCCTGGACTCCCACTTTGGTGCGCTCTTTTAAGTTGGCCTGCCCCATTTCCGTGAAGACCCCGACCATCTGCATCATGGCTTTCCCGAACGCTGTCGTCGTATTGATGGGCTCGGTTAGAGATTCTAGGGTCGCCCTCTGCTGGTCAAGCAGCTCCATGATGCGAACCAAGTCGGATAAAGAACGGCTGAGGCGGTCTATTTTCCAGACCAAAACCGTGTCGCCTGCCCGGAGGTCGGTTCACATCGCGTGTAACTCGGGGCGATCCCAGCGGCCTCCACTCGCCTGCTCTGCAAAGATCTGCACCGCCTCAGCTTTGTTCAAAGCATCCAGCTGAAGGTTCGTGGTCTGATCATCCGTGGAGACGCGCGTAGGCAACGAGAGTCCTTGCAAAACCCTATGGCAAAAAGAAGCACAAAAGCGACAGGCTTTTGCAACAGGAAAAGGCTGTATTCATCACAGCCCCTTCCACTTTGCAAAAGGCTTCCCTTTTCCATGATGCGAGTAGCCGCATCCAACATCTCTCATGTGGTTATAAATTTTGGCCTGCGCCAGGGTTGTCGGTCGAGCAGGTTCAGTAACTTCAAGACCGCGTACAGAGCGGTGAACCCAAAGCGTCTCTCGTCCGTGAACTGGGCATCAGTGATGTTTGCTGTCGCTGGTTGACCGCGAACTCTCCCTCCTCGTCATGGAGACAGCTAGGCTCTGCCCCAGACAAGGTTCTTGGATGACCAGGCGCGGGCCACTCTCCCGATCAGATGCCCTGTCCGCCAGACACTTCAATTCGCTGTGCATTGACCCAGCGATTGTTCTCGGACAGCAGCGAGGCTATCATCGGCCCGATGTCGTCGGGCAGGCCCGCGCGTCCGAGCGCCGTCATCTCCGCGAAGATCCTGTTGACGTCCGGGTTGTCGCGGACGGCACCGCCACCGAAATCTGTCTCAATTGCGCCCGGCGCGACCGTATTGACCGCGATCCCACGGCTCCCCAGCTCCTTGGCCATATATACGGTGAGCACCTCGACGGCGCCCTTGACCGCCGCATAGGCGGAGTAGCCGGGATAGGACACCCGGGTCAGACCAGAGGAGAGGTTCACGATGCGGCCGCCGTCTGTGATCAGCGGCAAGAGTGCCTGGGTGAGGAAGAACACGCCCTTGAAATGCACATTGACGAGGCTGTCGAACTGCGCTTCGGTCGTCTGCTCGATCAGCGCATAGTCACCGTGTCCAGCATTATTCACCAGGGAGTCGAACGTCTCGCACTGCCAGGTCTCGCGCAGCGCCGTCTGGACCTGATCGGCGAACGGCGCGAAGCCGGTGACATTGCCGGTGTCGAGTTGGAAGGCAACGGCCTTGCGGCCCATCGCGGCGATCTCGGCGACCACAGCCTGCGCTTCTTGACCCCGGCTCTGGTAGGTGAGCATGACGTCACCGCCGTGGCGGGCGATGCTGAGTGCGGTGTTGCGGCCGAGCCCACGGCTGGCTCCGGTCACGAGAGCGATGTTGGTCATGGGAGAACTCCTCTGAGGTATAAAGCGGCGAATGGATGGGACGGACAGGTTCAGGGCAGTGAGGGGACACTGTCCATGAACACCAGGCTCCTCCCTCTTTGGGGGAGGTGGAGGGGCACAGACGCGCGAGGCGCCCAGTGCAACGTTTTCTGGTTCTTCGGCAGCAAAGACCTGGAAGCGGTCTGCTGTATGGATGATAGGAGCCGAGAGGCCGGACAGCATTGCCGAAACCTCGCTGTTTTTTGCCTATTTCTCTGAGGCAACCTAGGAACAGCTCCCCTGAAGAGGTTAGGATCACGCCATGTCTGACCCGCTGCTCGACACTGTTCGCCGGTACGTGGAGACCTGTGCCGACCCGGCTGGTCTGGCGCAGACGCCCATTCCTGGCCTGACGATCATCCGGCAGGTGGTGCCCAGCGGCCTGGTCCACGCGATCTCCAGGCCGCTCGTCTGTCTCGTCTTGCAGGGCAGCAAACAGGTGGCGATGGGAACCCAGACCTTCGCGTTCGGCGCGGGTGATTCGCTGCTCATCACGGCGGATGTGCCGACCGTGAGCCAGATTACGTGCGCGAGCGTCGCCGCGCCTTACCTCTCGCTGGTCTTGAACCTCGACCCGGCGGTGATTGCCGACCTGACGATGCAGATGAGGGCCGTGTCGGTGGCCGAGGGTGCGCCGCCTGTGCGGGTCCAGCCGACCGATACCGAGGTCGCTGACGCAGCGCTGCGGCTGATGCGTCTGCTGGAGCACCCGGCGGCGGTGCCGGTGCTGCATGCGCAGCTGATGCGCGAACTGCACTACTGGCTCTTGGCTGGTCGGCACGGGGCGGCGATTCATCGACTGGGCTGGCCGGAGAGCCATGCCCAGCGGGTGGGGCGTGCGGTCGCTGTTCTGCGGGCCGAGTTCACGCGGCCGCTGCGGGTCGACCGACTGGCCAAGGCGGCCAGCATGAGTCCGTCGTCGTTCCACCACCACTTCCGTGCCGTAACGTCGCTCTCGCCGCTGCAATTTCAGAAGCAGTTGCGTCTGATTGAGGCGCGCCGGTTGATGACGGCAGAAGGCTGGTCGGCGAGCCGGGCTGCGTTTGCGGTGGGGTATGAGAGCGTGTCGCAGTTCACGCGGGAGTATGGCCGGATGTTTGGTCTGCCGCCCGTCAAAGACACGGCGGCCATGAGGAGTGGGGCAGAAGCGGCGGCGTAGCTTGATCAGGCAAGCCGAGGGTCACCACCGACCATTCAGTCCCACCCGCACCCTCCGCTGACCAGGTTCGGCCACTCATCCGAGGGTCATCACCTCCTGTATCAGTGCCCGAACCTGCCCACGCAGCCAGAGGTGAGCCGGGTCATTGTCGTAGCGTCCGTGCCAGACTTGCACGAGTGCGAGGGGCGTCAGGGTCAATGGCATCGGCGCTGTGTGGAGGCCCAGAGTCCTAATCACCGACGCGCATAGGTCGCCTGGAACCATCACCAACAGGTCGCTCAACCCGATGAAGTGCAGTGCGGCAGTCGTGGTGGGCACCACGCCCAGCACCCGGCGCTCTACACCGTGCTCTTCTAATGCCTCGTCGATGGGATCGCGCAGGCGGCCCCGCCGCGAGATGATCAGGTGCGGCGCGCTGACAAACGCTTCCAGAGTCGGCTCACTCTGGAGATACGGATGGCCTGGGCGGCAGACCACCACCAGTTGGCCGGTGCCCAGCGTTTCAAAGCGCAGATCAGGCAAGACGGGTGGAGTGGACCCCAATTCGAGATCCACCCGGCCCTGGCGCAATTCAGCGGTGTCCGTGCGGCTCTCCGCCAAAAAGCGCAGCTTGACCCGGGGGGCCAGGGCCTGAACCGCCGCGAGCAACCGTGGGCCGACCGCAGTCGTGACGGCCTCGTTGCACTGCAAGGTAAACACACGCTCCAAGCCTGCCAAATCCAGCACGCGGTTGGGCGTGAGCACCGCGCGTGCTTGCTGCACCAAGGCATGCACCTCGGCCTGAACGGAGAGGGCATACGGGGTGGGCGTCATCCCACGCCCAGTCCGCACCAGAATCTGGTCGCCGGTGGTGCGGCGGATGCGGCCGAGCGTGCGGCTCATCGCTGGCTGCGAGAGGTACAGCCGCTCGGCAGCGGCTGCCACGCTGCCCTCTTCCAGTAGGGCGTCCAGGGCAGTCAGCAGATTCAAGTCAAGATGCATCAGAGTAATATTACAACTGCAAATAATGTATTTGACGACAAGGGTCATGGTCTCTAAGGTAAGAGGCACTGAGGTCGAGATGACTTCACCTATTCGAGGAGAACACTGTTATGACGCACACCACTCTGATTTCAGCCTTTGATCAACCCAACGCCTCTCTGGCCGAAGATCAAGCATTGCTGCCTACCGTTGTGGCTGGCGTTGAAGCCACCGGCCAACTCCTGCTCCAGCGATTCGAGAACCGGCCTGAGTTCAAAACCCGTGATGACGTCGTTGCCGCCATCGACGCGAATGACGACGCAGCGCTGACCCTTCTGCGTCCCGCACTCCTGCAGGCCCGGCCTCAAGCCGGTTGGGTGGAAGACGAGCTGGAAAGCGGCCTGCTGCCCGGTGGCGAGTGGTGGATCACCGATCCGGTCGAGGGCAACGTCAACCATATTCACGGCATGACGGACTGGGGTGTGACTGCCACTCTGGTGCGCGACAACGTGCCAGTCCTGACGGTGGTGCATCTTCCCTTGCTTGGCACCACCTACACCGCCGTGCAGGGTGGCGGGGCCTTTCAGGACGGTGTGGCGCTGCGGGCCTCAGCGAAGGATGATCTGGACGGTGCTTTGGTCGGCACCGGTCAAGCCCGGCCCGGCGAAAGCAGCGACACCTTCCGGCGCATCGGCCTGTCCGTGACCGCCATGTTAGGCAGTGCGCTGGTGCTCAAAGTCGCTGTGCCTGCCACCCTCCAGCTGATCCACGTAGCTGCTGGGCGGATGGACGTCTTCTGGCAATTCAGCGCGGTTCGCAGCGGTCTGCTCGCTGGAGCGTTGCTGACCGCCGAGGCCGGGGGCACCGTGACCGACACACGTGGACAGCCCTGGACGCTGGACAGTGGGGATTTTCTGGCCAGTGCCCCCGGCCTCCATAGCGCTGCCATCAACGTGCTGTTGACCGTGCGGTGAATCCAGGAGCTGCCCATTTGCCCAACCACAGACGCCTACAGCGTCCATCTCATTCCCAAGGAGTTGACCATGACCCCATCCTCACCTGCTGGCTCTCTACCAAACAGCCCCGAATTGACCTTCTCGACCCCCATCACCATCGCTATTCTCGGCGGCACCGGCCGCGTCGGCTCGGGGCTGGCCACCAAGCTCGCGAGTCAGGGTCACCGCCTCCTGTTGGGCACGCTGAATCCCGACGACGCGGCGGCCAACTGGAGCGGCCCCGCCGTAACCTTTACCGACACGGCAGCGGCGGCCCGGGACGGCCAAATCGTTATCAACGCCACGCCGGGTGACACCAGTTTGGAGCGCCTGAGCGCCCTGCGTTCAGAACTTAGCGGCAAAATCTTGGTCGACGTCACCAACGCGACCCAGCGCAACGCCACCTCTCCCCTCGGTGACCTGTGTTATCCGGGCAGCAGTTTGGCAGAGAAGCTACAGGCGGCCCTGCCGCACACCCGGGTGGTGAAAACGCTCAACACCATGATGTTCAAAGTGATGACCAACCCACAGGGCCTGAGCAGTCCCCCGACCGCGTTTCTCTCTGGCAACGATGCAGGGGCCAAAACTACAGTACGGGCCTTGCTGGCCGAACTCGGCTGGCAAAACGAGCAGCTAATGGATCTAGGCGATGTAACCACGGCACGCGGCACTGAAGAACTCTTTTTGTTCGTGCCCTACCTGGTCAAAACCCTCGGTTTCGTGCCTTTCGCTGTGACAGTCGCTCACTGATCTTACGGCGCGGACGCTTGGACATGCCGCACACTTTCACAGACAACCGTGAGATGGCGAGAGCCTTGGTCACGCTGGCCAACGAAGGGCGGGCATGGCACGTGCCGTCCCCGCCAGCCGTCACCATCCGTGACTTCGCGGGACGTTACGCCGCCGCTGGGGGCAAGCCGCCGACCAAACTGGTTCAGATGCCATGTTTCGCCATGCCCTTGGTCGGGATGATTGTGCCGATAGCCCACGAAGTTGCGGAGTTGGACTACGGTACGCGCCATTCCACTTGGATGTGGCCGAGACGGCCCGCACCTTCAGCCTAGCGGTCACCGACCTCGACACGGCCCTCCATGACCAGGGCGGCAAGGTCAGAGAATAAACGCGCCGCTCAGAGCGCTTCACGGAATAGACTGCTGCAAAAGCCTTCCCCTTGCACGCCCGTTTCACCTCAGTGCCAGGAGCAACTCAAAGAAGAGCGAGACAGGGGAAGCCCTAAGGCTCTGTAATGAAGCACAGATGGCTCGTGCAAACAAGAAAGGCGACCCGTGGGGGATCGCCTTTGATTCTCCCAATATAGTGCGGTATACAGGGGAAGTCAAACTATGCAGACGGGTGGTCGTGGCTTCTTAGGAATGATTGCAGTTTAATGGAGCATGAACGGTTTGACGTGTCCAGCGTGTGAGGGCGTCTACATCGTCAAAAACGGTCACGCCCACACCGGCAAACAGCGGTATCTCTGCCGGGTTTGTCGGCATCAGTTCACCTTGAATCACACCCGAACGCCGATTTCGCCCGAAACCGTGACCTTGGTGGATTGATTGCTCTCCGAACGGTTGTCCCACCGGGGCATTTGCCGCGTTGTTGGGGTCAGTCGGAGTTGGTTCCGTCGACACTCGCAATCTCTAATGAAGACCGTACCACACGCCATCGAGCCTGAATCTTCTGCAGCAAAAAAAGCGTGAACACTCCAGCACCAGCCCCGCTGGTGCTGGAGTGTGACGAGTGAGCACTTTTGTGGCGCAGCAGACAAAGAACATCTGGATCTGGCTCGCCATGAACCGCGCCACCCGCCAGATCGTGGGCTGTTTCATCGGACACCGAGATGCTGCTAGAGCCTCCCTGCTGTGGCAAAGCCTTCCCACTCCCTACCGAGATGCCGTGTGTCATACCGACGGTCTCAGCGCCTATAAAGGCGTGGTATTTGGTGCGCTGCACGTGATTGGCGGCACACAACACATCGAACGGCTTAACGCCACGTTGCGGCTCCGAATCGCTCATTGGTACGCAAAAGTTTGTCCTTCAGCCGCAAATCAGAGCATCTCGAACTCCTTGTCTGGATGTTCATTCATCGCTACAATGCGTCATTACGTTGAAGCCACGACCGGAAGCGGCTGCGACCAGCGAGTTTTTGCACTGGGTGGCAAATTCATGCACTGGGAGAGATCAAGAGATCAGCAGGGGGCTTGACACCTCACCAAAAATGAAGCGGAATCACGTCCACATAATCGAGACCGAATACCAGGGCGACCAAGGCCAAAAGAATCAGAATCAGCCGCAACCAAGGAATACCACCTGCCGCGCCTTTAAGCCGAGTCATCCGCTCCTCTCTTCGAAGGACAGAGCGCAAACGATTCGAATCGGCACAGTGCTGGGTTCAACGAGGCTCATTGTGGCCGTCCAAGCGATCTATTCCCTCGCTTTTGAGTTCATCCCTTCCGTCTTTCAAGCCATCGGCAGTTTTCTGACCTGCGCGGCGCAGTTCACCGCTCACTCGGTCAGCGGCGCCACTGGGATACCGGCCATCCCGAAGGTCATCTACGGCCTCTTCTGCAGCCTGGCCGGCTCGCTTGAGATTGCCCTTTACGCCTAGATCCGCCTGACCCAAAAGATCGTTGACCCGGCCTTGCACTGCTGGGCTAAAACGGTACAAGGCATACACTCCCGCAGCCAACATCAACAGGCTCCAAGGAAAACCATTCCCAGAACGGGCCTGCCCCCAGCGGGTAACGTCTTGCCGGAGAGCTTTCAGTTCTGTCTGTTGTTCGGTCAGCAGATCCAGCAATTGGGCTTGACCTCTCACAGCCGCTTTCACGGCCTGTAGGGACGCCTCATGCTCCACTTGGGCACGGGTTTCTTTCGCTTTCTCTTTAATTTGTTCAAGACGTTCATTGATGGGGATCATCTGTAAGTTCTCCTTTGGCTGGAGCTGCGGGTCACGACGATTTTTCGGGGGCCAGTTTCAACGGTTGACGGAATTTCTAAGCGTGTCAGTCTTCGTACACCACGATCTGGTGGGTCACCATCACCTGTTTGCTGAGGTCAGCTATGGCTTGGTTTGAGGATGACTTTCCAGCGTTCGCTAGACCTGAGGGGGAGGCCGCCGAGCAAGACAGTAGGGCCGCTACGTTGTGCGGTTATCACCAGCACTTTAATAACCACTCCCACTGGAATGATTTCTCCACGTGACTAACATTCCCAGCGCATTTCGACGCGGGCCCCCGTTCGCAACGTTTTCGACCACCACTTCTTCGCGCGGGTCAATCAGGTCAAGGGGCGCCCGGTTGGCCAGGGGGTCGTTAACACGGAGTTCTTTACTCATGCTGACCTCTGCACCAAGGGTGGCAGAAACCACTTACGGGAGTCATATGGCCTCAGTGGCGGTCGATCTTGCCGTCAAGGGGGTCTACAGCGTCTTTGACTGCGTCGTCCACCTTCTGCACAGCCGTGCGTCCGTCGGCGGTGGTGACGTTCATACCACCTGTGTTCACCGAGACCTCGCCGGTCTTGACGACGTCCAAGACCTCGCGGTTCACCGTTTCACTGAAGGTTTGCTGCTCGGTCACGGTGCGCTTGCCGACTTCCACCTCTTCGGTGACGTAGGCCTGCTTGCTCACTTTGGCTGCCTCGGCTTCCAGATCCACCCGGATAGTCTCTGAGGCGGCACCGAGCGTGACGTTGCCTTCCACGAGACGAGGCTCGGTGACTGCACGGCGCTCAATGGTGATTTCCTCGTGCTCAAGCGACACGTTGACCTGCTCTTGACGGGTCTCGACCCGTTTGCCCACTTCCACGCTGCCTGCAGCGACCCGGCTCTTGTTGACCTGGAGCCGTTCTTCCAAGAGTTGCAATTTCTGGGGCGTGCGAAACAGGGTATCAGTGTCGTCGTCGCGGTAGTTGAAATCCAGGCCAGTGACGGGGGGTACGGCCGAACCTGTCCCGCGCAAGACGCGCTCGTCGGCGGCTTGGGTATCAGAAGTGTACTCTTGGCCTTCGGTGTAAGGAGCGAGGTCTGCGACCTGCTCACGGGTCAGGCTGTCGATGTACACGCCGTCATCCTCGACACGGGCCAACCCCACCGGCACCACCACCTGCTTGCTGGTCATCCACCGGCCCACATCAACCATCAGGTAGCGGATCTTACCGTCGTCATCGGTCAGAGCACCTTTAACGGTGCCAACTTTATCGCTGTTCATTGCGTAAGCAGGCAAATTGGTGGGGTCAAACGCATCCGCACCAAGGTCATAGGCATGGTCTTTCACCAGTTGATTTAGGGGGGTCAGTCTCGCCATCCGAGGTCTCCTTTATCGCTTTGGGCAGTGGAGCTGCCCCAACACCTCAAGTCTGACTGGCGGCTGACCAGTCTTCCCGCCAAACCCGTGAAGATCCTCACCTGAGCCCTTAAAAATGAAGACAGGGGCAAGGAGCACCATACGAGGGGTGAAGAATCCATGCCGAACCCGTGCCCACCTGAGGTCTGGATCTATGGTCTGCTGGAGATGAACCCCTACAGGGATTGCCATCCAATCCCTGTAGGGTTCGTTTGTGTTCCAACACGACCAACACCCGGCGATAATTGAGGAGAAGCCCTGAGAAGAAGTGCGTGGTGCTGGACAATGAAGAACGCGGTAGTTAGTGAAGGCTGGGCGCGCTTCTCCGGGCGTCACAGTGGATGTGGCGAATTCGGAGGGTCTGTCGTTCCCCGCAGGCGACCCGTGCTGGAGCGACAGAAACAGCGGTTAGAGGATGCCCTCCACTCGCCACCCATCACAACATCTGTGCGTGTCCAGACGCCCGGGAAGAGTTCAACAGCCTCTGCCTCCCCCGTCAGAGGCGGTCTGCTGGCGCTCGGTCTCGGTCAAGGAGCGCAGAGCATCGCTGAACGAGCGGCCTTTGTCCCCTCTGCACTCCCAAATTTTCCAGCAATGCCGCTTATTTTCCTGCACCTGTGCCCGCTATCGCCAGCGTCATGCGGCTGCCCTCGCGCACCAACAGGTAAGAAAAGACCCGCTTGGTTTTCTTGTTCACAAAATTCAGCAGCCTAGGAGCGTCTCTGTCGCTGCCCACATCAGACGTGCTGAAGTACACGTAACCCTTGGTGGTCAGTGTCGACGTCATTTTTTGTAGGGCCGCGCTGAAGCGTTGGTTGTCGGTGGCAGTGGTCATCGGCAGGCTATACATTTCGGCCCAGCCGCCTTTCAGGGTGCCGCCCGACAAGAGGCTTTTGCTGAACGCTTGGTAGTTGGGGCCGCATTCTGCCCGCATGCCGGCGATGGCCGGCATGAGGCCATTACCCAACGTGCCTTGTTGGGCGGGGCAGGCCAGCGCTGCAGAAGTTAAAGTGAGGGTGGCGAGGGTCATCAGGCAAGTCTTCATGGGTGCTCCACAGGTGAAGGACAGCGTTGACGGGATGGGAACCGAGCTGTAATGTAGCCAATCCTGCGTTAGATTGCCGCTCCTATGTGCCCATGGATTACACCGCAGGTTCATCCGATCCTTGTCTTCCCGTTGCCACTGGACGGCGTTCAGTTGAGCTTCTGTCTGCACCACTTGACGACTGATTTCGGCGCGCAGCTCCTGAAGGTGTCCCGGCTCGGTGGGCAAGCTGTTGAGCCAGCTGCGCCATCCACTCTCCCTCACCGCGCAGTGGGAGTGGGGGAGAGACCGAGGGCTGGACAACAGTTCACGCGTTCCACCCTGGGGGAGGTCACCTGACGGGAAATGCAGGAACACAAACGCGAGCTTGAACGATCTGGAGGGCCGGCACGTTTTCTGGTTCAGCTCGCGAACCATTCAGTCTGGGCCGGTGCCTTAAGGCACGCCAAGGGCTTCCACGTTCCCCCTGCGTTACGGCCTCTGGTAGGGTCAACGCGTTGCGAACAGCGCTTCTGGGAGGGAGTTCAAATTGTCCTAGGATTCATCCAGGTCTCCAGCTGCTCGGCAGACAGGCTTGCTCCCGCGCAGGCAGAGACGTGTGGGTCACAGGTCAACAGCTCAGAAGGTCTACTGTTGGAGGGCGGGCAGGTGCCCTGCCGCTTCAGTTCACCGGGAAGCTTCCGTCATGAGTTGACCTCAAACATGAACAGATCGTCCCACTGGGTGGAGCCGGCTCCACCCACCTCTGTGTGAAGGTAAGTGCCGAGCAACCTGTTCACACTACAGGCATGAACTTGCTTCTCCAGGTGCTCATGGGTGGCGCCGGCGCATTGAGCGTGGTGACGTTGCTGCTGTTGTTTACAGGTGACCTCCAGGCGATGACCGTCAGCGTACTCATCGCCCTGCTGCTGGCGGCCGTGGCGATGGCTCCACTGGTGTACCAAGAAGCGCAGAAGCAGGCCAGTGCGGGCGACCGCTAGACCTGCTGCACGAAGCCCCGCCCCTCCTTCATTGGCGGAGCGGGGCTTTTTTGCTGTCCATAACAACCCGTTCACTGCAGGACGGGGCGCTGTGGCTGATCGAGGTGGCCTTCAAGCGTCTCTTCCCCGGCCGCTGATCCTGGACAACCCGGGCAAAAGGTTTCTTTCCCCTGTTGGGCTCCCACAGTCAGCCTACCCTCTGGACATGGAATATGCTGAAGATCAAGTGCTGGTGCGGGAGCTGTGGCTGGGTGCAAGGGCTGCACGGGTGTTTATCAAGGACTGCCCTAAACATCCTCAATATGGTGAAGTGGTGGATTTAGGGCAGGCCGGCAAAATGCAGATCACCGCCTACCACTACCATGCGCATCTCAACGGCGCCGAAGTCTTGGTGCAAGATGCTGGCTACCGAATGAGACAGCCTGAGAGCCTTGTGGAGGACTACCAAGCGATTGAAGGCAATTAGAAACTTCTCACATGCTCCCGCCCCAGCTTCGGCTGGCAGGCGGGGATGCTTTTTGCGTGGGCTTAAGCCGAGCGTCCCTGCATGGCGGAGAGGAGGGCGCTCGCGGTGGCCTGTGCACCGTTGCCGTGCCCCTGCGAGGCGATCCAGGCCTTGATCGTAGACAATGAGGGGCGGCCCGTTGTCGCTGACTGGCTGGAATTGGTGCGGGGGTTTGATCGCGCATTAATACTTTGTGGAGTTTCGCGCCTGGAGATGCAAAGCACCCTCAGTCTGTGGCAGCAACTCAAAGCGGGCGGCCACCTGGAAGCGGTGCGGGTGGTGATCAGCAAAGCGCCTCCAATCGGGCGGGTAAGCCATGAAGCACGGGACGCCCTGAGAGCGGCGGGTGTGGCCTGCCCCTCAATACGGTGGTAAGGCGCTTATACGACACACGAAAGAGCAGCGGAAGCGGGTAGCCTAGTACGTGGGATAGGGATAAGCGGGCAAGCGAAGCAGGGGCAGACCTACAGGCTGTGGCCGCTGAAGTGCAGGCATGACCCGCAAAAAGGGCAGTCGCTTCGACTAGGCCAAACCACTGCAGGATGCCTAGCCCAGCGAAACCCCCGCACAGCCCGACGCCCTATGGCCTGAGATGCAAGCAGGCGAGAGACAGCCGGAAAGGCAAGCACTGCTAGCAATTCCGGAAGTTACAGTGAAAGCGGCCACAGGCAACGCGGCCCTACAGAACCCTTCCGCCTTTGCCCTGCCTGCCCAGCGGAAGAGCAAGCGTGGGGATGACGGCACACTGAAACGTACAGACGTACCCCGCGAGCAATTGAATGTGCGGATCAGGCCGGAACTGAAACGGGCCGTGGCGGGCTTTGCTGGACTGCAAGGCATGACAGACGTGGTAGAGGCTACCCTCATTGACTACCTAGAGCGGGCGAAGTCTGCCGAGTAGGTCGGGGGTGCTCGCAATTCCGGCAAATGCTTCTTAACGGGAATAAGTCAATGCCAAGAATCGCTCACCCACTTGGGCACTAGAGACAAACCCTCTAATCTGAATGAAGCCTTGTTTCAAGAGTGAATGGTAGAGCTTGACGTGCACCTTTGAAGATTTGTGTTTCCACTGGCTGTTGTCTCTTAGCCGTGTCTTTTCTCCTATACTTAAACTATGAATAATACGCTGTCTGGTCTAGCTCAGCAGTTCATCTGGGGCTGATGAGCTTATGGGGCAGTCTTTAAGAGTATTGCTCATTGATGACGATCCAGCAGACAGCGTATTGATTCAAGAAGCATTCTCTTTGCTTGAGCAGCCCTGTACCCTGATGGTCTTGAACAGTGGCGCGGCTGGCTTGGCCCACTTGATCTCACTCGAACACCTCGCGCCTGATGTGGTATTGCTCGACCTGAAGATGCCTGAGCCGGACGGTTTCATGGTGCTGGCTGCCCTCAAGGCCCACCCTCAGCTTCAGGCACTGCCCATTGTAGTATTTACAATTTCGACCTCGGATGAAGATATGCGGCGAGCGTATGCCCTGCGTGCCAATGCTTACGTCGTGAAAGACCTGGCGTTTGAAACGCTATGTCAGCAAGTCCGCAGCCTGGTGAAGTTCTGGAGCCTCGCCCGCACTGTACCCTGCCCCTCTCAGTCGCCTCATTGAAGCCTAAACCAGCTCAACCTATCGTTCAGGAGAAGCGTTCACCTTGTCAGTCTCTTCTAGACCTCCCTGTGGCTGTGCGGGTGTTCCAGTTGGAAGGTCAACACCTCAGCAGCGTTATTTATCGTTCGGGGTAGAGAGGTGCTGACCGAGTGAGTGAACCTGAATACCCTCCGCCTGACAGACGCTATTCACCTCTTTTTTGGTGGGTAGTTGCCCGGGAATCCCTGAACGTTTCAGGAACTGAAACCGCCCTCAAGGGACGCGGCCTTTTTAGGTAGGGACAACCGGGGAATAAATCTCAAGTGTTATGGGGTTCCCCATGACTGATCCTGCAAGGGTGTTAAGGATTGCAACACCCCATGACGAATCCACACAGGAGCAAATGTTACCCAGCGTCACTCAGGCCGGGGCGCTGGGCACTGTGAGTCATACTCACGGCAGCCCCTCAGGGTTACGGATTGCTCATGACTTCGACGCCTGCCCGCCGTTGGGAATGCAAACGGCGACGCCCAGCGCGGCTAGGTTGTCTGCATTCCTGACCACCTCTCAGAATGTGGCAAAACGTCACGACCTGGAGCGGGCGAGCTTGTAGCAGAGTGTTACAACTTCCGGCAAACAGACGGCAACAGAGCGGCAAACAAAAGGCGCGTTCATGGGAGGTTGACTGCTGATTGTCCGGGTGCGCCGTTCATGCTGTGCGGCTTCCTCTTCATCGAACACTTCCGCCATAGGCCGGAACCGCTCGCCCACCTCAGGGCGGCGTAACGTTTCTCCCTATACGCTGACCCATGCGGCCACTGATTCACGTACTAACAATTCGAGCTGTCCATACGCAGCGTCCGTCATACAGCGCATGACGGCGGAAGCATTCAGGGCAGAGATGGAACGGGGCATAAGGCGGATACGAAGTGCAGCACGGCGTGAGGCGCTTCGCAGTTGAAGCACTCGCCAGTCAGGGGAGGGGCAGCGGGGGTGAGCGTGTGCGGTTCAGTCATGGGCGGGCCTCCAGAGTCGGGCGAGGGGCAAGCAGTCGATCAGGCCGGAACAAATACCGCAGAGGGCTGCAAGGCCGTCATAGGGCGCGGGAAGGTGGGCAGTCAGGGCAAGGTAGGCGAAGTACAGGAACAGATAACCGGGTTTGAACATGTCGGGCCTCTCTCTCCCAGGTATGCCGGAAGTGTCGGGACTGCTAGCACTTCCGGCACAGTCTCCGTTACGGAGAAACGTTCAGGAACTAAAACCGAGTGGGGGCACATGGCCCCCATCTGTCTCAGGCGGCGTGTGTCTGCTGCAGGAACTTCCACACGGCGCGGGATCCGGTTTAGAGCAGCCCACCCCTACCGCCTGTAGGGAGTGGTCTGCAGGCTAGTTTCGGAGCGCGTTCGGGTGGCGTGAGCTGTGATCACAGCTGCGGCTCGCCGCGCTTGGGTGAGGTGAGCCTGATGGACAGTCTGGTGGCGCTCCGTGAACCCTCATAGAATGTTGCCGCTGCTTGCTCTCCTACACCCCGACTCACCCTCTGCGGTGCAGGCTTCCTGCCGTTCCCTGCATTCCACAACAGCGCCCCTGACTCATCTTGGGCAGCGACCGCGTAGGGGTCAGGAGCTGGTCGGGAGCCGGGCGGCCAACTGACCCGTCACCTGCTGAGCGGCCTGGGGCCGACCCGTGAAGTAGCCTTGAATGTATTCACCGCCGAGGCGGCGAACGGTGTCCAGTTGTTCCCGCGTTTCCACGCCCTCCACCGTCACTTCCAGATTCAACGCATGGGCCAATTGAATAATGGCCTGCATCAATGCCTCGGCCTGCGGTGCAGACGCTTGATTTCCTCCCACGCCGGCCGTAAATGAACGATCTATTTTCAGGCTGTCTATCGGGTACTGTTTCAAGTACGCCAGATTGGAGTAGCCGGTGCCAAAGTCGTCCACCGCCACCCGCACCCCCAACGCCTTGAGCCGCCCCAAAGTTTCCCGCGCCTCCACCACCTGCATCAACATGCTTTCGGTGAGTTCGAGTTCCAAGTGGTGGGGGGGGAGACCGGACGTCTCCAGCGCCCAGGTCACGGTGTCGATGAGGTCGGGTTGCTGAAACTGACGTGCGGAAAGGTTCACCGCCATACGCAAGTCTGGCGCGGCGTCCAGCCAGGCCGCGGCCTGAACACAGGCCTGCTGGAGCACCCACGCGCCGATCGGCACGATCAGCCCCGTCACTTCCGCCAGCGGAATAAATTGATCTGGCGGCACCAAGCCCAGTTCAGGATGCTGCCAGCGCAGCAGGGCCTCGACCCCACTTAACTCCCCACTCTGGGCCTGCCACTGCGGCTGATACTGCAAGACAAATTCCTGGCGCTCCAGCGCCCGGTGCAGCGCACTTTCTAGGGTTATGGCGGCCAACGGTTCCTGGCCCTGGGCGGCGTAGAGCGCGTAGCCGCCTCCACGCCGCTTGGCCTGATACATCGCGCTATCGGCTTGCTGCACCAACTGCTCGACCCTGCTACCGGCGTGTGGAAAGACGCTGAAGCCGAGACTGGGCCGCATAAAAACCTCGCGTTCCGCCAAGAGGAAGGGCTCACGAAAGGCTTCCATCAGGTGCTCAGCGGTCGCGGAGATGGGGCTGACGTCGCCTTCGCCGGCCCACCAGAACAGGAACTCGTCGCCGCCCAGCCGGGCCAGGTGGCGGTGCGGCCCCAACACGCCGCGCAGCCGGAGGGCGACCTGTTGCAGCAAGGCGTCCCCGACACTGTGTCCGAGAGTGTCATTGATGAGCTTGAAGCGGTCGAGATCCATCAACCCCACGGTCACGGCCTCTCCGCTGCGTTGCGCATGTTGTAGGGCCGCTCCCAGTTGCCGTTCGAAGAAGGTGCGGTTCGGCAGTCCGGTGAGGGCGTCATACAGCGCCTGATATTCCAGGGCGGCTTGGGCGTCATAGCGGTCGATCACCAACGCGGCCAGCTGGGCGGCGGCGGCCAACTGGACGCGCTCGTCGACATTGGGCAGGTGGGCCCCGGAGCCCTGCACCACCAAGAGGCCTGTCCCTCCGGTGTGCGGTCTCCCAAACGGCTGACGCCAGGCCGCAGGATTCAGGTCAGCCGCTCGGGTCTCTCCGGCCAGCCACAGGCGTTGATCCTGGGCCTGTGCTTCACCCTGAACGGTGAACACTTGCGGCGGCTTTCCGGGCAGCACGAGGGCGGCGCGGCGGCCGGCAAACTGGCGCTCGACCGTGCCCAACAGCCGCGCCAACACCTCTGAGGGGGGGCGGTTGCGGGCGGCGAGTTCCAACACCTGAGCCCGCTCCCGGTCAAGGTGCTCGGCGAATTGCTTGCGTTCGGTGATATCGCGCTGAATCGAAATCCAGTGGGTGTAGTGGCCGGTTGCATCGGCCACTGGCGCAATCGAGAGTTCCACCCAGAACTCGCTGCCGTCTTTGCGGGCATTGACCAACTCGACTTCGATGCTTTGCCAGTGGGTCAGGGCGTAGCGAATCCTGTCCAGCACCTGACGGTCGGTGCGCGAGCTTTGTAATATCCGGGGCGTCTGACCCAGCACGTCTTCCAGGGTGTACCCGGTGGTCTGGATAAAGGCGGCGTTGGCGTACACGATGCGCGGCCCGGGCTGGTCGATCGGCTCAGCCTCCGTGATCAGCACCGAGTCATTGGCGTGGGCCAGCACCGATTCGAGCAGGGCCAACTGCTGGCGGGTGTAGAGGGCCTGCACTTCTTCAACAGACAGGCGCTGCGCGGTGCCCACCAAACCGCCGGGCACCGGCGCGGCTCTCAAGGTCACCGCCAGCGCTTCTCTCTCAGCGCCGGTGAGGTGCGGCTGCTGCGGCGCCATGGGAGAGTGGCTACGGGCCGCGCTGCGCCGCAGCGAGGCGAAGGCCGCACTGAGCAGGCCATCATCAAGCCTCCGTCCCATGGTCTGCGCCTGAGAAACGCTGAACGTGTCTTCGGCGGCCCGGTTCCACTGTTTGACCCAGCCTTCGAGGGTCAGGGCGTACACGGCCAAGGGAGCGGCCTGCACCACCGCACCGAGTTGATCGTGGGCTTGGCGCAGGGTCAGGCGTTCGGCATGCCATGCCAATTGCTCAAGCAGGGCGGTCCACAGCTGTTGGGCGCGCCGCTCCAGGTCGGCCGCTGCGGGGGCCGCCGGCGAGAGAGCAAAATTCAGCGTGCCTGTACACCCGTTTTGACTGAACGCCACCGCCTGAAGAGCCGACGCAGCCTCAACGGGCACATCGGGATTTGCCCAGGTTCGATGCCACGTGATCTCAACGCCCGTTGCCGTGCTGGCCACCAAGCTCACGTGGAGCACGTGAGCGCCCATGAGCTGTCCGCCCATGCTTAGCAGCGTGTCCAAGGCTTCTGGGGGCAGCGCAGCGAGGACGACGGAAAGTTCAGAGCGGAGGGGTGGGGCAGTCATAACATACCGGCACGATCATCAAACAGCCAATGCAACCGACAGCTGCAGGGCAGGGAACAGAGCATCCTTACAGTTGACTCGATTCAAGGCCATGAGCTGTGCAGAAGTCGTACGTTGCCCCCAGTTCCTTAAGGTTGTTCAGTGAAGTCCCTGCACCAGGAACCGTGTTCGCAAGCGGGTGGTCTTCAGGTGCCGCCCCTGCTGGATGTTCGCCGCTGTCCCACTCCCACGACGGTTCAGCGTTCCAGCAGTGATCTTCTACAGGAATAATAGGGGTGAAAGGCGCATTCCGGCACCCGCGCGAACCAACAGACACCCGTCAACCGTGCCCCATTGCAGAGCACCCTGAGGCCGAACAAGTCGTTGACCACGACCCCGTAACACTGCTGGACAACATGCGGATGGATCAAGCTGTTCGAAGGCTGGACAAGAGAACCCGTCCTCTCACTCCAGCCCCTGCCCTCTACCAGCCACCCGCAACCGAGAGAGGGCAGGGGCGGCGGTCCGGCTTGGCGTCGTTCACGGGCAGTCAGCCTCCCCCAACCCCGTTCAGGCCACATCACCTCTCAGGCCGGCGGGGAGGGCGCCAATTGAGGAAACGTTTCCATCAACACAGCTGCCTTTTGGGGCGGCCCAAGCAAAAACCCCTGTACGGCATCGCAATTGTGACGGCGCAAAAACTCCAGTTGCTCCGGCCGCTCAACGCCTTCTGCGGTCACCGCCAAATCCAGCGCGTAGGCCAGATTCATGACCGCTTTGACCAGCACTTCATCCCGCATGGATGAGACCGCGTGGCCGCCCACCTCTGCGATGAAGGTGGCGTTGATTTTCAGCGCGTCCACAGAGTAGTGCTTGAGGTAAGACAGATTGGAATACCCGGTGCCGAAATCATCGATCACAATGCGCACCCCCAATCTTTTCAGCGCCTGCAAGGTCGCTTCGGCATCCTGTACCTGTACCAGCATACTTTCGGTCAGTTCAAGTTCGAGGTGCCATGGGGCCAGCCCAGCGGACTCCAGCGCCCACATGACGGTCTCCATCAGGTCAGGTTGCTGGAACTGCCGGGCCGAAAGATTGACGGCCAGGCGCAACTGCGGCATGCGGATGACCCACTGCGCTGCCTGTTCACACGCTTGGCGCAGCACCCACGCACCGATGGGCACGATGAGTCCCGTCACTTCTGCGAGAGGAATAAACTCTCCGGGCAAGATGAGGCCCAGTTCGGGGTGCTGCCAGCGCAGCAACGCTTCCACGCCCACCAGCTGACCTGTCCGGGTATCCAGTTGCGGCTGATACTGAATGGTGAATTCTTGGCGCTCCAGGGCGCGGTGCAGCCCACTTTCCAGCGTCATGGCCAGGAGTGGCTCCTCGCTGTCTGGACGGTACAGGGCGTAGCCGCCGCCCTGACGCTTGGCCTGATACATCGCGGTGTCGGCGCGCTGCATGAGCAGTTCAGCGCGGGCGCCGTGGCGGGGCAAGATGCTGAAGCCCAGACTCAGCTGCATAAAAATCTCACGCCCCGCCAAGAGAAACGGTTGACTGAACGTATGGAGGAGCCGTTCGGCGACCTGCTGAACCGCTTGGGGGGTGGCCGCTTGATCCAGCAACAACAAAAACTCGTCGCCCCCCATGCGCGCCAGGAGCTCGTCCCGTCTCAGCGCTCCCCGAAGTCGAATCGCTACTTGTTGCAGCAGGGCGTCCCCAACGCTGTGGCCGAGCGTGTCATTGATCAGCTTGAAACGGTCGAGATCCATCAGACCCACTGCAATCAGTTGGTCAGGGTCGCCGTGGGCCAGCAGGCGCTCGAGTTCTCGTTCGAACAGCACCCGGTTGGGCAGGCTGGTCAGGGCGTCATGCAGGCTCCGCCGTTCCAACTCTGCTTGCGACGCCCAACTCTGCATGACCAAGGCCGCCAGTCCTGCGGCGGCCTCCAGCCCGGCGCGTTCGTCGGCGTCCGGGAGCCGGTCTTCTTGAGACTGGATCTGAAGTCTGCCGAGGAGGGCGCCGCTCCTGTCGGTGATGGCCTGATCCCAAGGGGACAGCTGTGCGTGGGGACCTGGGGGCACCTCACTCCCTTTCGGCTCGGCCGCCACCGTCAAGCTGTGTTGATGTTGACCCGGCAGCACGATGACGGCGCGCGCTCCCCCGAACTGCTGCTCTACCGTGGTCAGCAGCTTGGCCAGCACGTCCTCGAGGGGGGCATGGTTGATGGCCAACTCCCAGACCTGTGCCTGCGCGGTCTGGAGGTTTGCCGTGAACTGCCGGCGGGCCGTCACCTCCCGCTGCACGGCAACCCAGTGGGTCAGGGCGCCGCCTTCATCGGTCACGGGAGACAGCGTCAGGTCTGCCCAGTACACGCTCCCGTCTTTACGTCTGTTCAGCAGGTTGGCCTGCACGCCGGCGCCTTGGCGCAGACTGTTGCTCAGGCGGTCGAGGGTGGTACGGGTGTTGCCCGGCCCCTGCAAGACGCGTAGCGGCTGTCCCAGGAGGTCAGCGAGCGTGTAGCCCGTCAGGCGGGTGAACGCCGCATTGACGTACACGATGCGCGGCTCCGGCATCCCTTTTTCCTGCGCACTGTCTCCTCCAGCGTCAGTCAGCAGCACCGCGTCTTGGCTCTGGTCAAGCGCGGCCGCGAGCACGAGTGCACCTGCCAGAGGCTGCGTCACGCGCCCGAAACTCTGGCAGGATCGCCCCAACTCCCGTCTTGCCCGTGGCCGCCGCCTGCGGACCACATCTGATCTGCTCGAATGGTCTGATCCGGCGTTGCTTGGTTTCCAAGGGGTTGTCTCGGTGCAGTCACCTTTCCCCCAAAATTCTCGGAAGCTCCATGACACCAGACAAGTCTGGTGTCAGCCAGAAGAAGCAGACAGGTGGACGCATCAAGGGGTGGGACTGAACCGGACAAATCAACCTCTAGGAATGAAATCAAACGATGGAGACCCAGTCTTCTCTTCAACGCTGGAGCGGCGGAACAGAGCCAAAGCCGCCAGCCCTCCTCTTTGTCTGTTGTCAAGGACAACCGGGCCACAATCAGCCCTCTAGACCCTGACAAATTCTTCCAGAAGCAGTGATACCTGGCTTGCCTCTGCGCTCACCTCAACAGCGGGGAGACTATGAATTGAGCGTCGATTGCATGGCACAGACCTTATCAGCAGGCGAAAGTCCTTCGCTTGAGCAATCATTCAGCTGACGGGCCAACAATCACACGCTTCGGTGATCTTGGCCTGCACGCAGCGCCTTCAGCGTGAGATGCAGGGCCGCTTGGCCGCAAGGATCCATGTCCAGCAGCAGGCGGCCCAGCCGGGTGGCCTCGTCCGGATTCCCCGCGAGCAGCGCCCCCGCCCGCTCATACAAGGCACGCGACAGGGCGTACCGCAGCCGTCATCGCGTGGCTGGGTGTCTACCTTTGGTTCAGAGCCAAGCCGCCCGAGCGATGGGCCCGTGCTGCCCTGCCACTCGTTCCCGGATCTTCAGGCTCTCTCAAAGTTCAGCCCGACTGGGCTACCGATAATGCGCCCATGAAACGCGTTCCACAGGCCTCCTCTTCAATACGCAGCGGCTTCGTTCAAGTGCGTGGAGCGCGCGAACACAACCTCAAAAACGTGGATGTCGAGTTACCGCGTGACGCTCTGGTGGTGTTTACCGGCGTTTCTGGGTCAGGCAAATCGTCACTGGCCTTTGGCACGCTCTATGCCGAGGCGCAGCGGCGCTATCTGGAATCGGTATCCCCGTATGCACGGCGGCTGTTTCATCAGGTGGGGGCGCCGGATGTCGACGCCATAGAGGGGCTGCCGCCCGCGGTGTCGCTGCAGCAGCAGCGCGGCTCACCCACGACGCGCTCGTCGGTGGGCAGCGTCAGCACCCTGTCCAACCTGTTGCGGATGCTGTATTCGCGGGCGGGTGACTACCCAGCCGGGCAAGGGCTCATTTATGCCGAAGGGTTCTCGCCCAATACGCCAGAGGGCGCCTGCCCGAGCTGTCACGGACTGGGCCGAATCTATGACGTGACCGAGGCATCTATGGTGCCCGACGACTCGCTGACCATCCGGCAACGGGCCATCGCGGCTTGGCCGACGGCCTGGGGCGGCCAAAACCAGCGCGATATTCTGATAGCCCTGGGCTACGACGTCGACCGACCCTGGCGCGAGCTCCCGCAGGCAGACCGCAACTGGATTTTGTTTACCGACGAGCAACCTGTGGTTCCCGTCTATCCAGGCTTGACGCCGGAAGAAACCAAACGCGCCCTGAAACGCAAATCGGAACCCAGTTATATGGGTACGTTCACCAGTGCCCGCAGGCATGTGCTCCATACCTTTGCGACCACCCAGAGCGCCGCCATGAAAAAGCGGGCGGCCCAGTTCATGCTTAGCCGGGAGTGTCCCGCTTGCCACGGCAAGCGGCTGCGGCCAGAAGTCCTGAGCGTCACATTCGCGGGGCTGGACATCGCTGACTTGTCACGCTTGCCCCTCCAGCGCGTCTCGGAACTGCTCACGCCGTTTGCGCGGGGCACGGCCAGCGGGCAGGCCCAGCGGGAAGCGGCACACCCCGAGCAAGTGATGGCCCTTCAGCGCATGGCTGAAGATCTGGTGGCGCGGCTGGACGTCTTGCTGGATTTGGGCCTCGACTACCTGACCTTGGAGCGCAGCACACCCACCCTCTCGCCCGGCGAATTGCAGCGGCTCCGCCTGGCAACCCAGCTGTATTCCAATCTGTTCGGCGTTGTGTATGTGCTCGATGAGCCCTCTGCCGGGCTGCATCCCGCCGATACCGAGGCGCTCCTGGCCGCGCTTGACCGCCTGAAGGCCGGGGGCAATTCCCTGTTTGTGGTCGAACATGATCTGGAGGTGGTGCGCCGGGCCGACTGGCTGATTGACGTGGGGCCAGCGGCAGGCGAGCAGGGCGGCCAAATCCTGTACAGCGGCCCCCCGGCGGGCCTGGCCGACGTGGCACAGTCGCAGACTGGACGCTATCTGTTCGGCCAGGTCACTGCGCCGCCGCGCCCTGCCAGGTCTCCCAGCGGTTGGTTGCACCTCAGCGGCGCCGCCCGCAACAACCTGAACGGAGTGGATGCGGCCTTTCCACTGGGGGTCTTGACCAGCGTCACCGGGGTATCCGGGTCAGGCAAATCCAGCCTGGTCAGCGGCGTGCTGGTGGAGGTACTGGCCGCCCACCTACATCAGGATGTGCCTGCCCCGGAAGACGCCGAGCTGGATGACGGGGCCCCGACCACGCTCGGCGGCACGCTGACCGGCGACCTGACCCAGGTTCGGCGGCTGGTGCAAGTGAACCAGAAGCCGATCGGCCGCACCCCAAGGTCGAATATGGCGACGTACACCGGGCTGTTCGACCACGTCCGCAAACTGTTTGCCGCCACGCCGCTGGGCCGCGCTCGCGGCTACGATGCGGGCCGCTTTTCTTTCAACGTCAAGGGAGGGCGCTGCGAGCACTGTCAGGGTGAAGGCTTTGTGATGGTGGAATTGCTGTTCTTGCCCAGCGTGTACGCGCCTTGTCCGGTCTGTCAGGGCACGCGCTACAGCGCCGAAACCCTGGAAGTGCAGTACCGGGGCCACAGTGTGGCAGGCGTCCTGCAAATGACCGTCGATGAGGCTGGGCATTTTTTTACGCAGGAAGCGCCGATTTTCCGCTCGCTGGAGGTCTTGCGGGAAGTGGGCCTGGGCTATTTGCGGCTGGGCCAACCTGCCACTGAGCTATCGGGCGGCGAGGCGCAGCGCATCAAATTGGCCACCGAACTGCAGCGGGCCGGGCGCGGCAATACCCTGTACGTACTCGACGAGCCGACCACTGGGCTGCATCCTGCCGATGTCGACCGCCTGACCAGGCAGCTGGACGGATTGGTGGCGGCAGGAAACACTGTCATCGTGGTCGAACATGACCTCCAGGTCATTGCCAGCAGCGACTGGGTCATCGACCTTGGCCCTGGGGCAGGCGATGGCGGCGGGCAAGTGGTGGCCGTGGGCACACCAGCCGAGGTCGCCCAAGCTGCCCACAGCCGGACGGCTCCTTATCTGGCCCGGTACTTGGCGCTGGAACAGCAGAAGTAGGCAGGGATCACCGGCGACCCCTCCGCACTGGACACCGTGTTGAACCACAGCCCCATCGGGGGCGTTCCTCTAACAGAAACAAGAATGAAGGCGGCTTGCTCTGAGGTGTTGCCCGCTTGCCGTGTAGATAGGGATAGGGTAGGAGCGCGGAGATCTCCCTGTTGCCTGTTCAGACTCGCCCCGATCCCTATGCCGCCCTGCGGTTTGCTGACTTCCGTGCCCTGTTGGTTGCCAGTGTGGGGTCGTCGTTGGCAAGCCGCATGATGGCGGTGGCTATTGGCTATCAGGTGTATGCGCTGACACGCGACCCGTTGGCACTGGGGTGGTTGGGCCTGGTTGAGGCTGTTCCGGCGCTGGGGTTGGCCCTGTTGGGCGGCCACTACGCCGACCGGCTGGATCGCCGCAGCATTTTGCTGATCACGCGGGCGGTCTTTACCCTCTGCGCCGCGCTGCTGTCGGTGGTGTCCTACCGGGAAGGGCCAGAAACGTTGATCTTGCTCTACAGCTTGGTGTTTATGGCAGGTGTAGCTCGGGGGTTTGGCGATCCAGCGGCGTCTGCTTTTGAAACCCGGATCGTACCTGCCACCGCGTTTCTGAACGCTTCGTCTTGGCTGGGCAGTGTGGGACAGGCCAGTTCAATCATCGGGCCAACGCTGGGCGGCTTGTTGCTGGCCTCCTGGAGCGCCGCCGGAACCTACGCACTGGTCGCGGCATTGGCGCTGGCCTCTTGGGTGGGCCTGTGGCGCATCAGCCCAAGACCGCAGCCTGCGCCGCCCGAACAAGAAAGCATGCGCAGCAGTATCCTCAGCGGGCTGAAGTTCGTACGCCGCGACCCTGTGATCTTGGGATCCATGGCCCTTGACCTGTTTGCCGTGCTGTTTGGAGGCGTAGTGGCGCTGCTCCCTATTTTCGCCACCGATATCCTGAAGGTGGGACCGAGTGGCCTGGGCCTGATGCTGGCCGCCCCCGCCGCCGGAGCCTTGCTGGTCATGCTGTGGGCCGCCCGCTTTCCACCCGTGCGCAACAGTGGACGGATATTGCTGCTGGGCGTTGCGGGATTCGGTGTCAGCATCATCGTGTTCGCGCTGTCACAGACCTTGTTCCTATCGCTGGTGGCGCTGTTCTTTACTGGAGTCTTTGACGGCGTGAATATGGTGATTCGCAAGGCCATCTTGCGCCTGAGAACGCCTGACCATATGCGGGGAAGGGTGGCCGCCGTCAGCCTGTTGTTTATTGGGTCGAGCAATGAACTGGGCGCACTGGAAAGTGGTGTGGCCGCCAGCGCCTTCGGGACAGTACGTTCTGTGTGGCTGGGCGGCGTCGTTACCCTTGTGGTGGTCGGTGCGGTGGCCCTACGCGTGCCCAGTCTCCGCAGGCTGCACCTGGACGCCCCCGAAGCTGAACCGGAACGCCCGTTGCCTGCTGACTGAAACGCGCCTGCTGTGCCACCCCAATTGTCTTGCCCTGCAACGCGCCAACCAAGGTGCCCTGGTCGGGACAGCACAAGGTCAGCGGCTGCCCTGCCTGGTCAACGCGGTTCCAGACGGCACCTGAACCCCGCAGAACTGCCTCATGGAAGTGCTGGCCAGCGTTGGGGGGGAGTCAAGGTGTGACGCGCTCCGGCTCCCGCCGTAAGCCTGCCAGACCCGCCAAGCCCAACACGCCCAGCCAGCTCCAGTCAAATCCGTCATCGTTGTTATTGGTGGTGGTGTCGGTCGTGGGCGTGTCAGTGGTGTCCGTGATGTCTGGCGCGAACGCGGGCGTGGCCGGGGTCAAGGTTGGAGTGCCCACAAAAACTGGACGGCGTGAAGTAGAGACCAAGGCTCGCCTGAGCCGAGGCTCTCCTCGAAGTTGTCCAAACATTGGGGCCAGCCCAACCGTATGAGCGCAGATATCACTGCACAGGGAAGTGGAGTGAACATATCGTGCAGATACACAGGCGCGGATGTGTGCCGGGGTGGGCGGATTCCGTCTTACAGTGCAGTGAGGCAACATCACCCTTTGTGGTGATGCCCGGATGCGGTAGGTCACCTATTCTGGCCATCATGCCGCTGAAATCACTGTCTAACCGTCTGGGCCACTCTTGATCTGCTGGCAACGGTGACGCGCTGATCAGCCCTCTCCTCTCATCCTCCTCAATCCACGTTCTGTCTGCGTTTTGTGGTTCTCAAGGAGACCTGATGATTCGTTTGACGATGCTCACCGCCATGCTCATTCTCTGCTCCACCGCTAGAGCGGCTGCGACCACTCAGGCCGCCATTTTGACGGCAGTTCAGTCCAGTGGATCGATCTCCAAGACGCTGACGCTCGACTTTATAGAGCTTTACCGGGACAGCCCCACAGACATTGCGCGTGCCATCCGGGCGCGGCGCGTGGTCTCTCAACAAGAGTTCTGGCTTAAAGCGCCCGGCGGATTGATGACCTTCAATACAAACCCTCAACTGCGTAAGTTGAAGACCACTCCTCGAACAACTTATGAGTTGCAATGTTTGAATACCCAGCAGAGTATCCGCCCACTACGCGTTTCTGAGGCGACCTTTTTCCGTGCCTGGCAAGGCAGCACCACCTGCTGGCCACTGGAGGTCGCCAACAGAATGGTCGTGGAATTGACTGTTGAAGGCGCTGCCATCGTCAAGATCACGCAGGTCTATCTCCCATAAGTCCCCTTGTGCTGGCGATCCGTATAACCGATTGACTCGGCAACACCAACGACTGTTCCAAAGGAGCACGCCTTGAAACGAACCCTCATGACCCTCTTGCTCGTCGCCACCAGCTTCGCCGGCGCAGCAGCCACCCCTTTCGACCGTCTGTTCCCCAGTGTGCGTGTCATCACCCGGGCAGGTGACTTCCGAGCAGGGGAAGCTTACGGCGCGTACCAGTACCGCCTCACCCCCAGTACCACGTTCGACGTCTCTTACCAGCTGCGCCTCACCACCGCACAGCAGGTCGCCCGCATCCAAACGGTGACGTTCTCTGTGCTCCCACAAGGGCCAGACGTGTCTGCCCTCAAGGCCGCGCCGCGCCGGGTCACGGCGCAGCTGTTCGCGACGGTGGCACAGCAATGTTTCGGGATGCGCTCTGAGCGCGTCCCCGCTCTTCAAGCCTGGGTTCAGCGCACCGCTACCAGCGGTGACATGGCCAGCAACAGTGTTCAGTTTGGCCCCGTCAAGCTGGCCTTCGAGCGCACGCAGAGTTCTGGGGCAGGCTACTACGACCTCAGCTACACCTTCGGGCGAGACGGCAGCCCCGGCAGTGCTTCCTGGGCCGCGTACTGCACCTTTTTCTGAGCACGAAGAGCCTCTGGAGGCGTGACCTGCCTGCACGGATGTTGCTAGGCGGGTGAGCAGTGTCTCAGGCTGGAAGAGCGACGCGAGCACCGGCACTTCCCCTGTTTCCCATCTAGGGGTACGCTGGGCTGTTCCTCCACTACACGTTCGGATTCTCCCCTCACAGTCAGAAAGTGCCGACTCGGCGCATTCTCAGCACTTGTCTAGGGAAGCTCCAGGCAACAGTACTGGGCCATCGAAGAAGGTGTCTTCCCGGCTGGCGCCGGTCAAGGCCCAGCGCGGGGAGGACTGGGGGATTGAGCGTTTCCCGGTCTAGCTCGGGAAAGCCTTCACTTTGCGCTTCGTAGCACCCTTAAACCACCCCCTTGATGCCTGCAGCAGGCTCAGGGAGTTTGCGCTTCCAAGTATTCGGCCAAGCGATCCCACGTTTGGGTGATGCCGTGCAACATCCCCATGTCCATCACGGTCTGTAAGGCTGCAGCAGTCGCGTAGGAGCCGCGGTTGGTGACTTTGGTGCCGCCTTCAACCTCCTCAAAAGTCAGCGTTGAGAGGGTGGGCGGCAACTCCGCGTTGATCTGACCTTCAGCATCGGAAAAGTAGTCGGTGTATACGATGCGGGCCGGAGCTTCGATGTCCTGATAGATACCCAGTCCCCATGACTCCATACCGTAAAACTCTCCCTGAGTTTCGTCCACGCATTTCATGCAGTAATGCCAGCGTCCACCCGGACGAAAATCAACGGTGCAGACGGGCAATTCCCAGCCTCTGGGTCCCCACCACTGACTCAACTGCTCTGGCGTTGAAAACGCAGCAAAGACCAGTGGGCGGGGCGCCCTAAACACACGCTCAAGAATGAGGTCGGTTCCGGCTTCAACTCTGGACGTCATGGCAGTGGCGGGACGGGTCATAAGAACCTCCGAAATGGGGAAAGTTACTGTGGTTACGGGTCAGTAGGCAGGGCGAGCGGTGGAGGAGCGTCAGGGCTGTTGGGCTGCTGGAGCCGCTGTAAATGGGTGTCAAGTTGGTCGAAGCGATCTGCCCAGAGGGATCGGTAGGAACCGATCCAATCGTCCAAGTCCTGAAAAGGCTGGACGCGTAACCGATAGATGCGCCGGTTGGCGATGGCTTCGGCTTCGACCAGACCCGCGTCACTGAGGACGCGAAGGTGCTTAGACGCTTGGGGCTGGCGAATCTGAAGACGCAGAGCAATTTCACCGACCGTGAAGGGCCCCTGGCGCAACAGTTCAATGATGTGAAGCCGGGTTGGTTCGGCCAGCGCGCTCAGGGTCGCGGAATCCACGGTCATGCTTCCTCCTTTCCCTCAAGAGGGTAGGTTGAACTGCCATCAATATACCATACTGGGAATATTCCCGCAAGAGGACATACGCTTCCTCGGTGATCGTTCGATCCGGTCAGGTGATGCCTGTGCCAAGCCCAAGTTGCCATGGTGTGGCTACCCTCAGCGCGGCGTGTTTGGGCCGCCAATCTTCTCCAGCGCCAGGGCGCGCGAGGGCGGCCTCGCCAAAAGCCGCTTGGCCTGTGGAGGTGAGGCTTCAAGGGTCGCACGAGAGCGGGAACTTCTGTTCCCGCTCAGAGGAATTCCCTTAGCGAACGCTGAAATGTTGGCCAAATCCTATGAGTACTCTCGCTCAGCGAAACAACTCGCGCAGCGTTCAAGTGGACGTCTTGATCTACAGGGGCACGGCATCCGAGGGCCAGTACAGGCCACTGAGGTGTTCGCGGTCACCTGTCCGGAGCTTAAAGAGGGCGGCGACGGTTTGACCGTTAGCCGGCTGAAGACCTTCGAGTTTCAAGGCGTCAATGATGGCGAGGTCTGAGGGATAGGTTTGTTGGTAGGTGGGGATTCTATCTTTAGGCATGACGGGACTCTTCCGCCGGCTCTAGCGCGGGCCCAGGCGGGCA
Organism: Deinococcus sp. QL22; assembly: GCF_023370075.1. Taxonomy (NCBI): domain Bacteria; kingdom Thermotogati; phylum Deinococcota; class Deinococci; order Deinococcales; family Deinococcaceae; genus Deinococcus; species Deinococcus sp. QL22. The sequence continues at coordinate 167,988 of NZ_CP097153.1, forward strand.
CACAGTATCCCTCAGTGGAGAGGGGGCCGAACGTGGGCTGGAGAGAGTGCGGGCTCATCACGCTGAAGCACTTGGTGTTCGGCCAGCCGCGGGCGAAACCATCCTGGTCTCAAACAGCAGCTTGAGCCTCCGCTGTTCCCCACACCAGCCTTCCGATGCAGTTGGCGAATGGCTCAGCCGCTGACCCTGGGTGATGTTCCTTGATCCGAGGGCCGTTCACGAGTGCGGCGGCGCCCACGGCTCGTCCCTCACGCCTTTGGCTCAGGTGCTTCCAAGCCGGACGTGTCCCGAAGGACCGAGGTTTAGGGCCGTGAACGTTTACTCGGGCCGTGCAGCCACCAGGCGCTGGAGCGTCAGGGCATTGTCCACTGCAGCGCCCGACGCCGTGTTGTCAAAGACCACCCACACCCGATCCGCCGCGTGTCCATGAAGCGTGCGGGTCAGGCCCAGAAGGGTCTCCTCGGCGTAGCTGGAGGCGTAGATTCTCGGCGAGCCGTGCCACCGGTAGTAAGTGGTCTCCCCGAACCCACCCGGCACGGCCGCCCCGGGCGTCACCAACGGATCAGCCGCCACGCGCCCAATGCTGAACGTGGCCAACAGCTCGTCCGCTTCGGGCGTGAACCAGGACGGATGCCGGGGTTCGCACACCACCGGCACGGGCGTGATCCGCCGGAGGGCCTGAAAGAACGTGCGGGCCAGCTCAGAAGCAAACACCAGGCTGGGGGGCAACTGGACGAGGAGGCACCCCAGCTTGTGCCCCAGGCCACCCGCCTCACTGAGGAAGACCGACAGCAGGGGCTCACACCCGTGTAACCGTGCGTCATGGGTGATGGTTCTGGGGAGCTTGACACTGAACCTGAAGGCGTCTGGAACCGTGTCGGCCCAGCGTTGGTAGGTGCTCTGGCGATGGGGGCGGTAGAACGAGGAGTTGATCTCGACCGCGTTCAGGCGGGTGGCATACCGCTGCAGCACGCTCTCGCCCGGACCGAAGAGGGAACGCTGGCCACTGGCGATGTTCCAACCGGCACAGCCGAGGTACAGGGAGGAGTCCGGCATGTCCAATGGTGACATGTGGCGTTGGGTAGCGCTCACCGCGTGGTGTGGCATTGATGAGAGGCAAGACGACATCCCCCTCGGGCGGCCATGTTGACCGTTCATTCCCTACCGGTCGTGACGCTGGGCCTGGTAATGCTGGCCGTCGCGGGTGATCGGGGCACGATTTTCTCCCCATGCACCTGTGTCCCTGCCTGCTTCGCCCTGATGGCCACAGGCCTAGTCCCGTGGCCTACTCCACCCATCGTTTCACCCACCCTCGGCAGAATGGTCGCGGGCGCATTCGCTCTGCCGGCTCTGCAAAGGGAGAGCCGTCTTAAGGAAGCTTGGGCAAGGTAAAGCAAAACGTCGCGCCCTGACTCACTTGACCCTCGGCGGCCACCTGACCCCCATGCCGCAAGACAATCCGCCGCACCGTCGCCAAGCCCACCCCCGTGCCCTCAAACTCCTCCTGACGGTGCAGCCGCTGGAATACCCCAAATAACTTGTCTTTGTACCGGTTGTCAAAACCTGTCCCATTGTCGTGCACATGGATCATCCACTTATGCGTATGCTCTTCAGCCCAGACCTCAATCCGCGCCTGCGCGGCATGACGGCTGTACTTCAGGGCATTCGACAGCAGATTCAGCATCACCTGCCGCAACAATTGCGGGTCACCCATCACGATCGGCAGGGCCCGCACTTGCCACTCCACCTGGCGTCCTCGTTCCTCATACGCCAACTCCGCCTGGAGCCCAGTCACCAACGCCCCCAGATCCACCAAGCGCATCTGGAGGGGTTGTCTGGCCGTGCGAGAGAGATCGAGCATGGCATCAATGAGGGCATTCATCCGCTGGGCGGAGTCCTCAATGATCTTCAGGGAGCGCGCTGAGGCGGGATCCAACCGCTCACTCAGCGACTTGCGCAGCAAGCTACTAAACCCATTGATATGCCGTACCGGAGTCCGTAAGTCATGTGAGACGCTGTAGGTAAAGGCCTCCAGCTCATCATTGGTGGCCTGGAGTTTCTGACGTTCTGCCAGGACTTGGGCCACCCCCTCAGCTCGTTCCAGGGCCGAGGTGAGATTGTGAAGGGCAGCCTCCAGCACAACGTGATCAACAGCGGTCCAAGAGCGTTGTTCAAATAACGCCACACAAAACACCCCAACCGGCTTGCCGTGAATCAGCACGGGCAAAGACACCGCCGTGTTGACATGCCCGATCACCTCCGCAGGGGTATCTGTGCCGTGCGCATAGTGGTCCTGATACCAGGGCTGGAGGCTGGTGAACGGCTTCAGAACCCCCTGTGCTTCATAGCGCAGCCCTGCGTCCACGACCGCCTGCAACGCTTCACTCCCCAGACTGCCCACTTGCGACTTGACGCGCCAGCGGGGCTGCGGCCCATCTTGCAGCTCGTAGTACACCGCGTACCCCAGGGGCAACAAGCCCAACACAATCTCTTGAGCCCGCCGGATCAGGGGGAAGCGGTCTGTCTCCAAGCTCAGGTCACGCGTGAGTTGAGCAAAGGCTTCGAGCGCCTGATTGCGTACGTCGACTTCCTGGGTGCGCTGTTGCAATTGATGCTCGGCCAGCACGCGGTGAGTCGTTTCGGAGACTGTGACCAAGATGCCGGCGACGCTGGACTGCTCGTCATACACCGGGCTGTAACTCAGGGTGAAGTAGCCATCTTCCTGTCCTCCGTGGCGAGTCAGGGACAGCGGTTGATCCACAAACTGCAAGGAGACGCCCTGAGTCAGCACCTGGTGATAGATGGGCGCGTTGAAACTCCACACCTCGGGCCAGCACTGTTGAGTGGGTTGGCCGAGACCCGCCGGATGTTTGCCGTCCATGACCTCCCGGTAGCCATCGTTATAGAGCTGGATCAACTCTTCGCCCCAGAGCAAGACCATAGGAGTGGCGGTGTTGAGCAGCAGATTAACGACGGTTCGTAAACTGTCTGGCCACAAGTCGGGCGATCCCAAGGGGGTCAGCGACCAGTCGAGGGCCTGCATGTCTTGCGCGAGGTCACTCTGCCCGAGGAAGAAGGCGGGAGGGACAGCACGAGGAGCAGCGGGGGGTGTCATGGAAAGCTGAGGATAGGTCAGTGCAAACAGACCTGGATAGCCGGAGTTTTATTCATCTATCAGTCGAGCGGCAAGCGCTGAAGAAGCTAAGGACAGCCGTGCTTCCAAGACCCAGAGCGTGTCCAGCCGAATTCACGCATCAGTGGCAGGCCGGCTGGGTCAACGTCAATGACGACGTACCTGCTGAGTGAGGGTAGGAAGGTGAGCGGTCTGCAATGCCATGAGGATCCGCCGCTCCATCCCTCCAGTGGCCTCCAGCACCCCCAGGGTCGGTGGCCTCTGGGTCAGCCGCTCGATCAAGTGCACGATCCCGGCAGCAAGGCGACATCCAGGCGGAACTTCGAAATGTCACTTCCAACGAAATATTCTTGGCTGGACATAACAGCCTCCTAAACAAGGGGATGGGGACGTGTTCCCGCCAAGCACGGGCTTGCAGAGACGAACTCTTCGGTTCAGGCACTTGTTCGGGCTTCAGGCGGGGACGGGGGAACGCGGCGATCCCAGCTCATGCGCGGTGCTCGCCACCTGTCGCCAGGACGATCTGCCGCGTCCAGTCCCACCCTCAACAGACAAGCCGCAAGGCGAACTGCTGGGACAACAGCGTTCTGGAGAGCTTTTTCAGCTCCCTGAACTAGGAGCTGCTGGACACGGCTCCCTTCGAGAGCCGGGCCGTTGCTCGCCAAGCGATCTTCGAATATATCGAGGTGTTCTCCAATCGACAACGCCGTCATTCGACACTGGACGACTTGACACCACACAAGTTCGAGCGCTAAGCAGGGGTGGCTTAACCCGACGTATGCAAGACCGACTCAAGCCTACTCCCGGGTTGCCAAAGGCATTGCGCCAACAGGCTGGGCACTCACTGAAGATGCAGAGCTCAAGCGTTTGGCGCGTTCAGGGGCTGGGTGCGTGGGCTGAGACTTCGTCCTGAACCTGGAGTTCATCCATACGCACGCTCCGGTGGTAACGCACCAGCGCGATTCCGTACGGCGCGAGCGTCATAACCTGCGGCAGATAGGTTCCATTTTCAAAGCAAAGCCCACCATCAGGAAGCCTGATCTGCAAGGGTTGAGTCGGATGAACGTTCAACAGATGCAGTACACAGGTCTCCCCCAGTTCAGAAAGGGTCACGTTGAGCCTTTCTGGGAGGCGGCACATGGGAACGTCAGCATGGAGCAACACCTGCGCCAGCAGATCAATCACGGCCTCTTCGGGAAAATCGCCGGCGAGGTAATACGCTTTCCCAGCACCAAAGTGGTGGGACGTCACCGCAGGTTGGCCGGCTATAAAGTCTTGCTGGAAGGTTGCCAACATTTCTGCGCCCGTGAGGTGGATAACTTCAGCCCAGTTGAAGACGTCGTAAGTCGTGCCACTGTTCAGCAGCTGAATTTGATTTTTCTCGTGAGGCTGCAAGACGACCCATTCTTCGACCCAGAGCCCCAGCACGTCACCTAGCAGGGCCGGGTATCCGCCGAGCTGGACATGCTCGTGCTCATCGACGATACCACTGAAAAAGCCGCTGACCAACGTGCCGCCTGATGCGACAAAGCGGCGGACATTCTGGGCGGCAGGATGAGACAGCAGGTACTGGTTGGGCAGGGCCACGACGTCGTAGGCACTGAGATCACCCTCAGGATGAACGAAATCGACGTTCTGCCCCAGTTGCTTGAGAGCGGCGTACCACTTTTGCACCAAGGGCATCAGCTTCAGAGCTGCAGGCTTACTGTCAATCTCCAAAGCCCACCAGTTGTTCCAATCAAACATTATGGCCACGCGGGCCGGCAGCCGCGCCTGGGTCAGTTCAGCGAGGGTCTTGAGTTCCTGTCCAAGAGCTTTCACTTCCTGCCAGACTCTAGACCGCTCTGGTCCCACATGCTGCACCATGCCACTGTGGTACTTCTCTGCGCCAGCACGGGAAGCACGCCATTGAAAGAACATCAGACCGCTCGCTCCATGCGCGAGTGCTTGATGGTTGAGCAGCCGCATCAAGCCGGGCCGTTTCAGGGAATTGCGCTCACGCCAGTTCACAGCGCTGGTCGCCTGTTCCATCAAGATCCACCGCTGCCCACCCCGCAACGAGCGCATCATGTCGTAGCTCATTCCCGCTTCGAAATGAGGACGGCTGCCACCAGGATCAGGATAAGCGTCCAGAGAGACGACGTCTTCCTCCTGTGCCCACTTAAAGTAATCCAAACCCGGCAAGAATCCCAAGAAATTGGTGGTCACCGGAATGTGGGGCGTCATGTTCCGGAGGACGTCCGCTTCCAACCGGTACAGGGTGAGAAGATTGTCGCTAGAAAAGCGCCGCCAGTCGAGTTGCTGTGTCGGATTGGCGTAGGTGGGAGCGCGGCGGGGCGGTTGGATTTCTGCCCAGTCGCCGTACCGCTGGCTCCAGAAAGCAGTGCCCCAGGCGAAATTGAGGGTGTCGAGCGTTCCGTATTTGTCGCGTAACCAACTCCGGAACTCTTCAGCACAGAGAGAGCAAAAGCACTGATCAACGTGGCAGCCGTACTCATTGTTGACATGCCACAGCTTGAGGGCCGGATGATCCTGATAGCGCCGCGCCAACTGCTCAGTCAACTCCCGGACATGGGTACGGAAGGCCTTGTGGCTGGGGCAATAGAGCTGCCGTCCACCCACTTCCAGCCGCACACCGTCGGCCGTCACGGGTTTGGAGTCTGGATATTTGAGGGACAACCAGGGGGGCGGAGACGCTGTAGCTGTGGCCAAATTCACCCCGATGCCATGCTCGTGAAGCAAGTCCATGACCTCGTCTAGCCAGTCGAAAATATAGGTACCGGGTTGAGGTTCGAGGTGAGCCCACGAGAAGATGCCGAGGGAAACGAGGTTCACGCCCGCCTCATTCATCAGCCGGACGTCTTCACGCCAGATTTCGCGGGGCCATTGTTCCGGATTGTAATCTGCACCGTAAATGATGCCGTCAAAGTTGTTGATGTCAAACATACGAGACCTTTTTGACCTAAAGAAGTGAATGGCCTAACCACTTCGTCCTGTGGCCAGGCGAGAGGAGGCTTTAGTCTTTAACAGCGCCGCCCGCAATGCCAGCGACGAAGTGGCGCTGCAGGGCGAGGAAGAGGGCGAGGAAGGGCAAGGTAGCAATGGTCGTTCCGACCATCAGGGCACCCCAGGACACGCGCGTGAGACCCACGAGGGTTCCCAGCGCCACTGGCATGGTGTAACTGTCCTTTTGAGTCAGGACGATCAGCGGCCACAGGTAGTCGTTCCAGCTGGACAAGAACAGCAAAATGGCGAGTGCGGCAAGGGTCGGACGTACCACCGGTAACGCAATCTGCCAGAAGGTACGCCATTCGTTGGCCCCGTCGATGCGGGCAGCATGCAGCAGGTCATCTGGAACGGTTTGAAAGGCCTGACGCATATAGAAGATGCCAATAGTATTTGCGAGGGTCGGAAGGATGACCGCCCAGTAGGTATTGCTGAGGTGCAGGTCACGGGCAACCAGAATGAACTGCGGAATAATCGTGACAAAGCTGGGAATGGTCAGCGTCGCCAAGATAAGACCAAACAAGATGTTGCGGCCGGGGAACACATATTTTGAGAAGGCGTATCCAGCCATACTGGTGAGCAACATGCTGACCAGCGTGTACAGGGTGGAAATCACGATGCTGTTGCCCAGAGCACGGACAAAGTTGGTATCGGCCTGAAGTTGACTAAAGTTTTCCCGGAAGGCTCCCCCGAGCGATAAGGGAGGTGATGGACTAAAGATGGCACTGTCTGAATGGGTGCTAAACACCACCATCAGATACAGCGGTGCCAGAAACAGCAGGGCCAACGGGATCAACGCAGCATGAAGGAGAAGGCTACTGCCCAAGCGACGGGTTTGGGCGCGGCGTGATAAGGCCTGTGCGGTGTTCGGCCGTGTCGTCTGGGAGGTCATTCTTCTCTCCCAAACAGGCGCAGCTGCACCATGCTGACAATTGCAGCGATGCCGGCGACCGTATAGGCAATGGTGCTGGCGTACCCGAAGTTAAAGCTCCGGAATCCCTGTTGGTACAGGTAGGTGCCTAACGTCATGGTGGCGTTTCCTGGACCACTGTTGGTGATCAGCGCAGGCTCGGTGAACAGTTGCAGTGTGCCGATCAGGCTCAGCACCAGGCAAAACAGCAAGGTGGGCCGCAGGAGAGGCAGAGTGATCTTCCAGAACTGATGCCAGGGGGTCGCCCCATCGATCGAGGCGGCCTCATACAGCTCCTCGCGGATGCCCTGAAGACCGGCCAGTAAAATGATGGTGTTGTACCCGGTCCAGCGCCACGTCAGGGCAAGAATAATAACGGCCATGGCAGGGACAGGCTGGTTCAACCAGTCGACAGCAGGAAGGCCAAGAGTGGTCAGGGTATGGTTGACCATCCCAAAGTCAGAGTTGAACAGCAACCGGAAGACCGCGGAGTAGGCGACTGTCCCAACGACGAGCGGCGCGAAAAAAGCGAACCGGAACAGGCCCCGGGCCCGGAGGTGACGGCTGTTCAGTGCGATGGCCAAGGTCGTGGCCAGCATCAGCATGGTCGGTACCTGAATCACCAAGATCAGCAGCGTGTTTTTCAGCGCGGTCAGGAAGAACTCATCCCCCAACAGGCGCGACCAGTTTGCCAGACTGTAGGGCGCGGCCGCGCCCAGCCGGGAGTCTTTGAAGCTCATCAGAAAGGAGCTGATGATAGGCCAGGCCCAGAAGCTGAGGAAAATCAGCAGGTAAGGCAAGATGAACAGGTACGGCGCAGCCGGGAATCGGCGTCGGGTTCGGGGCAGTGCAGGAACGGTCGTCATGGATGAACCTCAAGGCAGAGAACGCAGAGCAAAAGGGCGGGCTGACTGATGTCCCCGCCCTATCTTGGATCTCCTGCAGGAGTCATTTCCAGGCGACCGCAGATTCCCGCTTGACCCAGTGAAATCGCTGGAACTTCAAGGGGAACAGCGGGCCGCGCGACTCTCGCAGGAGACCTGCTGCATCTGATTTATTTCGCGATGGAAAGGCTTGTGGCGCTGCTGATTTTCTTGGCCGCGTCATTCAGCGCTTCCTGTGCAGTTTTATATTTGCCGTTGAGGTAGTCGGTCTGCACGACAATCATGATCTGACGGGCATCCTGAAAGTACTGGGTCCCACGCGCCTGGGGCACGTCGCCCAGGGTGCCGAGAATGGTCTGCCAGACCTTCTGGTTTCCCCAGAACGCTTGACCTTGCGCCACGTAGGGATCTTTGGTGGCGGCGAGCAGACTGGGAACCAGTCCCTGTGTTTTCAGCATGGCGATCTGGCCGGTGGTGCTGCCGACGGCATGCTGCAGGAAAGCAAAGGCCGCGGGTTTATTTTTGCTGCTGCTTGGAATGGCCAGGGCGCTGCCTCCCAAGTTGCTGGCCCGCACGCCGCCTGTTCGGCTGGCCGGCATAAGGTACACGCCCCACTTGCCCTTCTGGTCGGCTGCATTGGTTCGGATGGTGCCTTCGTACCAGGCGCCGTACATGGCGCTGGCCGTCTTGCCCGCCTTGATGTTGGTAATCTGCCCGCCCCAGTCGCCGGTGGCCAGAACCTTGGCGTCATTGAGTTTCTTGATGGTGTTGAGAGCTGTCACGCATCCAGACTTGTTGATCGTGATCTGCTGGCCGCCATCGTCAAAGTAAAAGCAGCCATTCTGGTTGGCCAGCATGCGGAACCACTCGTCGTCTTGGCCATTGGCGATGGTCGCCATTTTAACCTTGTTCCCAAATTTTGCGTTGAGCTTTTTCCCTGCGGCAATGAAGTCGTCCCACGTCCGGATGGCGGTGGGATTGATGCCTGCTTGCTGATACAGGTCGCGCCGGTAAAACAGGACCACGGGGCCGGAATCCCAGGGCATGGCGTAGCGTCGGCCGTTGGCGGTGAGCTCCGTCCACTTAAAAGCGGGGAAATTCTTGACCAGTTTGTCTGCTCCCAGCGTATTGAGGTCAGTAAAGCAGTCAGGGAAGCGCGCCCAAAACACTTCTGCTTCATTGTTTTCAATGGAATACACATCAGGAAGATCGACGCCACCCGCGGCGCAGCCCGCAAGGCCGCGGTCATAGACACTCTGGTTTCCAAGATCGACGATATTCACTTTGACGTTGGGGTACTTCTTGTTAAAGCTGGGCACGGTGCTTTGGAGAGCTTTGGCAGCGACATCCCAAGACCAGAGGGTAACGGTGCCTGACAGCGCACTGCTTTGGGCAGCGGCAGACGTGACAAGAGCAAGAGCGGACAGCAGAATTAACTTCTTCATAGGGCCTCCTGAGGCTAGGAAAACGGTAAAGAGAGGAAAGTGACGCGAAGTAGCCAAGTAACCGGTTGCTGGATAGAATTTTCGACAAACTCAACATCTGGTCTGCCAGTAACCGGTTACTGAACAACAGAGATCTGGATTTGTGATTCTCGGCGGCCAATCTAAAGGAGAACAGTCAATCCACTCATGACCTCCGGAAAGCGAACTCCCCTGAGACGAAGTTCATGTTCTTTGCCAACAGATTAGAGCCCACACAACGAGTAAGGGCATTCTAAACAACAGGGTCGTATCCTAGAAGACCAATATTCAAAGGAGCTGACTAAAGTAATTGATTGTCATGCCTCTTCAGCTTACACTACAAGTAACCGGTTTCTCAAGGGGGGTTCAGCATCCGGAAAAAAGCCCCAACCATTTACGACATCGCCCGACACGCTCAAGTTTCCGTGGCCACCGTCTCCCGGGTGCTCAACGGGATCAGTACCGTCAACAGTGATTTGCGCCTTCGTGTGGAATGTGCCATGCATGACCTGCGCTTCAGACCCAATCGCTTGGCTCAAAATCTCTACCATCACCGTTCCAACACCATTGGCTGCATCCTGCCCGATATCGTCAACCCTTTTTTTGCCCAAATTTTTATGCAGTTGGAGGTCAAAGCGTTCGAGTGTGGATACACGATCATCCTCGGAAATACGGTCAGCACCCGCGAACTTGAACGCACCTACCTGCGGACACTTGCAGAACAGCAAGTGGACGGTCTCGTGGTTCTGGGCGGACTGACCAATGATCCAGAGCCACCTCCAGAAGACATTCAACTGATGCAAGAGCTTGCTGAACGGCTTCCAATTGTCACCGTTAATGGTGACTTAGCCGACGTGAACATTATCTCCAGCGTAAGATCCGACGAATCGGGTGGAATGAGCGCCATTCTCTCGCATTTGCATGAGCAAGGTCATACGGACGTTGCCTTTTTAGGTGGCCGTCCGGACGTCACCAATACCCTCGATAAACTCTCTGTCTATCAAGGCTTCTCCCCACACCATCCCCCTGAATGGGTTCAACTTACCGGCCTGTCTATTGAATCAGGTGTTGAGGCGCTCAAGCAGCTTCTTCACTCTTCGCAGCGACCCACTGCGGCAGTCTGTGCCAATGATCTTGTGGCTGCCGGTGTCCTGATGGCCGCCCGGGAACATGGATTGAATGTTCCGAAAGATCTCTCCGTAGTAGGTTTTGACGACATTTTCCTTGCACAGGTGGTCACACCTGCCCTGACAACTGTGAACCATAATTACAGCGAACTTGCCCGAAGAGCATTAAATGCTCTGCTGGCGAGCATTGAGGGAGAATCACCCGACCGCACGATCAACGTGCCCACATTCTTGGTCAAACGAGAATCAGTTGCTCTACACCACCCACAGGATCGACGTCGTACTTCAGTGAAGTCGAATCAACCGTGAATCTGCTTCTGATCTGCTGTTGTGCCCCCTTAGCCTGCCCATGCTGACGTGATCAGAGCAGCAGTGGGGAAGAGGCTGGGGGGCCGGACATAGCCCTCAGTCCTGCTCAACTCACCATGCTGAGCACGATGAAGGATGGCGAACTATTAACCGTCCTCAACGGTGTTCCGCCTCCTAGCCCACCGGTTGTCCTGGTTGGCTCAGAGAGATTTTCCGTGAGGGATTTTCAAGTGTTGTACGAGCTCGGCTTTCTCGTGTGTACTCACAGTCAACTTGGCCGATTCACCAGATATGTCCTGAGTCCTGCTGGGATATTGGCCATTCAGGAAGCGGAGTGAGTATGGTCTGAGCGCAAGAGGTTTAGACTCTTGCGCTTACCTTAGCGCGGGCTTCTTGCCGGTTGGCTGGTCGGAATTCCAACATCGTCAAAAGAAAGGCTCACCATCTAAGTAGGCGGCTTTTTAGACGTAGCAAGCAAACATACGACAGGCAGCCTGAATTTTAGGCTACCTGTCTGTCCTAGGCTCCATGAAGAGCCCAGCGGGCTCCCCGCACCGCACCGCCGGAAGGCTGGCATTCGCCTTCAGATGCTCGACCAGCTCGGTGGGGCCATCACTGCCCTGGGCATACACATCCTGATACAGCGGCTGCTGAGTGGTCTAGGGCAGCTCGAGGCTGGGTCCCCCACCGTCATGGGCAACGTGCTGCTCAGTGGCCAGTTGGCCCTGAACCGAGTGGATGCCTACGACCTCAAGTCGGGCCAACTGCTCAAGACCATCGCCGGCTGCCCGGGCCTGCATGGTGAGCCCATCTTGGGCGACACCAGCTATTTTGGCTGCACGGACGGCGTACTGGCGGTCAGGGTCAACGGGGCGAACATCACCTCTCAGAAGTTGACCAATCCGGCCAATACTCCTGAAGGCACGCGGGTAGGCAAGGTGGTCGCCCACGCTAAAAGCCCGGTTCTCTACGGCAACTTCGGCACCGGCCTGGCCCGCTCGACAGCGCAGGACGCAGTCCTGACCCCCGTCGCCTTGCCCGCCGCACCCCTGAAATTCATGTTTGCTGCAGATGGGCAGCGGTTGATGGTGCTGACCGCGGACGGCAGCCTGCACAGCTTGGATGCCCATACAGGGCGGGTGCTGCAAAGCGCAGCGGCACTGGTCAAACCCGCGGACGCCGCCGACAAAGCGGCCATCAAACCAACCATGCTCCTTGGCCAGAACTCGGCCTACCTGACCAGCCCCAACACGGGAGAAGTGCTGGAAATCGCGCTGAACAGCCTCACCGTGCTGCGCCGCTTGGCGGTGGGCGGCACTCCAGCCCTGGTGGCCTTGACCTCGGCTTCGGGCGAACAGCACTGACACTGGTTGTGTTGCCTTAACTGGGCTGTTGGCAGGCTGAGGGCAGGGATAGCCTGACCCTTTGACTCCCCTTGCTGCGACCGCAGATCACGTCTGGAACGCCCGTTTCTGGTTGAGTCGTCTGATCTCGGCTGGAACGCTGGCGAGCGCCGCTCTGGTGGAGGGGGGTGGCGGTCGCGCTTGACAAGGGCATCACCCCAACAGGCGTCACGCTGAGGCATGCTCAGTGCTGTGTCTGCCCCTGCCTTGTTTGACGTTGTTCCGGATGGCGTGCACGATTTGGTTCGGTTGCGAGTGCCGATTCATGCTGCCCGCGTCGTCCTGTTGGCACAGGCGGTCGCGCCCCTGCTGGGGGTGAATCCATGCGAGGCCTTCATCGCTGGCTACGTGCACGATATCGGCAAGGTCGGCGTGCCCATGGCGGTCTTGGAGGCCCCACGCGCCTTAACGCTGGCCGAGAGGCGCCTGATGTAAGACCACTCCGTCATCGGGGCGGCGCTGCTCGCTCAAGTCTGGCCGGAGTGTTCCTCCGCCGTGCAGCTCACGGTGCGGAGCCATCACGAGCGCGTCGATGGTGCCGGGTATCCCTTAGGCCAGCGCGAGTTGAGTCCGCTCACCGCACTGGTGGCGGCGGCGGACGTGTGGGATGCGTTGCGGTCCCCACGTGAGTACCGGGCGGCCTTGAGCGTGACCGACGCGGGGGTAGCGCTTGAGGCCGAAGCGTTACCAGATCAGGTAAAGGCGGCAGTGTGGCGTATTGTGAGGGAGCACGGTTGGTGAGGAGCCAGCAGGAGAAGCGCCAGACGCCATTCCAGGCATCTGGCCGTGAGGGTGTGGCCTCGGTCAAGCGCAGCGTAATGCCGATCAAGCAGCTGCACGGGGGAGGGGCTGGGGCAATGACCCATTGCAGTCCACTGTGACGCGCCTCTTCTGCCGCTCCGCTCTTTCAGGCGCAGACTCTTCCTGTGAGGCTCACGATGCGAGCTTTGGCACACCAGCGGGTAATGACCCCTGAGCCGCGTGCCTTCATGGAAAAATTGATCACGCTGCGAGTCAAGCCCGAACGGCTTGTTTCTTGGTGGGCCTTCCTCAACTCTCATGGCACAACGAGACTGAACGGCTGTTGGGGGAACCTCACCAACAACATGCCCCCGCCGAACAGGCAAATCAGAGGCGGTGGTGGAGCCTGTCTGGTGCCGTAGCTGACCGATGGCTTGTCCTGCCAGCCGTGGCGATGCGTCGGAGCCCCTCCCTCCCGCCCCCCACCATTGCAGGCTCAACCTCAGGCGCTGATACTTCACAGATGAGCAAAAAATTAGGCTTGCTTCTGGCCTTTGCCTTCCTCAGCCCCCTCGCTCTAGCCACCGATTTTGTCAGCACATCCACCCTGACAGGCTTTCAGTTGCCCAAAGGCGCACTGGAATTGACTGACGAAGACTTTTCCGAGGAAATGGTTGACCTCCTTGACACTACGGCGGCAGACCTGAAGGGCAAATGCCAGTACCATGAACTGCTCTACTGGGACGGCAAACCTGATGTCATCGCCGCGACCCTCAACCGGGCGATCCCCAAAGAGTTCAAGTACAAGCTTCTTGATGTAGGCGAAACCGATGACGGCGGCACCTACGAGCAGTTCGTGTTGACCACGCCGAAGATGTGGATCGCCGGAACTTGGTTCCAGAGCGAGGCCGACGTGACCTTGGCCTGGTGCACCGTCGTCAAAAAGTAAGTTCATCTCAGGAATTTCCTGACCACAGCATCCTGTGGCTGACTCGCGGGTTCCTGACTTCAGTTCATGCCTGGATTGACTGACCGCCGAAACGCTTTTATGTGCACCATCAACAACCCAACATGGAGTGGGTTTGAGCCTTATCCGGGAATCCTTCCTTCTCACTACTGTTCTTAGGAGTTGCCATGCCCAGATCCACTCCCCTGCCGTGCCTGCTGGTTCTTACCGCTGTGCTCAGTGCCTGCTCCAGCGTGCCCGTCCCGCCGGTTCCCCCTCCGGTGGGCGGCAATCTTCAGTCGTCCCCCGCAGTCACCCTGAGCTTCATCGACGGGATGCAGTTTGCCAGTGGTTACGACTCCACGACTGGCGGCTTCCTCGGCACCACCAGTTGCCTGGTGCCTCAGGCCGAGCCCACCGTCTCCGCTCCTTCCCGACTTCAGCAGACCTTCAGCTTGACCAAAATCGAGAGCAAATCTGATCTCTCAGACGCCCTGGACGTGAGCGGCAAGGCGTCTTACAACGCGGGCGTCACCAAAGTCAGTGCCAGCGCCCAGTTTGCCCAGCAGCAAGACACCAACAGCTATAGCGTGGGCATGCTCCTGAAAGCCGACGCCATTGGACAAAATTACGCGCTCTACGACACCATCACCAAACCGAAACTCACGGACGCGATGCAACAGCTGTACGACACCGACTACAAGGCGTTCAAGGATTCGTGCGGCGACTACTTCCTCAACACATTCACGCTGGGCGGCCGCTACGTCGCGTACTTCAGCTTCACCAGCTACAGCAAAGCGCAGAAGACGCAGATTGCGGCCCAACTGTCGGCCTCGTCCGGACCCTTCTCAATTTCGGCGGATTTCAGCAAGAAGATGCAGTCGCTGGCCAGCACGTCCACCCTGAAGATCAATACCTTTCAAACGGCTATTGCGGGCACGCCCAGTACCGATCTCAATACCTTGATCTCCGACGCGCAGAACTATTCTGCCAAAGTGTTGGCGAGCTGCGCCAGTGCCGACGCACTCAAGAGCTGCGTCAAGTCGGCGACCTTCAACAGTTACGTCAACTTTTTCGGGCCGCCCGATTCCAAGTCCGCAGACGCCATCAACCGGGGATCGGCCGAGTTGACCTCACTCGTGTTGCGCGGCAACCTGGTCGAAAATCTGCTGGGGAGTGCCAAAGTCATTCAACTCAATCCGGCCATCTATGACCAGACGGCCCTGAATGCGGTCAAGACTGCCATTGCTGCTGCGCCCACCTGGAAGCTGGGCATCAACGCGGCCATCACGGCCTGCACCAACGACATCACCACGTGCCTGCCCAGCGCCGTGTCGGGTACCGGCGCTGAAGCTGACGCTGAAGCAACGTATGGCCCACTGCCGACCTACCTGACGCTGAGCACCGCTCTGGACGCTCTACCGGACATCACGGCCAAACTACCCACCAGCTGTGCGGATCAGCAGACGCTCTATCAACAGAAAAACGATCAGGACTACGTCATGTTTCTCGATCAGGATCTCACCAGGTCTTACAAACTGTTCTGCCGCGACATGGCCACGGGCCAGACCCCACTGGACTACCTGAATCTGGGCAGCCAGAGCAACACCCAGTCGGTGGTAGATTTCACCGATTCGCAGCAGTCGTCCAACAGCGGGGCCAAGCTCAGTGGCAAGCAGACCACGACCTTTACCAAGATTCGCATTGACCCCAACACCCTGATTGTCAACCCCAACGACGTCACCTACGCTACAAGCACAGGATTTCTGGTGAGAAACGACGTGCCTAACAATGCAGCAGGCGCGCCCCCAGCCATCCCCCTAGGGAATGCTGGCCAGTGCCGGCCTGAAGCAGGCGCCGTCAACCCCGTGTCCACCATCGACCTGAGTTTCACGTCCTTTATCTTCAACACGGCGGCGACCAGCTTCGTCAGCTCAGGGTGGGATCAACGCGAGCAGGGCGTCGCGACCCCTTCGGCCGACAAAAAGTCCTACGCCATTACGGCTGGGCGTGGCTGGTGCTCTGGTACTGAGCCCAGCCAGATCCGCCTGCTGTTGGTTCCCAACTGAGTCGAGTGCATTTATCGTTGAGCTAGACCCTGCAGAGCGGGAACTGGAGAAAGGACATCGCGTTGGGACTGGAGAGGTTTCGGCGCTGTTCCGAAAACGCATCAGGTGAAGGGCGACGTCCTGAAGCCCACGCTTCCCAGGGGCAGTCAGGCCGTCACCGACTTGGGAACGCGCCTCTGACATCCAGAGGCGCGTTCCCAGTAAAGTTTTCAGGGTGGGTATACCGCCCCACATGCCAGAGGGTTCTGTCAGGTTAATTGTACGGCTGGTAGACGAAGCGCAGGGGTGGCCTGAAGTGAAGTTCAGGCCACCCCTGCGCCGACCTCGTGCCACATCTGAAATGCCCAGTGTTGGTTGCTCCTTCTGATGTGGGCGGGAATTGTCGTTCTAGTATGGTGGTGAAGGTTGGTGATCCGGGCGTGCCTCAGTAGATGACAACTTCACTTTTTGGTCGTCCTGAACGGCACAAAAGAAGATTCCTATCTGTCCCTCGACAGGAACGATCAAAGGCGGTGTGTTGAGGTGCGATGCCCTCCACACCCGCTGCCCATCAGGCAACCGAACTCACCGCCCATTTCAAAACCTGCGTTCCCACTCTCCGGATTGACACCCTCCAGCGTGCCGTCGACGTCGTCCTCGCCATGATCACGGCGCAGAGCGTCAACCACCGAGACCTCGGCCCTCACCTGCCCGGTTCCAGCTCACCGGAAGCCAAAAAACGGCGCGTAGAACGCGCCGTGCACGATGAGCAACTCACCGCGCAGGTCTTCCTGGCGCTGCTGCTGGTTCAGCTCCCCCCCGGCAAGATCCTGATGAGCCTAGACCGGACGACCTGGGAGCACGGCGAATCCCCCCTCAACCTGCTCGTCTTGGGTGCAGTGGTTCATGGGTTCACCATCCCCTTGTATTGGGTTGCGCTTGATCACACGGGCAACAGTCATACCCGCGCGCGGATGTGGGTCGTCTGCAAACTGATGGAGGCCCTTCCAGCACGACGCTGGAAGGGCTTGGTCGCCGACCGGGAATTCATCGGCGCCGAATGGTTCCGTTTTCTTCGGCGGAAGGGTATTCGCCGGGCGGTTCGGATCCGCAAGGACACCGTACTGGACGAACTCTCAGCAGACACTTGGTTCCAAGACCTTCGCCCCGGGCAATTTCGGATGATCGCGGAGAACACGGAAGTTTTCGGGGAACGGATGCGAGTCGTGGCCACCAGGTCACCCGCGGGTGACCTCGTCATCATCGCAACAGATTTTGGCGTCTGGGAGACATGGAAGCTCTACAAACTCCGCTGGACGATTGAGTCCACCTTTAGTTCGTTGAAAGACAGAGGGTTTGATCTGGAGCGAACCGGAATGACAGACCCCAAACGATTGGAGCGCCTGTTCGGGCTGGTGACCCTGGCCTGGCTGAGCTGCCTGCGGGTCGGGGTCTGGCGCCACGAGGCGAAACCAATCCAAGTCCTGCCTCATGGCCGCAAGGCGATGAGCGTGGTGCGGTATGGTTCGGAATATCTTCGCAATGTGTTGCGCTGGATTCCAGACGAACTTGCCAAAATCCTTCAAGTCCTGGTCAGCCCTTTTTCTTCACTGGGACAATCAAAAAGTGAAGTTTTCAGCTACTGAGCGGGCGTGCAAATTCAGGAACTCTTGAGCGCGTTTCCGCCGTCTAAATCCCTGCTGACGTCGTTCTTGTCGCCGCGTGGAACGATGTTCTTGCAAGGTGATGTTATTGCAACGCGCCGCGGAGATCACTTGCTGGTGGTCAACACTTTTCAGGCTGGAGATCTCGCGGATTGCGGCTCCATAGCTGCGGAGCGGCCCCAGTATGAATGACCTCTGGGAAGTCATATTCACCCAGGATTCGGGCTAGGAAGGTCTTCGCAGCCTCAATATCGCGGTGGCGCTGAAGGAGGATACCCTGCACGAAACCGTGCTCATCCGCAGCTCTACATAGCCAATGCCGGACGCCATTGACGCTCGTATACATGTCGTCCAGATGCCACCGGGAACCCCGGCGGGGTTCCCGGTGGCGCAGTTCCTCAGCGAAGAGGGGAGCAAATTTGATACACCATTCGCGGAGAGTCTCGTGGCTGACCTGCTGGGCCGCGCTGGCACAGCAATTCTTGGACATCTCTGTAGCTGAGCGGGAAGCGATGATACAACCAAACCGCGTGCTAAATGATCGTCATCGGAAAACGGTAGCGGTACGGTTTCGGGTCAGTCACGGATGGTCAGCTTAACCCGCCCCAGTTAAGGCAACACAACCCATGGTGGGGCTCCAAAAGGAAAGTTCCCATATTGGGCGAGCAGATCAACTCTTACAAGTTCTTCATACAGAAGTCCAAATTTTTTCATTAACACTTCATACGTGAAGAGGCAGGCGCCTAAACTTAATTCCCACTTCAGATAGACACCAGAAAAGTTATTTTTCTCGCTTTACTGGATTTTCTTCATCTAGTGGAGGATATCGCCTGAGGAATTTATGTGTCTAAATCAAGGCACGCAACAAAGCTTCCTAGGCCGCTAGGTAAGTTGTTTATCCTCAAAGTCAATGCACTTTGAGCGGCTTTGTTGATGATTTCCTGGAGGCTCCTATGAACATGAACGTCAAACTAGGTATGGCTGCGTTAACCAGTGTGCTCCTGCTCGCCTCTTGTGGTGGCAACACGCCCGTCGTGAATCCTCCCGCCGTCACTGTCGGCATGGTCTCTCTCCCGGCCAACCCCAATGGCTACACCCTGACCATCCGCGACAGTGCCGGTGTGATCGTGGCTCCAGGCAACTACGGCAGCCTGACGCCGGGCAACTACACGGCGACCTACAGCAAAGACGGCTTTATTCCTGAGACTCAGAACTTGACCGTCACCGCGGGTGGCACCACCAATCTGGCCTACCCCACCCTGCGGGCCAACACCGTCAGCGGCGCGTTCTACATGGACGCCAACGGCAAAATGGTCGCCATCACCAAAGACGACCTGAACAACGCCGGCACCAAATTTGTCTTCTACTCCTGGCTTGAAAATGAAACGGGCGGCATCGATCCGGCCAAAGTCGGCGGCATCACCGACCCCGCTGCCCCGACCGCTGGCGAGATGGACGAAGTCGCCCCCTTGCTGAGTCAGAACGTGGCAGGTGGCTACGTGGGCTACAAGGCCGCTGACGGCAACGTGTACCCCATTGTCGGTGCCAACGTGCGCTGGGACATTCTGGAGCAGACCGGCAGCGTGCGTTTTGCCGCCGCGGATGACGGTGGCCAGGCCTCTGGTTCCCCGGTCACGGGCCAGGACATCAACGACAATGCCCTGAGCGCCAATACCTACACCAATAGCGCGACCGGCAACAACGTGCGCTTTCCCAGCAGCACCGAGTACCCGCTGTACAACGTGACCGGCGTCAATACGCCCGACACCAACGGCTTTACCTGGACGGCCCTGAACCACGACCCTGCTGTGACCACCACCGCCACGGCCCGCATTCGCGCCATCGCTTACGTCAACGGCACCGAAGTCACCAAGCGCTTCCTGAACAAGACGTTTGCCCCCAGCGCCCGCCTGACCATCGTCAAGGCCCCCAAAGACAATCAGGCCGGCATCAATCAGTCCCGTGACTTCACGGTCACGGTCAGCAACACCGGCGCAGGCCCCGCGACCGCCATCCGCCTCAGTGATGTCCTGAAGTCTGGCGACGCCGCGGCCTACAGCGTCACGGCCCCCGCCGGAACCACCGCCAACGCCACAGACGGCTTCGACGCCACCTTCGACCTCGCTGCCGGAGCCAGCCGCACCTTTACGTTGCCTGCTCAGGCCAGCGCTGTCGGCGTCTACTGTGACGTTGCCACCATCGTCAGCTACAACAACGGCGCGTTCGGCACCGTGACTCCCACCCTGTCCGATCAGGCCTGCCTGACGGTCACGGCCCCCAACCTCGGCATCAGCAAGACGCTGGGCACCCTGGACACCGCCGGAGCCTTCACGCCGATCGCCAGCGGCGTCGTCGTCGGCCCGAACGTGCCCGTCGTGGCCCGCATCACGGTCAGCAACAACGGCAATGCCCCCGCCACCAACGTGGTCGTTACCGACGCACTCGCCAACGCTACGGTGGCTGCCAACTACGCCATTCAGGGCGCTGTCACCGCCGCGCCTCAGGCCGTGGCCGTGACCAAGGCTGGTGACGACGGCTTTACCACAGGGGCATTTACTCTGGCCGCCGGAGCCACCCAAACCTTTACCTTCGCCGCCAGCGGCACCGTCGACGGCGATTACTGCGACCAGGGCACCTTTACGGCCACCAGCAACAACGGCGTCGCCGTTACGGGCGCTTCGGGCATCCCCTGCTTCAAGGTCGCCTCGCCGCTCCTGGCCATCACCAAGGTCAACAACCAGATCGCAGGCCAGCCTGCCCTCAACCAGCTGACGCCCGGCAGCAGCTATCAGAGCGTCATCACGGTGACCAACTCCGGCTCGGCCACGGCCACTGCCGTGGCCGTGAAGGACTTGCTGGGCAACCTGAACAACGTGTTCATGAACTACGGCAGCGGCAGCTACACCGTCACGGGCACCGCGCAGGCCGGCAGCGTGACCTTTGACGCCGCGACCCGCACCGTCAGCACCGTTCCCGCCACTGTGAACTTGGCCCCCGGTCAGGTGCTGACCCTCACCCTGACCAGCAGTGTCGCCGCTGGCACGCCTCGCGGCAGCTACTGTGACACCGGCAGCTTCACCAGCACCAACGGCGGCACGGGTCAGGCTCAGGCCTGCGTGACCGTCACGTCCTTCATCTCCGAGCAGACCCAGCTCACTGACACGGTTGACCCCATTCGTGCGGGCGACACGGTCGGCACGATCCTGGCGAGCGCCGCCAGCGTCGAGCCGGGCTCCAACGAAGGTGCGCTCAACAACGTCTTCATTTACAACTTCGGTGCCATCGATCCTGTTCAGCAGACCCCGGGCATCTTCAACTTCACCGATTCTCAGGTCTACTACGACCCCACGCCGACCCGTGATCCTCAGACCGGAGCGATCATCACCGACTACCTCAACGGCACCAGCACCCGCTTGACCGTGGGCGCCGGGGCAGGCCAGTACACCGTGAGTGCCGAAACGGGTGTGGGCCAGCAGACCATCACGCTGAACCCAGCCTTCCGTGTCGCGCCCGGCGGCGTGGTGTTTGTGCGTACGCAGGTCACGGCCCCCGCCGGAACTGCCGCCCGCCAGTACCAGGAAACCTTCCGCTGGAACAACACCGCCGAAAGCAGTGGCCAGGCCCAGACCAACTTCAAGGCCGAATCCACCACCGTCGTTCCCTAAATCTTCTCACGAGGCCGATGACACCGTGTTGTCGGCCCCTGAAGACCCTCAGGCGGTGCCTGAGGGTCTTCTTTGTTGAACATGAAGAGGGCACACCGTCTGTCACGTCGACAGCTGGCACAGAAGGGAGGCAGAGGAACGAATGATCACCACCCTCGGCAAGACCCTGCGCGTCGCTCGCAAGGCTCGTCATCTGACCCTCACAGAGGTAGCGACGGCCACTGGGATCAGTAACACGCATCTCAGTCGGCTGGAGAATGGCCGAATTGAGAAGCCCGGCAGGGACATCCTGGCCAAACTGGCCCAGGTGTACAGCATTCCGGATCAGATCTTGTTCGACCTGTCCAGTCGCGGGGCGTCTTCAGATCGGACTGAGCTTTCCCGCACGGTGCTTCAGCTGGTTCTGAATGCTGCGGAGGTGCTGACCGAGGAAGACTGGTTGGTTCTCCAGAGCGTGGTGGAAGGCATCATGGCCCTGCGCCGGGTAGGGAGTAAGAGCCTATCCGGAAAATATAATCTACTGATAGGCGATGACAACGACGCAACCCCATCAAGACCAGATCGATGACCAGCACACGCTTGGGGAGGTATCAGATGAACTCTGGATTCGTCTCGCCCCTGTCCTCGTGATCGAAAAGCCTAGGAAGAAGAGTGGGCGTCCCGCGTGGGACGCCCGCTCCATGTTCAACGGGATGATCTGGCTGGCCCGAACCGGCCATCAGTGGAGTCAACTGTCCCGCCGATATGGCCCAACATCGACCGTCCACGAGCGGTTGAGTGGAACACGGATGCTTCTGTGCGGCGTGGGCCATCGTACTCGAAGAGTACGACCAGGAGATCGGGATTGACGGGGAGTGGCAAGCCGCCGACGGAAACATGGTGAAAGCCCCTCTTGGGAAAAGGGGGGCGCTGGTGCGCCGCAAGCCACGGGCAGCAACCCCACTAACCGAGGGACAGCCGCGGCTCGCGCTGTTGGAGAAGGATGTTGGTTGGCGGGGGGCATGGAGGTGTGGAGTGGTGCGGGGCTGATGGATCTGGACGGCGTATGGAGAGATGAGCCCGGGAGCAAAGCACGGTTGTCGGAAGGTGCAGATGGGGTCAGGGGTCGGTCAAGCGGCCGATCCGCAGGTCATAAATTTCGCGTCTTAGGAGCACCTCGCAAAGAGCTTGACGGGTTCAGCACCGGACTTGGTGGGGAGAGTTGTTGGGGCTGACGGCTGGTCGGGGAGCCTTGCGTGGAGGGAAGAACGGTTGAGCGTTCAGTGCAAGGCGGCTCGCCCTGTTGAAGAAGGATGTCCGTTGGCGGGGGGCATGGAGGTGTGGAGTGGTGCGGGGCTGATGGATCTGGACGGCGTATGGAGAGATGAGCCCGGGAGCAAAGCACGGTTGTCGGAAGGTGCAGATGGGGTCAGGGGTCGGTTTGGTGGCCAACGTTCAGGCTGGGGAGTGTGCGTTCGGTGAGGGCTTCGGCCAGCGGTTGATCGGCAGACTGCCGGATCTGTTCGGGAGGTGTGAGGCTGCGGGCGAGTTGGGGAAACACCTCCGGTGGATCACGGAGGCAGCATGGTGGGTTGCCCGTGATCTGTGTTCGGTGGTTCACCACAGATGAATGTGGGTGGTTGGTGGAGAGGGTGGCCTGGAGAACTGGTCGTCAGCGGTGAGTTGTTGGCGGACGCAGTTGACCTGAAGGCGGCGAGGTTTGCGTGCGGTGAGCAGTTGGGCAAGCGGTTGACCGGTCGGCTGCACCGGTAAGGTTGAGGTGAACGGCGATCGCGTGTTGCCAAAGGGTGCGAGCGCAGATGAGGGCAGCGGCGCTGTGGGCGGGACGACGGACGCCAATCAGGTTGGGGAGGATGCTGATGATCGCCGTGATTATGAGGAGTTCAAGAAGCGTGAACGTTTGCTCGTGCCCTCAGGAGGCCCGTGACGGGGTGGGTGAGTGGGGTTGAGGGTACACGCACCCTATTGATTGATACTGGTAGAGATTGAAGTTGCTTTTAGTTCAAGGCGGCAGGCTGGAACACGTCCAGCACAAGACTTGACTCGATCTCACGACTTAGATTTACACCTGTACCAATGGTGTCGGTATTTTCGTACTAATGGAGATTAGTATGAAAGCGCACGTGACCTTCAGAGTGTATCGGCTCAAACCGTCCGCAACTAGGCCAATTCCTTTTGCCCTCAGGACTTGCCAGAGGGGGCTTCCTGGCCTTCCTGTGAGGTCGAGCGTTTTGAGGCGTCTCAGCCGCACTTTTCATTGCCCACCGGAGTCTGGCCAGAGTTGAAAGGGCCGTTTTCCCTCCAGCACCTCTCCAATTGAGCCTGAACAGGCGTCCTAGCATGTACTGTACAGGGGTGATCTACATGCTCACTACGGCCAGCCACCTGTGTTTGGAAGACTTCCTGGCAGCGCGTGGAGCAGCGTTTGCGCCGCACCTGGTACCTCTGCCGTATGCCACTGCGTTCAGGCTCCACAAGCTGCCGCAAGGCACCTATATTTTTGCCGACCTAGAACGGCTGTCCGGGCCCGAGTTGAGCCAAGCCGGGTGGTTGTGGGATCAGTTGGCCCGGCGCGGCGATGGAGTGCAGCTGCTGAACCATCCCACACAGGTCAAACAGCGGTTCGAGTTGCTGCGCACCTTACATACTCAGGGCCTGAATGATTTTGACGTGTACCGCCTGGACGAGCAGCGTGTGCCCGCCCGTTTTCCGGTGTTTGTGCGGAGCGAACAGGAGCATAACGCGGTGGCGTCCGGCCTTCTGCCCGATGCCCCGGCTCTGGCAGACTTTTTGCAGCGCAGGCGGAGCGCGGGTCACAACGTCTGCGGCAGTATCATCACCGAGTTTTGCGGCGAACCGGACGAACGCGGCCTGTACCGGCGATACGCGGCGTTCAAGGTAGGGCAGCGAATCATCCCCACCGATATTTTCTTTGGACACGGCTGGGAGGTGCGCGGCATGGCCCGGACTTTCGTGGTCGATGAAGACACGCTGGCCGCCGAAACTGCTTTTTTACACGGCAATCCCCACGAGGCCGAGTTGCGTGAGGTCTTTGCTACCGCACGGATCGACTATGGCCGGGTCGATTACGGCGTGGTAGGCGGGCGCATTCAGGTCTACGAGATCAATACCAATCCTTATGTTGCCGCCAGTCCATTGGGAGGCGAGCGGCGAGCGGCCCTCTACGAACACTTCTGCCGTCATTTTTTGGACGCCCTCACGTCCCTGAATAATCAGCACAGCACGCTGCTGTTGTCCATCAAACCGCAGCCCGCAGAAAAACGCGCCGATGTGCGCAAGTGGATCAAGCAGACCCTGTATAACGCCCTGTGGAACAGCGGCCCCAGCCACAGCTACGCGCAGCGCCTGCGCCACATCCGGCAACTGATGGTGCGGGCCAGGCAAGTCATGCCCAGCATGCAAAAACGCTTAGTGCGGCGTGCAGAACCCAAGACAGTTCTTGAGAAGATGCCTTGAACTGCGGCCTATCCATACCTATCTGCACGGCCCCCAAGACTCAAGCGAAACGTAAGGATGTCATACCACCGTGCACCCGTGCTTGCTAGGGTATGAGGGTGTGTTTGACATCAGAGCGTTTAGCATTCGACCTGTCTTGTGAACAACAGTGCAGTACCCGTACGGTGTGGATTCGGTGCCGATGAACAGTTGGGCCATAGAACAGGCCGAACTGGAGGCCCGGGTCTTGGCCCGCACCCGGGAGCTGGAAGAACGCAGCGCCGCCCTCGACGCGTTTGTGGCCTTTACCGAAGCGGTAGGCACGGAAACCGATGTGCTGGTGCTGGCGCGTCAGGCCATAGATGTGGTGCGGGCGGCGCTGAGCGGTGTCAGCGTTGCCTATTTTGAACGCAGCGGCCCCTTGTGGAAGGCCCGCGCCTGGTCGAGCGACGTGACGCCTGAGGTTATTGCCGGCCTCCTCGCAGGTATTCCGGTGGACGGCCCCACATCTGCCGAGGCACTCGCGACCCGTGCGCCCGTCTTTACGAATGGCTGGAATGCTGCGCTAGAAGGCGTCGAGCACGCGCAATCTTACGGAGCCGCCGTCTTCTTTCCGTATTTTTTGAGAGATCAGCCCTACAGTTTGCTGACCGCAGGGACGCAGCAGGCCCACACGTGGACGGATCAGGAGCAGGCTGTCATTCGGGCCGTGGGCCGGGGGCTGGGGCTGGCGCTGGAGCGGGCGGCACAGGCCAGTCAACTAGAGCAGCAGAACGCTGAACTCGACGCCCGCAGCCGTGCGTTAGAGGGCTTTGCCCACCTGACCCGCGACCTGAGCATCGAAACAGACCCCTATACCCTGATCAAGCGCGGACAGGAGGTCGTGATGTCGCTGCTGCCAGACGGTTACGCACTGTATTACGAGCGGAAAGACGGTCTGTGGCGCAACCGGGTACAAACCGGACACTTGGGCAACGACGGACTGCAGGCCATCATCGACGCTGGATTTGCCTACACGGTTCCGCAAAGTCTGGTGGTGCCCTGGGTCACGGGGCAGCCCTTTTACCAAGACCAGTACGCGCAGGGCAGCGATACTCCGGCAGAGTTGGTGCAGCACGTCAGTACAGCAGCCAGTTTGCCCGTCTATGTCAATGGTTCGGCCACCGGCATCGTTTGTTTCGTGCTGTTCGGGCAGCGCACCTGGACAGCGACAGACCGCGTGGTAATGGAAACAGTAGTGCATCATCTGGGGCTGGCGCTGGAGCGGGCCGGGGTGGTAGCCCAACTGGAGCACCGCACCGAGGAGCTGGCCCGCGAGCGCACCTTTTTACGCGCCGTGCTGGGCAGCCTCAGCGAGGGCATCGTGGCCTGCGACCCACAAGGACACCTGACGCTGTTCAACGACGCCACGCGCACATTTCACGGCATGGACGCCTCTCCGCTGCCGCCGGGAGAGTGGGCCGAACATTACGACCTCTACGAAGGCGACGGCGTGACGCCCCTGCCCATGCCCCGGGTGCCCCTTTTCCGCGCCCTGAACGGTGAGCGGGTGCAGGGCGCAGAGATGGTGATTCGGCCCAGAGGTCAGGCCGCCCGCCGGATCATTGCCAACGGGCAGGCGATTTTTAGCGAACAGGGCAGCCCACTGGGGGCAGTGATCGCCATGCATGACGTGACCGGGCGCAAAGAAGCCGAGGAGAAGGTGCTACAGGCCAACGAGGAACTGCGCCGCAGCAACGCGGAACTCGAACAGTTCGCCTACATCGCCTCGCACGATCTTCAGGCCCCGATTCGCGCCGTGACCAGTTTCGCGGGCATCATCGCCCGGCGGTACGGCGGCGTGCTGGACGAACGCGGCCAGCTGTACCTGCGCCAGATCGTAGACAGCGGCGAACACATGAAACGGCTGGTGGATGATCTTTTGACCTTTTCACGCATTCATACCGAACAGCGCGAGCAGCTGCCTGTCGACAGTCAGGCGGTGTTCGAGGAAGTGGCGCAGAGACTCCAACCGGAGAGCGGAGCGGAGGTACAGGCTGAGGGATTGCCCACCGTCCAAGCTGACCGCCAGCAACTCGATCAACTGCTGCAAAATCTGATGTCAAACGGTCTGAAATACCACCGGGAGGGTGTGATGCCCCACGTCCGGGTATCTGCTGAGCGCGACGGCCCGCAGTGGCGCTTTGCCGTAACCGACAACGGCATCGGGATCGAACCGCAGTATTTCGAGCGTATTTTTGAAATTTTTCAGCGGCTACATGGGCGCGAAACCTATGACGGCACCGGCATCGGGCTGGCGGTCTGCAAAAAAATCGTGGAGCGGCACGGCGGACAGCTGTGGCTGGAGAGCGTGTTGGGAGAGGGAACAAGCTTCTTTTTCACCCTGCCAGCGGCAGATACCAGGGCAGAAATCAAAAGCGAATAACCACCGCTCTTATCCGTGTGTGCCGTTCTTTGGTTCCCTGATTGCCACTCTGAATTACATAATTCAAACAGAGTGGTCAGTTCTGGCTCTGTCAACCGCCTTCAGCACAGCCCCGCTTCTGACCGCCTTCAGCAACTCATCCAACTCTGGTTTGAAATAGCGGTCTGCGTCCAGCGTGGCGACATCCTGACGAATTCGGGCGTAAGCGGCTCCGACACCTACACCGGGAGCGAGCGGCCTGAACTTCATGGCCTGCATGTCGAGCGCCTGCGCCCCGCACAAGAGTTCGATGCTGATCACCGTAAAAGAGTTGTCCAGCACGTCGCGCAGCTTGCGGCAGGCGTGCGCCCCCATACTCACGTGATCTTCCTGATTGGCACTGGTCGGAATGCTGTCCACGCTGGCGGGGTGGCTGAGCACCTTGTTTTCACTGACCAAGGCGGCGGCGGTGTACTGCGCGATCATCAGGCCGCTGCTGAGGCCCGGCTGCGGGGTCAGAAATCCGGGCAGGCCCGACAGCGCCGGGTTCAGCAGTTGCTCGCAGCGGCGCTCAGAGATGGAGGCGAGTTCGGCTACCGCCACCGTGAGCGCGTCGGCGGTGAGGGCCAGCGGTTGCCCGTGAAAATTACCGCCGCTGATGACTTCATCTGATTCAGGAAGCACCAGCGGATTATCGGTGACGGAAGCAAATTCGACGGCCAGCACACGCTCGGCATGATGCAGTACGTCTTGCGTGGCCCCGTGGACTTGCGGCACGGCACGAAGACTATAGGCGTCCTGCACGCGCCCGCAGTCGGCGTGAGAGGGGGCGATCAGGCTGCCGTGGAGATGCTGCCGCAGTTCGGCGGCCACTTCCAGCGCACCGGGATGGGGCCGCAGCCGCACCACATCGTCGCGGAAGGGCTGGTGGCTGCCGCGCATGGCTTCGATGGTCATGGCGGCGGCGAGGTTGGCAGTTCTTAGCAGGGTTTGGGTGTCCAGCACGTTCAGGGCCAGCAGACTGCCCATCAGTTGCGTGCCGTTGATCAGCGCGAGGCCCTCTTTGGCCTGCAAGGTCAGCGGCGACAGATTCAGTTCGGCCAGCACGTCGGCGGCAGGCCGAACCTGTCCGGCAAAGTCCAGTTCTCCATGTCCGATCAGCGCCAACGCCAGGTGCGCCAGCGGCGCGAGGTCGCCCGACGCGCCCACCGATCCCTGAGCCGGAATGACCGGATGCGCCCCCGCATTCAGCAGCGCCAGCAACAGATCGACGACCTCTTCGCGCACGCCCGAATGCCCCAGCGCCAGCGATTGCGCCCGGAGCAGCAGCATCCCGCGCACCACTTCACCTGGCAGCGGCGGACCCATGCCGATGGCGTGAGACACGATCAGGTTGTGCTGAAGTTGCTCCAGTTGATCCCGGTCTATGCCGATGGTGGCAAATTTACCAAAGCCGGTATTAATGCCGTAGACCGCTTCGGTGCCGTCCACGATGCGCTCGATGACGGCGCGGGCGCGGCGGATGCGGGTCAGGGCGGCGGGAGCCAACGTCACTTGTTCGCGGCCACGCACCACGCGCTCAAAGTCGGATAAAGTCAGGGTGGAATCCAAAATCATAGTGCTTGCTCCTGTGTCTGCCTGTGCAGGTTCATCTGGCCTTGCTCCCGGCCAGCCACGAAGACCGACTGAACCGGATTCGCGCCCAGCGTGTAGGCGAGGTCGCGCCAATCGCCGGAGTGCAAGGCGAGGAAATCGGCCCGCATGCCGGGAACGAGTGCCCCCCGATCCGTCAGACCCAGTGCAGCAGCGGCATTGACGGTGGCGGCGGTCAGGGCCTCGGCGGGCGTCAGGCGGTTCAGGCGCACGCCCAGCGCGAGGGCCAGTTGTGCGCTGTACAGCGGCGAACTGCCGGGATTGAGGTCGGTGCCGATGGCGACGCACGCGCCCGCGTCGATGAGTTGGCGGGCAGGGGCGGCGGGCAGACCCAGGTGGAGGGTGACGCCGGGAAGGATGGTGGCGACAGTATGACTTCGGCCCAGTGCGGCAATCTGCGCTTCCCCGCTGGCTTCCAGATGATCGACGCTCAGCGCCCCGAGTTCACAAGCCAGTTCCGTGCCGCCGAGAGCGTGGAATTGGTCGGCGTGCAGTTTGATGTTCAGGCCATACAAACGCGCCGCCGCGAAGAATTGGCGGGTTTCGTCTCCCGTAAACGCTTCCTGCTCGCAGAACACGTCTACGGCAGTCGCTAGCTTTGCGTTCGCTACGCGGGGGATCAAGCTCTGGCACACGTCCTGCACGTACTCGGCGCGGCCTTCTGCGGGCGGCACATGCAGCAGCAGCGTCGGCAACAGCGTGGCCGCCGTGTGCGTTTGCAGTAACCGCACCGCTTCCAACATCCGAATCTCAGCGTCGAAGTCCAGCCCGTAGCCACTCTTGATTTCGATGGTGGCCGCACCAGAGCGGACTAAAGCCTGTATCCGGGGGGCAGCCAGCGCCACGAGATCAGACAAGCTCGCATCAGCAGTGGCCCTCATGGTGGCGCGAATGCCGCCGCCCTGCGCGAGAATCGTTTCATAGGGAACGCCCTGTACACGGGCCTCGAAGTCGCTGAGACGGTCTCCAGCCCAGACGGCGTGGGTGTGCGGATCAGTCAGGGCGGGCGTGACCGCCACACCGCCGAGATCGTGAAATTGATCGGTTGGGGGCGCGTCCTTTTCTGAACCTACCCAAGCGATCAGACCATCCTCCACCAGCATCGCCGCCCCTGAAATCAGCGTGAGGTCACGCATGGCCGCGCCGCGCTGGGGGCCAGCTCCGGGCGTCACCAGTTGCGAGATTCCGGTAAACAGGGTGCGCTCTCCCCTATTCCCGGACATTGGATACCTCCGCACCGAACACCTCGGCCAGCGTTTCCATGATCAGGCGGGAGGCCAATAGTTCGCTGCGTCCGGTGGGATCGAGGTTCGGA
Source organism: Deinococcus sp. QL22 (assembly GCF_023370075.1). NCBI lineage: Bacteria > Thermotogati > Deinococcota > Deinococci > Deinococcales > Deinococcaceae > Deinococcus > Deinococcus sp. QL22. The sequence goes on from NZ_CP097153.1 coordinate 198,115, forward strand.
GCCAGTTCGACCACATCCAGCCCTATCACCCGGTGACGCCGCACGACTTCGCGGATCAGGCGCATGGCTAAGGCATACGAAAACCCGTCCGGTTCGGGGCTGCTGGTTCCGGGTAACACGGCAGGGTCGAAGGCGTCTACGTCGATGCTCAGGTAAACCGGGCAGCGGGCGGGTAGGGCGGCGAGAGTGTCCTGAAGCTGCGCTTCCACGACCTCCATCGGCACCAGCGTATGCCCCCGCGCACGGGCCGCCGCCACTGCTTCGGCGTCAAATCTCAGCCCGCGCAGGCCCAGCGTCGTGATATGCACCAGATTGGGCAGGTCTTCACAGGCACGGCGAAACGGGCTGGAGTTGCTGTAGCGCGTGTCGTTGCGGGTATCCGTGAAGTCCAGATGGGCGTCCAGTTGAATGACATGCAGGTCGGGAATGTCATGGAAGGCCCGCAGCAATGGATAAGTGACGCTGTGATCTCCGCCCAAAAAGACAGGCAGGCGGCACCGTTCTTTGATCTGACGCGCCGCGGCCGTGATGCGCTCGCGGGCCAGTTCAGGTTCGAGGCTGGGCAGCACCACGTCGCCTCCGTCCACCATCAGCGGGTCTGGATAGTGAGCGGGGTCAAGGCGTACCCGTCCGTCCAGGCCCGCGAACGGAGGCACGTAGCGCAGGCTGGCTTCCCGCAGGGCACGTGGGGCAAAGCGTGCGCCGGGGCGGAAGCCGAGAGCGATGTCGTAGGGAATGCCCAGCACGGCAGCAAAAGCTCGCCAATGTCCATCTGGCCGCACGATGGGAGCGCGGGCGAAGGAGGCGATGCCGCCGTAGGGGAGGTGGGTGGGTGAGGTCATCGGCAAAACCTTTCTTCTTCTGTAGGCGCTTTGGGCAGAGGAAACGTGCCAGCAGGCTGAAGGTACGGTACAAGGAGACGCTGGACGGTCACGGCAGCCTCATCAAAGGACAGGGGCGAGACACAGGCGAAAAGACCTGTGGTGTCTAGAGCGCCGATGCTGTCCAGCACGCGAGTTCGCAGCTTGCCGTTGGTGTTCCAGAGGCGCAGGGTATTCACGCCGCCGCCGAGGAGATACTGGCCGTTTGGCGTCCAGTTCAGGGTATTCACGTCGCTCTCGGGCAGGGCCAAAATCTGCCCACCGGGTTTAACAAGGTACACCACCGTCACGTTGTCCTTGGCGAAGACCGCATCTTTGAGGAACATCACGGCCACGAACCGCCCATCGGCGGAAGCGGCTTTGCGTTCAAACTGCCAGGTGATCCAGCCGCTATCCGGGTGGGGAGTGGAGGCGGGGGCGGTCACTTCGACTTTTGTGCCACTCCGTAGCGTCACGGTGTAGGTCTGGGGCGCAGGTGGCGAATCGCCTTGTGCCCCAGCAAAGGTCGTCAAGGTCAGAGCGCCGAGCAGCATGTGGAAAGCGTTGGTTATCTGCATGATCTTTCCCCTACTTGTCCTCAATCCCCAAGCTCGGCAAATCCAGCCCCCGCTCCCGTGCCACACTCCGCGCCAGTTCGTAGCCCGCGTCGGCATGGCGAATCACGCCCATCGCAGGGTCGTTGGTCAGACAGCGCGAGAGGCGCCACGCGGCTTCCTCGGAACCGTCGGCCACTGCCACCAGGCCGGAATGCTGACTGTAGCCCATGCCCACGCCGCCGCCGTGATGGAAACTCATCCAGCCTGCGCCCGACGCGACTCCGGTGGCAAAGTTCAGCAGCGGCCAGTCGGACACGGCGTCGGAGCCGTCCAGCATGGCTTCGGTTTCGCGGTACGGGCTGGCGACACTTCCGGCATCGAGGTGGTCGCGGCCAATGACAATGGGCGCACTGAGCCTTCCATCGGCCACCATTTCGTTGAACAATTTGGCGGCGAGGTCGCGCTCGCGGTAGCCCAGCCAGCAGATGCGGGCGGGCAGGCCCTGAAAAGCGATCTGGTCGGCGGCGTAGGTGAGCCACGCTTGCAGGCGGGCGTCGTTGGGGAACAGTTCTAAGAGTGCTTTGTCGGTGGCGTAAATGTCGCTTGCCTCGCCACTGAGGGCCACCCAGCGGAACGGGCCACGCCCCTCGCAGAAGCTGTCACGGATAAAAGCGGGCACGAACCCGGGATACGAGAAGGCGTCATCCACGCCACCGATGCGGGCCTGTTCGCGCAGATTGTTGCCGTAATCGAAGGCCACCGCGCCGCGCCGTTGCAGTTCCAGAATGGCCCGAACATGCTCGGCCATCGCTGCACGCGCCCGGCACAAATACTCGTCGGGCTGGCTGCGGCGCAGTTCGTTCACGTCCTCGTCGGCCTCGGCTCTGGGCAGGTAGCCCCACATCGGGTCGTGGGCACTGGTCTGGTCGGTGATCAGATCGGGGGTGAAGTTGCGGCGCACCAGTTCCGGCACGAGGTCGGCGGCGTTGCCCAGCAGGCCGATGCTCAGCGCCCGGCCTTCCGCTTTGGCCGCCTCTGCCAGCGCCAGAGCGTCATCGAGGTTGGCCGCCACCGTATCCAGATACCTGGTGTCAAGCCGTTTTTGAATGCGGCTGCCGTCTATGTCGATGCAAATGCACACGCCGCCCGCCAGCTTGACCGCGAGGGGTTGCGCTCCGCCCATGCCGCCCAGACCAGCGGTAACCGTGATTGTTCCTTTGAGAGTCCCGCCGAAATGCTTGGTCGCCGCGCCCGCAAAGGTTTCGTAGGTGCCCTGCAAAATGCCCTGAGTGCCGATGTAAATCCACGATCCGGCCGTCATCTGGCCGTACATCATCAGCCCGGCCTGATCCAGTTTGTCGAAGGTTTCCCAGTTGGCCCAGTGCGGCACGAGGTTGGAATTGGCGATCAGCACGCGGGGCGCGAGGGTATGCGTGTTCAGCACGGCCACCGGCTTGCCCGACTGCACCAGCAGCGTCTGGTCGTTTTCCAGCCTGTCCAGCACCTCCACAATTTTGTGAAAGCTGGGCCAGTCCCGCGCCGCCTTGCCGCGCCCGCCGTACACGATCAGGTCTTCGGGATGCTCGGCCACCTCCGGGTCGAGGTTATTCATCAGCATGCGCTTGGCCGCCTCCTGAATCCAGCCTTTGGCGGTGCGGGCGGGGCCACGCGGGGCGCGGATGACGGGGGCCGGGGTGCTGATACCAGGTGCAGATTCGGCGGTCATGCCTTTAGTGTTCGGCCTGAGCAGGTTGCCACTCAAGGGGCGCGTCCAACCATATTGCGCGGTAACATGACCCTATGTCGCCGTCGCTGGATAAAGCCGCCACCGTGCTGCGGGCCTTCACGGTCAACGAGCCGGAATGGGGGTCGCGCCCGCTGGCCGTTCGATTGGGCTGGCCGCGCTCCACAGCGCAGTTTTACCTGTCGGGGCTGGCAGGGGCCGGGTTCTTGCGGCGCATTCCGGGCGGGCGCTACCGCCTGAGTTGGCAGTTGGCCGAATTTGGCGCGCTGCTGACCGACGCGCTGCCCTGGTTTTCCCGCGCCCGCAGCGCCCTGGCCGACCTGGCGCAGGCCACGCGGGGGCTGGGCTTCCTGTGTGTGCTGGAAGAAGGCCGGGTGGTCTGCATTCACCGCGCCCTCGGTGATCCCGACGCCCACCACACCGCTGTACAGACTGATGTGACGCTGCCCGCCAACGCCACGGCTGCCGGGAAAATCCTGTATGCGTATGGTCGTCCGGCGCTGCCCAGCTTCGAACTTTTTACCCCCAGCACCATCACCACGCCTGACGAATGGGCGGGCGAACTGGAGCGTGTGCGGGCCGACGCCTGCGCCCACTCGATAGAAGAATGGATTGCGGGCCACTGCGCGGTGGGCGTGCCGCTCTGGTGGGAAGGCGAAGTGGTCGCGGCCTTTGGGGTGCAGTTGCCGTCCAGCCGCTATCTGGCGCGGGAACGGCAGGTAGTGGCCCGCGTGCGGCAGGCGGCGCAACCCTGGGCTGTTCCAGGATGAGGCTGTTGATCTGAGTCAGGCCAATCCGTTTACAAACTGCTCCAGATAGGTCTTGATTCTGTCGTTAGATACTTCTGACCAGTCAATCCACAGCCTGCGCCTAAATTTCTAACATGAGGCCCAACCCCGTGCGCCTTGAGCCAGTTGGAGGGTAGCCGTAGTTCTGACCCATTTCTGATCTCAGCTGTACCTTATCCTGCACTCGGCTGCACCTGTTCGAATGCCCCTCAGCAGTACCCCTGAGGAGGGCAGCATGTTCTACTACGACAACAAATTACAGTACACCGTCCGCGTCGATACTCCTGATCCCCGGTTTGCCCGCCTGCTTCAGCAGGCCATCGGCGGAGTGGAGGGCGAAATCCGTGTGTGCCTTCAGTACCTCTTTCAGGCGTTCGGCGCACGCGGCCCGGCCAAGTACCGCAACATGCTGATGTCCACCGGCACCGAAGAAATCGGCCACATCGAGATGCTGGCCACCGCAGTTGCACTGAATCTGGAGGGTGCGCCCAGCAGCCTTAAAGAGTCGGTGGCGAAGGCCAATCCGGTAGTAGAAGCCCTGATGGGCGGCATGGATCCCCGGCAATACCTCTCGGCGGGCATGGCGGCGCTGGCCTCGGATGCCAACGGCGTGCCGTTCAATGGCTCGCACGTGTACGCCAGTGGCAACCTCGCCGCCGATATGTACGCCAATGTGACCGCCGAAGCCACCGGACGCGCCCTGGCCTGCCGCCTGTTCGAACTGACCGACGACCCCGGCATGAAGGACATGCTGCGCTTCCTGATTGCGCGGGATACCATGCACCAGCAGCAATGGCTGGCCGTGATCGAGGAACTTGGCGGGCATCAGGGCACCTTGCCGATTCCCAACAGCTTCCCGCGAAGCGAAGAGATTCAGGATGTCAGTTACGACTATTTTTTCCACGGCATTGAGGGCGTGGAGGTGCCCGAAGGCCGCTATACGCACGGGCCTTCGCTGGACGGCAACGGCGAATTCCGCATCCGGGCCTCCAAGCCGATGGGTCAGGAGCCGCAGCTGGCCCCGCCCATGCCGCAGGCCTACGCCGAAACCCAGCAGATGATGGGCGCGGGCGACATGACCAGCGCGAAGAACAAGTCCAGCACGGACTGAAGATGAACGCCTGAATGTCAGAACGCCACCAAGATCAGACCGATTTCGGTGGCGTTCTGCGGTCTACATAAGCGGTGGTGACAACTTCAGTCTGCTGCCACTGCCTCACCTCGCACCACTTCCGGCACGCCCATAAACAGGTTGTTGATGGATTCGCTGAGGGTCGGGTGGGCCAAAGTCGCGTTACGGAGCGTGGTCGCCGTCAGGCCGCCCATCATCGCCAGTTGCAGGGCGCTCATGATCTCGCCGCCTTCCGGCCCCAGCACGGTCACGCCCAACACCTGGTCTGTTTGGTCGTCTACCACGGCCCGCATCAGCCCGGCGGTGGCTCCGGTTTCTATGGCGCGGGCCACCGAGGTCATCGGCAGGGTGTAAATCCGGGTCGGGCGATCCAGCCCTTGCGCCTGCTGACGGTCTAAGCCGACGCGGCCCAGTTGCGGGTCAGTAAACAGCGTGTAGGGCACGAGCCGCCCGCTGACCCGCCGCTGCTGGCCGTGCAGCACGGCGTCGCGCACCATTCGGAAGTCGTCGTAGGAGATGTGGGTAAAGGCGGGGCCGCCCTTGATGTCTCCGAGGGCATATACGCCTTCTGCGGCCTGCAAATAATCGTCTACCACGATAAATCCTTGCTTGTCGAGCGCCGCGCCGGTGGCCTGCACGTTCAGGGTTTCGGTGTTGGGAATCCGGCCCACCGCCACCAGCAGGTGCGAGCCGGAGAGGGTCTGTTCTCCATCCTGACCAGTAAGATGCAGGGCCACTTCTCCCCCGTTGCGTTCGGCGCGGGCCAGGTGTGCGCCCAGCACGAAACTGACGCCTTCCCCTTCCAGCACTTGCCGCAGAGCCGCCGCCACGTCCTCGTCTTCGCGGGGCAGCAGGCGCGGGCCCGTGTCGATCACCGTGACCCGGCTGCCGAGGCGGGCGAACAGTTGGGCAAATTCAAGACTGATGTAGCCACCGCCCAAGATCAGCAGGTGGCTGGGCAGGTCGCGCAGCTGCAGGATGTCGCGGGAGGTCATGACTCCCACTTCGGCCAATCCGGGCACTTCGGGCAGGCGGGGTCTGGCTCCGGCATTGATAAACACCGAGTCGGCGCGGAGGTGCTGGGTGCCGCCACTGTTCAGGGCCACCTCCACTTCCCGCACGCCAGTAAATCGGGCGCTGCCGTAGATCAGCTTCACGCCTGCCCGCACGATTCCAGCTTCGCTGCCGTCCCGGAAGCTGTCCACGATGCCCTGCACGCGGTCTACGATCTGGCCCAGATCCACACGCACGCCCCCAGTATGTATCCCCAACGCCGCTGAGTGGCGGGCCACATGCGCGGCGTGGGCACTGGCGATCATGGTTTTGGTGGGCGTGCAGCCCTCGTTGACGCAGGTGCCGCCCGCATGTTCACGCTCCACCAGCGTCACCGACCACCCGGCGCCGGCCAGTGCGCCTGCCAGCGGGCCGCCTGCCTGCCCCGCCCCGATCACCAACGCCTCAGGCATGGGCGGTCACGCGGCAGGCGCAAGAGGGTCGAGAGGTGCGGGCGGCAGGTATTGATGGGGTCATGGAACATCCTTTGGAACCAAGAAGGGGAAAATACCGGGCGGGATAAGCATAGTCATTTCAGCCCGGTTGCTCAGGCGATTGCCCATCTTTACATCAAGGTACGCAACGGCAGGGCACAAGGTTCAGATGTGCGCGAAATCCGCCTCACCCCACGCGCCTGCCAGCCCGTGAATCCTTGCCTCAGATTTGCCCAAGGTGACCCGGCAGGCTCCCCCGTAAGCTCAGCCTATGCAACACTCTTTCCGATCTGGAGCCGTGCTGGCCGCCCTCGTTACGGCTTCTGTGGCAAGTGCCGAATACGTGAATGCCGCCGAAAAATTTGCGGTGACTGCCCCCAAAGGCTGGCAGCAAGTCAGTGTGCCGGGCGTGGTCGTGGCGTTTGTCGCGCCCGGTACCACAGGCAACTTTTCGGTGAATGCCAACGTCCTCGTCGAAAAATTGCCCGCTGGCATCACTGTTTCGCAGTACGCGCAGGCGGGGCAAGCCACCCTGAAGCGTTTGATTACCGATTACAAACTGGTGTCTTCACGCAATGTAACGCTGGGCGGCGTGGCCGGACGCGAGCAGGTTTTTAGCGGCAGACAAGGCGAATTTAGCCTGTACTTTGTGCAGACCTTTGCGCTGTCGGGCGGCAAGGCGTATGTGCTGACAGGCACCACGCAACTGAAAGACAAGGCCGGCCTGACCCCCGTGATGGCCGCGTTCGTCAAGAGTTTTAAATTTAAGCGCTGAGTTGGGAGTGAAAAAGGCGGGCCTCAACATTCTGAGTCGAGGCCCGCCTTTCTTTGTTGGGAGATCAGTTTAAATTCACTTGTCTTCCGTCAGCGCAAAGCCCCGGCTGAACTGCTTTTGCAGGGCGGTAAACACGACCAGCGGCGGAATCATGGTCACGATGGCGCCCGCCATGACCGCGCCCCAGTCGGTCTGGCCGCCCACTTCGATCAGACGGCGCAGGCCGACTTGCACCACCTGTTTGTCGTCGTTTTGCAAGATCACCAGCGGCCAGATGTACTGATCCCACGCGTACACGAACTGAATGACGGCCAGCGCCCCGATCGTGTTCCAGCTCATGGGAATCAGGATGCGGGTCAGGTAGGTCAGCGGGCCGCAGCCGTCTATGCGGGCGGCGTCGGCCAGACTGGTCGGAATGTTCATAAAGTGCTGCCGGAACAAAAAAGTTCCCGTGGCACTTGCCAAAAAGGGCACGATGATCGCGGCGTAGGTGTCGGCCCACCTCAAGTCTTGGCTGACCAGATCGAACAGGGCGATGATCAGGACTTCGGTGGGCAGCATCAGCGAGAGCAGCACCAAGGTGAAGGCGAGGCCCTTGAGGGGAAAGCGGAAATACACGAAGGCGAGGGCGGCCAGCAGCGACAGCACGGTTTTGCCCAGCGTGACCGACACCGCCAGCACGGTGCTATTCCACATATAGCGCCCCAGCTTGGCATCCACCCACACACCCGACAGGTTGTCGAAGAATGCGCCGCCCGGTATGAGTTTGGGACTGATGACCTCGCTGGAAATCTGGGTGGATTTGATCAGCGCAAAGATCAGGGGGGCGCTGATGACGAGGATGGAGATGATCAGAGCTAGATGCGTGACCCAGACGCGTCCGTGCCTGCCCTTGCTCCGGCCCGCGCCTAGCTTCGGCACGCCCACCACACCCGCCCGCACTTCACGCGCCATAGTGCACCCGCCGTTCTCCGACGCGGAACTGCATCCACGTGATAAAGGCCACCAGTGCCAGCATCAGGGCCGCCTGAGCCGCCGCCGCGCCTGTTTTAAAGTTCACGAATCCGTCCTGATACAGCTGATACACGAGGAACGTCGTCACCCCGGCGTTGCCCGTGTACGGCCCGCCTTTGGTCAGAATGTCGGTGAGCGCAAAGGAGTCGAACAGCGCCGAAATGACGTTGGTGAAGATCAGAAAGAAGGTGATCGGCGTGAGCAGCGGAAAGGCCACCCGCCAGAACACCTGCGCTCCCGACGCGCCGTCTATTTCGGCGGCTTCCATCACGTCGCCGGGCAAGTTTTGAATAGACGCCAGATAAAAGACGATGTTGTACGCCAACCCCTTCCAGATGGCGGCCAGCGTGACCAGCCCGAAGGCGAGGCTGGGCGTGTCCAGCCAGCGCGGGCGCACATCGAACAGCGAGCCGAGAATCTGATTCACCAGCCCGATTTCGGGATTGAACAGGAACAGCCACAGTGTGCCCGCGATGGCCGGACTGAGCGCGTAGGGGTAGATGAGGAGCAGGCGGTAGGTGTTGGCCCCGCGAATGGGGCGGCTCGCCAGCCACGCCAGCCCCAGCGCCGACAGCAGGCCAAAAGTGACGGTCAGCACGGTGAAGACCAGCGTTTGCAGCGCCACCTGGCGGTAGGCCGGACTCAGGAGCAGTTCGGTAAAGTTCGCCAACCCCACAAAACGCTCGGTGCCGAGGATCACGTTGGCGCGGTAGGCCGCCAGCCGCAGGGTTTGCAGCGCGGGCAGGTACACGAACACGGCCAGAATCAGCAGGCTGGGCAGCAAAAACACCCACGGCAGCGCTGTGCCCCGGAACACGGCGCGTTCTTCGGCCTCGGTGGGTTGCGGGCGGGTGGCAGCGGGTTTCAGCATGGTCGGCTTCTCACAGGCGGGACTCCTTAACGCGGCTTCATGGGCAGTGCGGCTTCTGAAATAACGGGTGCGGCCCACTTTCCCAACTCCGGGGAAGGCAGGCCGCCAAAAGGTCAATCGGGTGAAGCGGGCTGAACAACGACTCTCAACATGGGCAACACCTTGAAGGCATTGAGGTGGAAGGTGAACCCCCCGTTGCTTTTGCACCGCCCCCCTTAAAGGTGGGGACTAAAAGCTTTTGTGCTCCCCTTAAGGGGGCTGGCTGCGAAGCAGACTGGGGGGTTCACCCGAAATCGTTAACGCCCGCCAAACCCCACCACCTCTGGAATCAACTTCCCCGGCTCACTTGAAATTGGCGTTGTATTCGTTCAGCGCGGCGTCAGCACGGGCTTTGGTTTCTTTCAAGGCAGCGTCTACACTCTGGCCTGCCAGCACCTTCTGAATGCCTTCCTCGATGATCTTGCGGGTCTGGATGGCCGCGCCGTTCAGTCCACCCGCAGTTGCAGCGCTGGGAATCGTTTTGGTCAGCTGATTAAAGGCCACCAGTTGCAGCGGCGACTGGGTAAACCAGCCCTGCTTGCGCAGCAGTTCGATAGAGCTCTGGCGCACGGGGTAGTAGCCGGTCAGCTTGTGCCAGTCGGCCATATTTTTGGTGTTGGTCATGTACAGGGCAAAGTCCAGCGCGCCCTCGGCCTGCGGCTTGCTGATGCCCTTGGACACCCATAGCGACGCCCCGCCGATGACGACGCCGTTGCGCTTGGTGCTGTCGGCGATAGGCAGCACGCCCACGCCCACCGTAAAGCCACTGGTTTTGGCTGCGTCACGGATATTGCCGATGTCGGCGGTGGAGGTAATGTGGAAGACGGTCTTCTGGTTCGTGAAGATGGCGTCGCTGCCGTCCCAGTCTTCCAGTTTACCCGTGTAGGTGTAGGCCTTGTTGGCCTGCAAGGTCTTGAAGAACGTGAAGATATTCTTGGCAGCGGCGCTGTCGAGGTTGGTGGCGGTAGCGCGGCCCTGACGCCCGTTCCCGTTGTTGAGGAGCGCCGCGCCCTGCTGCGCCATCCACTGCTCTATGAACCACCCGTTCAGGCTCATGCCGAAGCAGGTTGCGCCCAATTTGGCCGCCTCAATTTTCTGGCAGGCTTTCAGCATCCCGCCGAAGGTGGTGGGGGGCGTTTTGGGGTTCAGGCCCGCCTTTTTCATCAGGTCGTGGTTGAAGTACAGCACCGGGCTGCTGGAGTTGAAGGGCAGGCTGTTGACCTTACCGCCGATGGTGTAGTAGTTGATGACGGGCTTGATGTAATCGCTGAAATCCACGGATTTGATAGAACTGACGGGCTGAAACGCGCCGCTGTCTAGGGCCAGTTGGCTGCCGACTTCAAAAATTTGAACCAGGGCCGGGGCCTTGTTCTGGCGGGCGGCCAGAATGGTGGCCTGAAGGCTGTCGTTGTAGCTGCCCTTGTAGCTGGGCACCACCTTGACGCCGGGATTGGCTTTGTTGAACTCGGCGGCGCGGGCCTGAATCCAGTCGCCGCGCTTGGCGTCCCCAAAGGAATGCCAGAATTCAACCGTGGTCTGGGCAGTGGCCGTACCCGTCAGGGCCAGCGTCAGCAAAATAGTTTTCACGTTGCCCAAAGTAGACGCCTCCTATCAGCCTCCTGTCAAGCGGAACTTAGCTCACACTTGAGCCGCCAGAGTTCAGCGGGCGCCCAGCAACACTTCGGGCAGGTCTCCAATCAGGCCGTCTACGCCGAGGGCCACCAGCCGCGTCACCTCTGCCGGGTCGTTCACCGTCCACGTGTTCACGCGCCAGCCGTGCGCCCGCGCCTGCGTCATCAGGGCGTCATCGATCAGCGGAAACATAGGATGCAGGGCGACTGCTTTCAGTCGGCGCATGGCGAATGGCACGGCGTCCAGCATGCCGAGACGGTAGGCCCGGTGAATCAGCAGGCCGCGCTCTATCGAGGGCGAATGGTGCAGCGCCGCCGCCAGCACCAGAGGGTTAAAACTGCTGATGATCACGTGCCCGCGCAGGCCATACGCCAGCACCGCGTCCAGCGTGCGGTGAACGCGGTCATCAGGGCGGGTGGCCTCGAATTTGATCTCGATGTTCACATAGGCGCCTGTATCGGCGGCCCAGGCGAGGGTGGAGGCCAGTGTGGGCACGTCGGCGGGAAGCGCCGCGCTTTGCATCTGCGGCAGCGGGCGGCCATCTTTGAGCGCGGCGTCGTGATGAATGACCAGCGTGCCGTCACCCAGGCGGCGTATGTCCAGTTCTATACCGTCCAGTCCGGCGTCCAGCGCAGCCTGAAATCCGGCCAACGTGTTTTCGCGGTGCAGGCGGGGGGTGCCTCGGTGGCCCAGCAGCAGAGGTGGCATGGCAGCTAGGGTAAAGGGTAATGGCGGCAGGGGTGTCAAGCTGGGGTTTTAAAGCCGTGGAGAGCAGTGGTCTGGGCTTATGACGCAGAGCGCCGTTATGCCCCGCCCCGCCGCCCCGCCGTCAGCACGCGCACCAGCAGCAGCAGGCCAAAAGCGGAGGCCACCATAATCGCGCTCAGCACGAGGGCAGGCCGCAAATCGCTTTCCAGGGCGCTGTAAATCGCCAGTGTCATGGTGCGGGTTTGGCCCTGAAGCGACCCAGCGAACAGGATGGTGGCCCCAAATTCCCCCAGCGAACGCGCCCACGCCAGCACCACCCCTTCCAGCAAAAACGGCAGCGAGAGAGGTAAAGTCACCCGCCAGAACACGCCCGCGCCTCCGGCTCCGTCGACCCGCGCCGCCGCTTCTATGTCGGGGTCGAAGGCCGAAAAACCCGCTCTGGCTGCGCGAATATAGTAGGGCGCACTGGTGAACAGCAGCGCCAGCACCACCGCCGCCGGACTGAATGCCAGGCGGATTCCGGCCAGTTCCAGCGGACGGCCCAGCAGCCCCGATTGGCCAAACGTGAGCAGCAACGCCACGCCCGCCACCACCGGCGGCAGCATGATCGGCAAATCCAGCAGGGTTTCCAGCAGCGCGTGACCGGGAAAACGGCGGCGAGCCAGAACCCAGGCCGTCGGTGTGCCCAGCCCAACCGTCAGCAGCAGACTGAGGCCTGTTGTCCAGGCACTGACGCGCAGGGCGTCCACGACCACCGGACTGAGCAGCGTGGGCCAAAAGTCAGCGCTGAGGCCACGTGCCAGCAGCACCACTGTAGGCAGCAGCAAAAAAGCCACCAGCACGGCGCTCAGGGCCAGCGGCAGCGGGGGCCAGGCCGGGCGTTTTATAGGCCGACCTGACCTGAATGGAGGGCTTCAGGCGGAAGCAGAAGCGGAAGGCGGCGCGGGACGAACACGGCTCTAATCTACCGCGCCCCGACAAAACCCCATTTCTTCAAGATGCGTTGGCCCTCGGCAGACAGGACGTAGGCCACGAAGGCCCGCGCCGCCGCTGGATTCTGGCTGGCGGTCAATGTGCCGATGGGATAACTGACCAGCGGATTAAACCGGGTGGGCAGGCCGATGGTTCGCACGTCTTTTTTCAGCGCGGGCGTCACGTCGCTGACATAAACCACGGCGGCGTCACCCTGGCCCAGCTGGATTTTTACGGCCACCTGCCGCACGTTGGGCTCTTCACTGACCACGTTGGCCTGCACGCGTCTGCTGAAGTCGCTGCCGTAGGTTCCGGCTCTGGCGATCAGATCGAAAGCTTTGCGGCTGGCGTCGCCCACAGGCACGGCTTTATCGGCCAGCACCAGCTGCACGCCGGGGCGGGCCAAATCGGCCAAGGTCTTGACCGCCGTACTGTTCCTGGGCGCGATCACCGTCAGGCGGTTGCGAACGAAGGTCTGGCCTGGCGCGGCGCGGCCTGCTTCCACCAACGGATCGTACTGGGCGGCGTTGGCACTGGCGTACACGTCGGCCCGCGCTCCTTGCCCCAGCTGCGTGCGCAGAAGTTGAGATCCGGCGAATTGAAAGGTGGTGCGGTGTCCAGTTTGGGCATCGAACTTGTGGCCGATTTCGCTGAAGGCGTCACTCAGACTGGAGGCGGCGAACACAGTCAGTGGGGCGGCGTGGGCCGGAAAAACGCCCAGAGCGAGGCAGGCCAACAGGAAACGCATGGAGGCCAGTATGTCGTGTTGTGGCCCAGCTCAAGCCTCTGTGCCTCCCTTTACATCTGGCTCATGTCGGTGCCCTCGCCAATTCTCCTCCCGTATACTTAGAGAACAGCAACGCCGCTTTGTCGGCAGGTACCAACGGCTATACGTTGAACTGGTGGAGTCCGCATGTCGGCCTCCACCATTGTTTTTTGTGGCGTTCGTTTTGACAGCAGTGACCCGCCCCTGTTTCGCCCCGGCACATTTGCTGCTGTTCCCCTTTGAGATAGACGTTTTTGTTGTTGGAGGTTCCATGTCTACGTCCCCCGTCTCAGGTTCCAGTGTTTCTGCCTCTCCATTTGCCCGCTTCGTTCAGAATGGCGCGTTTGCTGGCCTCCTGTTGGTCTGCACGGCGCTGATCGCCTTCGTATGGGCCAATTCGCCCCTGCGTGAGAGTTACACCGCACTGCAGCAAACCTACTTTTCTCTGAATCTCGGCAACTCGTCTCTAAAACTCTCGCTGGAACACTGGGTTAACGACGGCCTGATGGCGGTGTTTTTCCTGTTGGTCGGGCTGGAAATCAAGCGCGAACTCCTGATTGGCGAATTGGCTTCGCGGCGGCGGGCGACGTTGGCGGTCGCGGCAGCGGCGGGCGGCATGCTCGTTCCGGCGGGCTTGTATGCCCTGCTGAATGTGGGCGGGCCAGGGGCGTCGGGCTGGGGCGTGCCGATGGCCACCGATATCGCTTTTGCGCTGGGTGTGTTGGCGCTCCTCGGTTCCCGCGTCCCTGTGGGCCTCAAGGTCTTCCTGACCGCCCTCGCCATCGTGGACGACCTCGGCGCGGTGTTGGTCATCGCGCTGTTCTATACCTCGGGCGTTCAAGGGGTGTTCTTGGGCTTGGCCGCCCTGACGTGGGTGGCGGCTCTGCTGTTCGGACGGCGCGGCTTCGTGAGCCTCAAACTGTACGGCGTGCTGGGCGTACTCCTGTGGTTTTTCGTGTTGCAGTCGGGGCTACATGCCACCATCGCTGGGGTGCTGCTGGCCTTTGCCGTGCCTATTCGCAAGCCCAATCCTGCCGGATACCTAGCCTCGCTGACCAACGCCGCCAAACCCGGACGCGGCGAGCAGGTCGGCGCACGGCTGCGCGACCTTGAAGACCGCTTGGAGCGTGCCCAGAGTCCGCTGCACCGACTGGAACATGCCCTGCACCCGGTGGTCACCTTTGCCGTGCTGCCCGTTTTTGCGCTGATGAATGCGGGTGTGGCCGTGTCTGCGGGCGGCTTGGGCACCATTTCTCTGGGAGTCATCTTTGGGCTTCTGATTGGCAAGCCGCTGGGCGTGGTGGGCGGCGCGTGGTTGGCCGTCCGGCTGGGGGTGGCGTCCCTCCCCCGGCGCGTCACTTGGCCGCAGATGATCGGCGCGGGACTACTGGCGGGCATCGGCTTTACCATGAGTCTGTTCGTGTCCAACCTCGCGTTTGATGACAGTGCCCTGCTGACTCAGGCCAAACTGGGTGTGCTGCTGGCCTCTGTTTTGGCCGCCGTGCTGGGCGCGGGCTGGCTGATGCTGGTCACGCGCAAGGGAAAGAAGCCTGTGGCGGTCAAGCTCGTTCCTGAGACTTGAAAATGGAGGTTCGGGCAGGCGTCTGATGGGGGCATCTGCCTGGTACTTGCTCTGGTGGAAAGCAGCAGACGAATGAATCGTTGAACCACTTCCACCGGAGCGCCAGCCTGGGTCTGAACGTGCCGCTTCTGTGGCTCACTTGGCCTCAGAAGCACGAGGCATTCCGGTATACAAATAATTACATCTGGCTTTGATCTCGCCTACACTGACCGGCAGCATGCATCCACGAGAAGAACGTGCCCTGATTCTGATTCAGGCGCTGCGGGACGCGGATCTGGAGCGGTTAACAACGACGCTTCACACCGCTGGATTACTGAGCCGCCCCCTGCCGCAAGTGCGGGCCAACCTCAAGGCTATTTTTGCTCAGGCGCAGGCCGATCATGTCAACCTGCTGCATCCGCCCGCCGATTTTCAGGGCTGGCTGTCTGGGCCGCTGCACCACCACCAACACGGCAAGCCTGTCAGTTCCAATACCGTCATTGCCCGCCTGAGCACGCTGCGCAACGTTTATCAAGTGCTCCTACGAGAAGACCTGATCGGGCGCGACCCACTGCGCGATTATCCCGCCCCGCCGCCGGTACGCTCCACCGATCCGCTGCCTTCCGCCGCCGAAATCCGGCAACTGCTGCTGCACGCAGGTGCCCTTGACGACGTCCTCTGCGCGGCCCTGACCCTCACCTACGAACACGCGATGCAGGCCCGCGAACTCGTCGCGTTGCGCTGGGGGGCGCTCGACTCGGCACGGGGTACCCTGCTCCGCCGACGCACACTCAGCCTGCTCAGTGCCTCGGCCCAGGCCAGCTTAAACCCGCTGCTGGCACGTGCAGGCGGGCCGCTACATGCCCCAGAGGAAATGAGGATTTTCCCGTATGACAACCTTGACGCCCTCAGGCTGCAGACCCTGAAACTGTGCCGCGCCGCCAACGTGGAGTTCATCAGCCCTGCCGTGCTGCGGCGCTGCGGCTTACGCGACCATGACCTGACCGCGCAGCAGGCCGGATTCAGTGATCCGCAAGCGTACAAATTGGCGCTGGAGGTGGCGCAGGCCTTGGGCGTGCGGGGGGAAGTGGAGGGTTGAGGCTGGCGTCAGGCCGCCGCATTCACGCCCCAGCAGATTCGGTTTTTAATTCTTTGACACTGGGTTCACAGGTCGGTGTCCGGCAGGCGTTGGCCGTAGTGCTCCTGATAATACTGACGAAAAGTGCCGTTACGAATCGGTTGCCACCACTCGGCATGGCCAGCGTACCAGCGGGCCGTTTCGGCGATGGCCTGCTGGCAGGTGTACTGCGCTGCCCAGCCGAGGGCATGCAACTTGCTTACGTTCAGCGAGTACCGGCGGTCATGACCGGGCCGGTCTGTCACGTGTTCAATCAGGCAGCGGTCTTTGCCCAATGTCCCCAGAATGACGTCAACCATCTCCAGGTTGGTGATGTCTTGCCCCGTTCCGACGTTGTAGATTTCTCCTGCTGTGCCGCGCAACAGCACGGCTTCGATGCCCGCGCAGTGATCGTGAACATGGACGTAATCTCGCTGCTGAAGGCCGTCGCCGTAGATGGGCAACTGTTGACCGAGCAAGGCATTGGTTGAAAACAGGGGCACTGCTTTTTCAGGATGCTGATAGGGGCCAACTGTGTTGCTGCCGCGGGTGGTGGTAACCGCCAAACCGTAGGTGATGAAATAGGCCTGTGCCAGTTGATCTGCCGCCGCTTTGCTTGCCGCGTAAGGACTCCGGGGCCACAGCGCGTCGTCTTCTGAACGCTGTTGAGGCTCAGGCACATGCCCGTACACCTCGTCAGTAGACACCTGATGCAGCCGGATTCCCAGCTCACGGGCCACTTCCAGCAGAACGTGGGTGCCCCGCACATTGGTTTCGGTGAACACCAGGGGGCGGGCAATCGACTGATCCACATGCGTCTCTGCGGCAAAATTGACGATCAGGTCAATGGCATACTCATGACAGGTCTGACGAACCCGCTCCAGATCAGTAATGTCCCCCAGAACGAAATGCAGCTGTGGATGGCCCCACAGTTCGCCTAGATTTTCCCGGCGGCCCGCGTAGGTCAGCAGGTCGTATACCACGACTGTGCTGAGGGGAAAGCGCGACAGCCAAAAGCGGACAAAGTTGCTGCCTATAAAACCGCAGCCACCAGTCATGAGCAGGCTACGGGGGAAATCAGCACTCATTTGAAGGACTCTCCAGGGGCTACCGCAGAGGTGCGCCCGGCATAGCAGCCCAACAGTTGACCCAGCCTAGGTTGTGAAACGGTCAAGTTCGTCAACAGACGCCCCCCATGTGGTCGAGTCAGGTTCTAGCACAGCAGGGCCACTTTTCCGCCTCCGCCCGCACAACTGAAGGTGGGGCAAACAGGCTTTTCCCGTCTGCCCCACCTTCACGCCCCCGATTTCAAGAGGGCAGCCCCTAACACATGTTCAGCGGTCGACTGAAAAATTCCAGGTCAGGGCCGCGCCTGCCGTGCCACCCGCGAACATCTTGGAGAACGGCGTGGCGGTCAGGCGGTGGTCGCCGGGCGAGAACACGCTGCCGTCACAGGCATAGAAGTTGCCCTTTGTGCCGGAGTTGTCGCGGCCATCGACGCACAGGGCAAAGGGCGCTTCGTTTTCCAGCACCGTTTTGCCGTCGCGCACGAAGCGCACGCTGCCCACGCCCGCAGAAACATTGGCCCGCACGTTCAGGCGGGGCGGGAGGTTAGAGAGTTTCAGCCGCGCTCCGGCGGGAATGGGGTCGTAGCCGGGCACCGGGCGGTCTGTATCGGCATTGATCAGGGTCAGGCTGGTCACACTGAGGGCCGGAGCCGCCGCCCTGACGATGTTGAGCGTGACCCGCACGCTGGGGCCTGCCGCGCCGCTGGCGCCGCTGGAGGCGTAAGAAGTGGCACTGATTTGGCGCGTACCGGGCGCGAACACGTTGGGTGCACAGGCCGCAAAATCGCCGCCCGTATTGCTGCACAGGGCGTAAGGACCACTGCCTTCGGTACGGAAGTTGCTCTGGTTATCCAGCCCGAAACGCACGCTGCCTATTTTGCCCGCCGTGTTGGCCCGCACGTTCAGGCGCGGCGGCAATTTGGAGAGGTCGAGGGTGGCGTTCGGCGCAATCGGGTCGTAACCGGGCACCGGGCGGTCGGTATCGGCATCAATGAGGGTGAGATTCAGAACGGTTGGATTGACGACGATGGACTGGGTCTGCACCTGGGCGGCAGCGAACGGGACAAGGCTTCCAAAAGTCAGGAGCGCCAAGACTGGCCGGATCAACTGGGGGGAACGAGCAGAAAACAGGGTAGACATAACACTCCTTGATGGGGGACACGGGAAATGACCCAAACGGGCCGACCCATGGTGAGGGAATCCCTCCTGCCGGAGAGTTTCTCACTTGATGTACCGCGCCAGCATGACGCCGTGCTGACTGGGCCTCACAGGCTTTTCTTAACGTCGCCACGCTGGGTGGAGTGACTGGAATACGAGAAACGGCGGCCAACCTCAGCGCCGCCTGACGCCCCGGAACAGCACCACCAGGGCCAGCACCACCACTGCTGCCGCACCCCCCAGCAGCCCGGAGCGCAGCGGCCCCGGTTGGGTCAGACGGGCCAGCAAGGTGGGGTTGTCTCGCCGCCAAAGAGCCGTCAGGTCACGGGCCTGTTCCTCGCCCCAGCCGATCATGACCGCTTCAAAGGGCCGCCCGCCCGCCGCCTCCGCATACAGTTCAGACCATCCGGCGCTAAAGCTGCGCTTTCCAGTGGAGACTTCAGCCCCAGCCGCATTGACCTTCAACGATACGGTATAGCTGTAGGTGTCCTGTCCGTAGCCGATATAGCTGCGTGGGTCGAGGTAGCGCACGCTGGCCCGCGCCTGCGTTTGGCCGACTTGCCCGGTGCAGGAGGGCCGCTGTTCGTAGCGCACCTGACCTTGCTGGAGGGCGGTGGTCAGGCGCTGCGTCAGGGCTGCTTGCAGTTGAGGCCGGGCCTGCGCCACACGTTCAGGCGGCATGTCCTCGAAAACCACCTGTACCGCCGCTGGGTCTAGGCACAGGGTTACGCCGCGCAGGTCGGAACCCGTTTGTCCGTGTGCGCCCACACTGCCCAGCACGGCGGCCACCATGAGGGCACAGAAACGGCGGTGGACGGAGCGTGGAACGCGGGGCATCTGCTCTTAGCTTAGCGGAAGGCAAGTGAAATGAAGCTGCCTGACGGGGAACTGAGACTGCGAGGTGCCAAGTCGCTGACAAGCCACCCTCCCCCCATCAGACACTGTGTCACACGTAACAAAGCGTGCAACAGATGCGGGCCAGCATAATGGGTGTCCGTCATGCAAGCCAAAAAATGGCTGGTCGCGCTGCGTTGGGCAGACGGCGAACGGTCGACTGTGCTGTACGAGGGGCCGCTGTGGGTGGGCAAAGTGAGCCAGGCGGTGCATGTGCTGGCCCAGGCCGAACACCACCGCCGCCGAGAGACCGAACCTGATTTGCCTGCTCAATTGGAATACGAGATTCGTTCCTTTACGGCGGCCCAAGACAGCGGCAGAACAAGAGACAAGAATCTTTTTGGTACGCCTGATACGGATTCCTTATGATTCACGCGAACCATAGACTATTCAAATCTGGCTTGACGCAAGCTTAACAGTCATGTTTTTTGGGCCTGTTTTGTACAAACGGCAATGCAACCCCAACAAAGGAGACAGAGCCAGTCAGGTTGCCACTTTAGCCTGCGCTATGTCTGTTTTTCTGCATGCCCTAGAAACGGCGGTGCCGCCGTACGCCTACCCGCAATCCGAAATTCGGGATGTTTTGAAGGCCCAACCTGAACTTGACCGCCTCGGCCAGCGCATTATCGGCACTATTTTCAATGCGTCCGGGATAGACCAGCGGCACAGCGCCATCGGAGAATTTAAGCGCGGGCCGGGGGAAAGTGCGGGCGTGTTTTTCGACCCCGAAACGCGCCGGATGCTGAAGCCCGGCACAGGCGCACGCAACGAGTTTTATATCGTGGAGGCCAGCAAACTGTTCGTGCAGGCTGCCCGGCAGGTCATGGTGGCCAGTCCCGGCATTGCGGCGCATGAAGTGACCCATGTGATTACCGTGTCCTGCACCGGCTTTTTTGCCCCTGGCCCCGACTACGCGGTAGTGCGCGCGCTGGGACTGCGGCCCGACGTGCAGCGCTTTCACGTGGGTTTTATGGGCTGCTACGCAGCGTTCCCGGCCCTGAAAATGGCCAAAGCCTTTTGTGAAGCCGACCCGGACGCAGTCGTGCTGGTGGTCAGCGCCGAGCTGTGTACCCTGCACATGCGCTCCTCGAACGACGCCGACACCTTGATCGCCAGTTCCGTGTTTGCCGATGGAGCCGCTGCCGCGTTGGTCAGCGCCCGCCTGCCCAGTCCCGGCACACCGGTGCTCAGAATGGATCATTTTGAAACCACGCTCACGCCTGCCGGAGTGGGCGAGGCCGATATGGCGTGGACAATTGGCGACCTCGGCTACGAAATGGTGCTGAGTACTTATGTGCCCTCCATTATTGAGACGCATATTTCGGGAGCGCTGGAGCCGTTGATGGCGCGGGAGCCTGCACTGGCGGCTGGCCCGCAGAACGCCGTGCAGCGCTGGGCCATTCACCCCGGTGGGCGCAGCATTCTGGACAAGGTGCAGACCTCGCTGGGTCTGAGCGACGAACAATTGGAACCTTCCCGCAATGTGCTGCGGCAATACGGCAACATGAGCAGCGCCACTGTCATGTTTATTTTGCGCGACTTGCTGCACGGGGCGCAGGACGATGAGCGGGTCTGTGCAATGGCGTTCGGTCCCGGCCTGACGGTGGAGACTGGGCTGATGACCCGGCTCTCCGGACTGGATTAATGGTGCTAAAGGCTACTCTGAGACCCGACATCGATTTTCGCCGCCGCGCCGCAGAACTGACCGAACGCATGGATGACCCCGACTGCGACCTGACCAAGTTGCACCGCACCTACGCGCAGTTTGCCGCCGTGAACGCGTTGGTGTCGGGTTGGTGGGGCGTGTATACCGGGCAGATTCGGCCATACCTCAGGCGCGATCAGGCCGCGACCCTGCTGGATATCGGCTCGGGCGGGGGCGATGTGCCGCGCCGTTTGGCATACTGGGCGGCCCACGACGGTTTTCGGCTGCAGGTCACGGCCATTGACGCCGACGCGCGGGCGGTGGCGTATGCCTCTAGCCTCGGCACTGCGGCCAACTTGCAGTTCCGGCAGGCCTTCAGCGGCGACCTCGTGCAGGAAGGACAAACGTTCGATTTCATCACGTCCAACCATCTGCTCCACCACCTGACCGCGCCGGAACTGACCGCCTTGCTGGAAGACTCCGAGCGGCTGTGCCGGGTGGCCGTGATTCACAGCGACCTGGAGCGCAGCGCCCTCGCCTATGCGGCGTTCGGCGTGGGCATCGGGCCCTGGTTCCGGGGATCGTTTATTCGGGAAGACGGAATGCTGTCTATTCGCCGCAGCTACACGGCCCCGGAACTGGCGCAGGTGGCCCCGGCAGGCTGGCGGGTGCAGCGGCAGTGGCCGTACCGCACTCTGCTGACGTACCAAGCTCCCCATGCTTGACGTGCTGATCGTGGGCGGCGGCCCCGTCGGGCTGTTTCTAGGTTGCCTGCTGGCGGCGCGTGGCCTGAGTTTTCAGGTCTTGGAACGCCGCACCGAAGCGGGGGCACATTCGCGGGCCATCGGCATCCACCCCCCCGCGCTGGAGGCCTTTGAAGCGCTGGGCATCGCCTCTCCCCTGCTGGCGGCGGGCGTGCCCATCACTTCCGGCCTCGTGCGCGGCGAGCGCGGCGCGGTGCTGGGTGAACTGGATTTCCGGGCCGCGTCAGCCCGCTTTCCCTTTATCCTGTCGCTCCCTCAGCAGCGTACCGAGCAGATGCTGGAGGCCGAATTGGGGCGGTTGGCCCCCGGCACCTTTCAGCGTGGGGCCGAGGTGAAGGCAGTGCAGGACGCTGGGGCACATGTCCAGATTACCTATGAACAGCGCGGGCAGACGCACAGCGCACAGGCCCGCTACGTGGTCGGGGCGGACGGCTGCCGCAGCCCCATGCGCGGGCTGGCACAGATTCCGTATCCGGGGGCCACTTACGCCGACAAGTACCTGATGGGCGATTTTCCCGACACCACCGTATTTGGGGCGGCGGCGGTGATCGGACTGCACGCGGGCGGGGTGCTGGAATCTTTTCCACTGCCGGGGGGATTGCGGCGCTGGGTGGCCCGGACAGACTCGCTGCACTCAGCGCCGGAAGCCGCCGACCTGACCACCCTCGTGCAGGAACGCAGCGGCCACGCCCTGCCACACGCCGAATGCTCGATGCTCAGCGCCTTCGAGGTGCGCCACCATTTGGCCGCCCAGATGGTGCGGGACCGCCTGATCCTGATCGGAGACGCGGCCCACGAGGTCAGCCCGATTGGGGGGCAGGGCATGAATCTGGGTTGGCTGGACGCTGCAGCGTTGGCAGATGTTTTCAGCGGCGGAGCCTCGGCAGCAACGTTGGCCACTTTCCAGCGGCGTCGTCTGCGCTCGGCCCGCATCGCCACCCGGCAGGCCGAAATCAATATGTTTTTTGGCCGTCCGGCAGGAGCAGCAGCGCAGCGCAGGCGCGAACGGCTGGTGCGCGGGCTGCTGAGTTCGGGCGCTGAACCGCTGCTGGCAAAAGCGTTTACGATGCGCTGGCTGTAGATGAAGCGCGTGAATAAAACAAATGGTTAGCCGGTCATCTCCTGACGTCTATAAGGCCGCGGTCTGCTACGGTCAGGTATGCGCCCTCACGTCCTGATTGTCCTGACTGCCTCTGCTGTCGCCTCTGCTCAAAGCAGTGAGGTGACCACTTCTGCAGCGGCCATCACCCGCTTACTGGGGGCCGAGCAACCGCAGGCCGAGTGGTTTGCGCCCGAATTCCTTGCTCAAGTGACGTTTGAAACCATCAACGCGCAGCTGGCCGGGATTCGTCAGTCAATTGGGGCATTCGTGCGGCTGGATCCGGGGCAGGGGCAACCGCTGGCTGTCTTTGAGCGCGGCACGCTGCTGATTACTACCGCACCTGTAGACGCGCAGGGCCGCCTGACCAGCTTCGGCGCAGTGCCCGGCCCAAGTTCGCCTGCGGCCCAGACGCCTCAAATCTCCTCACTCCTGACCCGCGTTTTTGAGCCAGGACAGGTAGACGCCGCCCTTTTTGCACCAGACTTTTTGGCCGCCGTACCTGTGGCGTCGTTGCAACAAACCCTGAACAGTGTGCGGGCCCAGTTTGGAGCCTTCGTGCGGGTGGATCTTTCTCAACCCGTGCCACAAGTTATTTTCGAGAACGGAACACTAAATGTCACGACTTTTGCCCTCAATGATGGGGGCCAGATTTCGGGCCTCGTGATCGCACCTGCCACACCCGAAGCTTCGTTTGCGACATTGGTCGAGGCTCAAGCTGCCTTTGCCGCGCTGCCGGGGCGGGTCAGCCTACTGGTGCGCGAAGTAGGCAGTTCTCAGCCGCCACTCGCCGCGCTGAGTTCGGGCCGTCTGCTGGCGGTGGCATCCTCCTTCAAGCTGGCAATTTTGGGCGAGTTGCAGGCCCAGATCAATGCGGGCCAGCGGGCCTGGACGGATGAGGTGACGCTGGAGGACCCCGACAAGAGCCTGCCCAGTGGGAGCCTGCAAAACGAGGCGACGGGCAGCCTCTACTCCCTGCGCGATTTGGCGACCCGCATGATCAGTGTGAGCGACAACACCGCCACCGACCTGCTGCTGCGCGTGGTGGGGCGGGCGGCGGTAGAAGCACGGCTGGGGCAAACGGCCATGCCCAGTACCCGCGAGGCCTTTGCACTGAAGAATCCGGCCAACTTGGAGTTGCTGCGGGCCTACCGTTCGGCGGGCCTGAACCGGGCGGCGCGGCGGGCCGTGTTGACTCAGGCGGCCACCGCGCTGCTGCCGGGTACAGGCGTGTTTGCAGGCGGCCCTGTCGCGCAGGACGTGGAATGGTTTGCCAGCACCGAGCGGCTGTGCAACCTGATGGCCGAGGTTGCTGCCCTGCCGGAAACCCAGTTCAATCCCGGTGTAGCAGACGCCAACGATTTTGAGGACATCAGCTACAAAGGCGGCAGCGAGGGCGGCGTGCTGAACCTGACCACGCAGGTGACAACCAAAGCGGGCCGCACGCTGTGTATCAGCGCCACTTGGAATGACGCCCGCAATCTCAATGAAGGTCAGTTTCTAGGATTGTACACAGGCCTCCTCAAGCTGCTGCGCTAAGCAGAATTGGACTTGGTGAAGGCGCTCTCCTTGTTCAGACTCGTGGAAATTCCCGGGTTGATTGAGGATGGTCAATGCCACGTGGGTTCTGTCGGTGGCCGGGGCGTTCGGCGGCACTTGCGGCCCAGGCAATAGGCAGCAGGAGACGGCCTCTCAGCTCTGGTGTTACTCTCCGCTTCAGCAGGCAAGGACGGCAGCGCCCCGCACTGGCCCCGCACCAAAGGAGAACATGGATCTCACTTCAACCGCCTCCCTCATCCTCACCGAAATCCTCTGGAACATCCTGGTCTGGATTCCCACCGTCTTGATCAGCCTGGTGTTTATCCGCGTGCTGCTCGGGATCAGGCCCCGCGAATTGATCGTGGAGATAGAAGATCATCAGACGGCGGCCATTGGCGCGGTGTTCTTCTGGGTGTCTCTGGGCTTCAGCATGCTGCTCAGTCGGACGATTGCCGACGCCCCGAGTCAGGCGACCGCGTCGTGGGGTGAGGCGTTCTCCTGGTTTGGCATTGCCCTGCTGGTGTCTCTAATCATGTTCAGCCTGGGGCTGGTGGCGGTCTTTGGCAGCCTGGCCCGCCGACGCCGTGAACCGATTCTGGCCTACATTCAGCGGGAGCTACGGCAGGAACACAACTTGGCCCTGTCCTTTATCATGGGCGCGCTGTTCATCGTGCCAGTCATTGTCGCCTACCACATCACGTTGTAGAGGAGCTGGGCCACCCTGATCTCAGGCGGCCACTGCACCGCACGGCTGACCCCTGAAGGGTTGACGGGCCAGCCGTCCGTCACCACCGCCCTGGGCATCTTTGGGCTGGGCACTCTCCGCACAGACCACCGTAGCTCAGCGTCCAGAATGAGGCCCGTCCCTCTGGCCCCGTAACGCGCAGCCGTTATCCTGTATGTCCCTGACTTCTTTGATGAGGTGCCATGAAGAAACTGTTTCACCTCCCCCTGCTGACCTCGTTGCCGCTGCTGCTCACAGCCTGCGCGGGAAGTGACGACCGCATTGACCTGAACGGGTATCAGCGCAAGTCCTTCAACACGGAGGCCGAATGCCGGGCGTATTACCGCGTTCAGATCGAGCGCGGCCTGACCTATCCCTGTGAGCGCAGCGGCAGCGGTGCGCGGTTCATTTACTTTGGGCCTTACTTTCTGGGTGGGTTCACCAACACCACCTATCTGGGCTACCGCCGCACGGGGGGGGTGAACTCCAGCGGCCTGCAGTTCAAGAACGGCACCTATGTGGGCAGCTACACCGCGCCGTCCGTCTCGCGGGGCGGGTTCACCAGCGGCTCGCGCTCCGGCGGCAGCTTTGGCGGGTAAATTCCTGCACCGGAACGGCAGAGGCACATGCAGCGCCTGACCTGTCCGGCCCGGCCCGACTGGCGCGGGCGGCTGTCCAGCATGGGCATGACCTGGTTCGACGCCACGCCGGAACATCCAGTGCCCTACTGGACGGAAACCGCTGCCTACGCCTTCACTTCGGCCCAGATTCGCACGCTTCAGGCGGCCAGTCAGGAGCTGACCGATCTGGTGCTGGCGGCCACAGGGCACGCCATAGAACATCGCCGCCTGACCGAACTGGGGATTCCGGTCTGGTTGCATGACGCCGTGCAGGCCTCCTGGGAGCGTGACGATCCGAGCGTCTATCTGCGCCTTGATCTGGCCTACAGCGGAGAGGGTCAGCCCAAACTGTTGGAAGTCAATGGGCAGACCCCCACCAGCCTGATCGAGGCCGCCATCTGTCAGTGGCACTGGCTGGAAGACCAGCAAGCCTGCGGCGCGCTCGCTCCTGACCTGTCACAGTGGAACACCATTCACGAGGGTCTGGGCGAACAGTGGCAGCATCTGGTGGGGGCGCACGGCCTCCAACACGTCACGTTCAGCAGCGCCCGCAACGACGAGGACTACGCCACCGTCACCTATCTGCGTGATCTGGCGCAGGCAGCTGGGGCGGCGACCAGCCAGCTCTTTGCCGAAGACCTGGGCACCTCGCCCGACCATGCCCACCTGCTGGACGGGTGGAGCCTGCCCATTCGGAACCTGATGTGGCTCTGGCCGCTGGAATTCGCCTGGGAATCGCGTGACGCGCCTGTCCTGGCCACCACCCAGACCCGCTTCATCGAGCCCCTCTGGAAAGCGGTGAGCAGCAGTAAAGGCCTGCTGGCGCTGCTGCACGAGCTGTCTCCCGGACATGAGTTGCTGTTGCCTGCCACCCTGAATCCCGGCACCCTGGAGATCCCGGGTGTGCTGAAACCGCTGTTCTCTCGCGAGGGGCAGAATGTGACCCTGCCCGGCCAACCCAGCACCCCCGGCGAGTATGGAGATCTGTCCTGTGTGGAGCAGGCGTACACCGCCCTGCCTGAATTCATGGCCGAAGACGGCACGGCCCGCTATCCCGTGTTGGGCGTCTGGGTGGCGGGAAGTGAAGTCTGTGGGCTGGGCATCCGGGAAGGCCGAGGGCGCGTGACCGACAACCGCGCCAGCTTCATTCCGCACTTTACCTAGCCGGTTTCTGACAACCTAGAACAATTGTCCGAACGACAGGTGAAAACGTAAGGGTGGGCGCAGCGATCTGGGGCGAGCGAGTGGGGCAAATACAGCCTGAAGTGACGGGAGCTGCAAGTGGCGCGGAGGCCGTATAAATTCTCGGAACTTTCCGGAGGACTCAAGCCCAGAGACCGACAACCCAACAAAAAGAAGGGAACCCGTCAAGGCTCCCTTCTCTACATTGAGTGAGTGCTCGGATTACCAGCGGTCGTCGCGGCGGGGGCGGTCGCTGAACGCAGGTGCAGGAGCAGCCTTCGTGACAACGATGTTCTTGGCCTGGGGGCCTTTTCCGCGCTGGCCTTCTTCAACTTCGAATTCCACTTCGTCGCCTTCGTTCAGCTTCTTGAAGCCGTTGCTCTGGATGGCGCTGAAGTGTGCAAACACGTCGGGGCTGCCGGGTGTTTCGATGAAGCCAAAGCCTTTCTCTGCGTTAAACCATTTCACTTTACCTGCGGCCATGTTCTACTCCTCGAATCCCAAAATACGAAAAGGCGTCCGGTAGATTACTCGGAGCGCCCCTTGTTCACTGCGTACTGAGGAAAACTCTTTGCAGAGTATAGCGCACCAGACGAGGGGTGTACAGCGGCGGGCGAAAGCGCAGTGATTGGGGTTGCTCTGGCCTGCGCCGCTTCTCTGCCGCGCAGCGCCCCCACCCCGCTATAGTTCGTGGGTGTCCGTTCCCCCTGATTCCCCCGCCTCCCCGCCGCGCTGGATTGCGCCGTGGCTGGCAGCTTCACCAGCGATGTATCTGCTCTCGCCGCTGGCCTTGCTGGCCCTGCCCTACCTCCGCACCCTGCCTCAGCCTGTGCTGTGGATTCTGGGGTTCTATGCGCTGAGCCAGCAACTACCCGCCCTGTTTTCTCCAGAACCACTGCTGGCCAGTGCCACCGCCCTCGTCCGGACGGCCCTAATGTTCGGGCTGATCGGCGTTGGGGTGGCCCTCAAAGACAGCCAGCGCCTGCGCCCCTTGGCGATTGGGGTGGCGATCATTTACGCCACCGCCCTTATTTTTAGTGTGGCGGGCGGCAACGATTTTCTAATCAGCCGCCTCACGCACCCCTATATGACGCCCATCGCCCTCGGTCTGGCAGGCGCATTCGGCATCTGGACGGCGCTGTTCATACAGGGCCACCTTCTCTGGCGGGTTCCCTTGGGGCTGGCCGCTATTGGCATTTTGCTGCTCTCCGGCAGCCGGGGGCCACTGGCGGCGGCGCTGGTGGGTTGTATGGCGGGCCTGATTGTCCGGCGGGGGCGCAAGACCGCACTGGCCCTCCTTCTGGGGGCAGTCGTCCTGCTAGGCGGCTTCTATGTCGGAGACCGCCTGGGCATCAGCGCCGTCTCCCGGCTGGGCAGTGCCGATACAACAGGCCGTGACATCGTCTGGTACAACACCCTAACCGTGATTCAGAGTGAGCCTTGGTCAGGGGTGGGCAGCTACCGACTCGGCAAGTATCTCGCGCCGCCTTCGGAAAGCTGCCCGGTGGTCACGACGTTAGTAGACAATACAGGGTGTCCTGAGTGGATCGAGAAGCTGGGCAGTCCATGGCTGATCGCGCACAACTTGACGTTGCAGCAGCTGGCAGAAACGGGGCCTTTGGGCCTGCTGGGCCTGTTTGTCCTGCTCGGCTCCATCGGAGCGGCGGCCTTGACTACCCGCAACTCCTTGGCCGTAGCCGTTTTGTCTGGTCTGTTGGCAGCCACGATCACCGACAATACCCTGCTGGTGCCCACTCCGTTCTTCGGGGAAGTGTTTTGGGTGGTAGCCGGGATGCAACTGCTGCATATGCCGGTGCTCAAGGCCTCAGCAGGATGGTTGGGAGCAGGGCTGGGAGCGGTGTTGTCGACGCCGCTGTTCGCTAATGCACTGATCATGACCCCACACCTAACCCAACGAGAACAGATAACACTTTTGATCGCTCCCAATAGCAATGTAAGCCAAAAACAATACACTGCATTTGTGCAATTGAACGCCCCCTCTGGACAATATAGAGCTGCACTTCATAGCTGCAATAGCTATTGTAAGCCATTGGAAACGTTGTCTTTTGAGATTTCAGAGTCCATTTCGCCTCTGCTGACTTTTAAGGTGTTTTTGCCTCTGCAGGAAGAACAAACTTTAGAATTGCGTCTCTTGCCCGGACGTTCTTCCCTTCATATCCAGCCTCTGAGTATCAAACGCTGGACGGTTAGGCAGCGTTTATGAGTGTTTCGTCTCGTATATTGTTCTTCTTACCCTTGGCACTGTTGACCACAATAGTGACGTGGCAATCTCAGCGTTCCTCATCAGCAGTTCCTTTAAGAGTCGTTGAGCCCAAACTGGCTTGCATACAGCCGCCACGCTTCCGCATCGGATATCAGCGGGAGGGAAATGGAGTCTCCTTAAAGGAGACTGAGGTCGATTTTCAGGGTTTTGCATGGATAGAGGCGGCAGTGTGTAGTGCAGGTACCCTGACCATCACTGCCGATGGTGAAGTGGCGGCAAACGAGGCACCCATCCTTCAGGTGGCTTTAGACAGAGAGCTGCTGCTCCAAGAAGGTTTTGAAGATCTGAAAACCGTCAAGGTGCGCGTTCCCCATCGTGGTCGTTTAGTTATTGGTTACTTCAATGACTATTACCTCTCTGATGTCAGAGTCGCCACATTGGAAGCTTTCAAATTTACAGGCGTAAGATGTAATGAGGTCAACATTGATGTTCCGAAGTCTACAGGGGGGGAGTGGAATACCGCCACCCGCACAGCTTCATTGATCTTCAGTGTTCCAATGACCATTCGGCCTTGCAGTGCTGGTATCCTTTCAGTCGGGGTTTTGGGAAGAGCAGGTCTAAACGTCTTCCCAAATCTCACATTTCGGCAAAAGAACATTGTATTGAAGTCCATACAAACGTCTGCACAACCACAAAATATAGCGCTGCAGGTAATGGATACTCCCATAAGTGTGACGCTCAACAATCCTTATTTCAAACAATTGGCTGATCGCAACCTCAACATCAGGGCCTTGGTATTTACGCCTGATCGTTCCACTGCACCCTGAGGGTGTGCCAACGTTCAATGTTCAGCGAAACGTCTGCTGGAAGCGTGACGGACGCCTGCGCACGGCTCCCTTCCTGTACCTCAGAATTTCTGCGCCTCGCCGACTCAAATACGCTTTTTTGCTCTGTCACAACATGAGCTTGCCTCGCTTGTGCGGCTCTTCCGCATTCCCGATACCGCTGGTTTACTGAGATGCCCCTGACGAACCGGGCCTTCCGAAGGCGAATTTTCTTTCTACCAAGAGTTTCCACGGGTATCCCAATCGCGTGTCACGCGGCGTGGGGTTGTTGTGCCACAGGCTGCACCTCGGTCAGGACGTACAACTCCGTGTGTCGTGCCGCCCGGCGCTGAGCCGCTCGCCACGCCAATTGCGGCTGCTCCTGACGGACGAGCAGCACCGCATGGAGAGCCTCGACCACGCACCAAGCCCAGTTGTCTTGAGCTTGGATGGTTCGACAACGGCAGCGTCCCAGCGCGAAGTTTTGCTTCATCAAGCGGTGAATGACCTCAATACCCCAGCGGGCCTTCCAGGCCCGCAACAACGTCCGGACGGTCAAGGCAGGGTCAAACGTGCTGAACAGGAAAAAGCAGCTCCATTCGCCATGAACCTTGCGCCAAACGATCAGCACATCGAAGGCCCCGACTGCACGCGACACGGGGAGCCGACGGACACGCCAAGCGAACTCAGCATAGAGATGGCACCGTTCGGGGAGAAAACGCACCGCCAGTGCGTTGAGGGTGAGTGTCTCACCCTCAACTTCAACACTCATATTCCGCTTGGCACGCACCAGGACGGGAATCTGGGTGTCGTGACTGAAGGTCACGACCTCATCTCGTCCAAACTCTACATCAAGCAGCACCCCAACGATGGACACCCCGGCCTCCCGGCACTGCGTGACGGTGTGAATCATCTCTTGGGTCGCGGTGCGGTACGGATACGCGGGCGTCTCCAACAGGCCAGAGACTTTGAACCGCTCCAACAGTGGCGTCGGATCGGCCCCAAACTTCACCAAGGCTGCTGAGGTGAATTGATGGCCCAATTGAGTCCGTGCCTGCCCACTGTAATGAAAGTTCAGACCCTCCATCTCCAGCCCCGCGTGCGGCACCATCACAAAGTCTATGGCCAAAAATGCGCCACAGGGCGCATTCTTGGCGCGACGCTGAAGATCTTGGTTCGTCGTGAACGATTGCTGTGCCAGTCCATGGCACAGCGTGCTTTTCCGGACGGTGCTGTAGGGGGCGATGCCACTCACACGGGTGGCAAGGTTCAACAACGCAGTCACAATGCTGAGCGGTAGGCTGGAGGAGCGAGGCAGAGACACTTCGCATGAAGGCCCACGAGACCGGGGAATTTCAATCCCCACCTCAAGGGCCTTCGTTGCTGTCGCCATAAATCCCTGCGTGGAAACTCTTGATCGGCGTTTACGAGCCAATGGAAAACCTGCCAAGGTGGCGTTAATCGCGCTTGGTCGCAAATTGTTACGGATAGGACTGGCCGTCGGGATATCGGGGCAGCCGTTCAGCGAAACGTACGTGAAACCAGCTTAAAACCACCTATGGAGTGCTCTGGCGAACGGGCAACCAGTGTAACCAATCTCCAAAAACTACGCTATCTATTCGCGGTGAATAAGCTTCGCTCCAACCATTCGGGTAGCCTCGGCGACGTGGCTTATTCCTTCCACGTTGACCCGCCAGCACTGCTCGCGCTCCTGCTCTGCTGCCCCAATATTGGTGTACGCCGCCGCATGCACGATCAGTTCAGGCTGCTCCCGCTCAATGACACGCCGAACTTGTTTTAGGTCGGTCACATCTAGCTCACGGCTACTGGGTGCAAGAATTTGGGGCAACAGCGCTTGTAGTTCAGTTCCGAGCCGCCCGCCACCACCAGTCATTAAATTTTTGCCATCAGCGGATGCTCCCAAATTTATTCTCCGGAATCATGCGGGCCAGATCCTTGCGGATCGCTTCTGCATCGTTCTGCTCAGCGTGGGTACGCAGCAGGCGCAGCTGTTCATGAATCGTCGTCGGTTCTACCCGGCCCAATTTGGCGCTGAAGATTTCGCTGTGGGTGGTGGCGTCCGTACCTTCCCCGCTGGTCAGCAGTTCTTCATACAATTTTTCGCCGGGGCGAATGCCGCTGTAGACCACGTCCACATTTTGAGCACCACTCAGACGAATAACGTCGTGGGCGAGATCAGAGATTTTGACGGGATCACCCATGTTAAGCACGTAGACTTTGCCGTTTTCAGCGAGGCCACCTGCTTGTAACACGAGGCGGGCCGCTTCGGGGATGGTCATGAAGTAGCGCACCATTTCCGGGTGCGTGACGGTGATGGGGCCGCCTGCCCGAATTTGGGCCATAAACGTGGGCACGACGCTGCCCCGGCTGCCCAGCACATTGCCGAACCGTACGGATACGAAGGCCTGTGTTTCACGGGCGCGCGCGGCACCTGCTGACACAACCATTTCTGCGACACGCTTGGACGCCCCCATAACGCTTGTCGGATTGACAGCCTTATCAGTGGAGACATTCACGAGGCGGGCCACACCAAATTCCAAGCACAGATCAACGACGTTGCGCGTGCCCATCACGTTGTTCAGGATCGCCTCAGAGGGCGTCTGTTCCATCAACGGCACGTGCTTATGGGCCGCCGCGTGGAAGACCACTTCCGGGCGGTAGTCTCTAAACACCGTTCGCAGGCGGGCCTCGTCGCGCACATCTCCGATGAGACCCATCTGCTTGATTTCCGGCCAGGTTCGGGCCAATTCCTGCTGAATACCGAAGATACTGTTTTCGCCCCGCCCGAACAGCAAAATGGTGGACGGCGTGAATGCAGCGATCTGACGGACGATTTCGGAGCCGATGCTACCGCCTGCGCCGGTAACCAGAATGACGCGGCCTCGGATATATCCCGCAATTTCACCGGTATTGAGTTTGACCGCCGGGCGACGCAGCAAGTCTTCCAAATTGACATCCCGAATCTGGTTGATACTGACGTCACCGCTAAGGATTTCAAAGACGCCGGGAATGATGCGGTGCCGAAGCTGGGCATCACGGGCCAGATCGACGACACGGCGAACGAAATCCCCGGTTGCCGACGGCACCGCGATCAAGACTTCCTGTGCCCCCTCACGCTGGACCACGGCGGGCAAGTCCTCAATCCGTCCAAAAACAGGTAGGCCCACCACCCGCTGACGCTGCTTGCCGGGTTCGTCATCCAGAAATCCAATTGGGAGCAAGCCCGCTTCTGGGTGACGCTGCATCTCACGGGCTATCAGGCTGCCCGCGTCTCCTGCACCGACAATCAGAACCCGCTGCTGCGGCCCGGCAACCTGGCGCCGCGTCTGCTCGCTGGTCAGGCGGGTGGCTAGCCGAACGCCGCCCATCAGCAAAAAACCCAACACTCCGGCCAACAGCGGCACACTGCGGGGAAGTTGCAGCCAAGTTTGCAGGACAAAGCCCAGAGCAAACATAATCAGCGTCGCTACGGCCACAGCGCGGGCCAACACCGTCAGGTCAAGAATTCCCGCCCGGTGCCAGGCCTGCCGGGGGAGGTGGTAGTGCCACGCCAACAGGCCCATGACGACCATGCTCAGGAGGACGTAGCCCCAGACATTCACCGGGATGCCGGAAGCCAACAGGGAAGGTTTGCGGAAAGCGTATGCCAAAAGCGCCGCTAACGTCCAAAGAACTAAGTCAAAAATGAATTTTAGAATTGATGATGGAATTACCTTCATACCATGTACTCCTAGGGATAGGAAATCAGAATCCAGCCTGGCCCATCCGCAACCGCTTAATACGCGCCGCGTGCCCCGGTCAAGCTCCGTAGCGTGTAAATCAGAATAAGGACATCAGTCAAGAGACCAAGGTGCCGCAAGTAAGTGTAATCGCGTTCTATTTTCTGGTCGTCGGGCAAATCATCACGTCCCGTCACCTGGGCCAAGCCAGTGATCCCTGGACGCAGCTGGTGAATTCCACGCTGTTCTCTGCCCGTGAGCACCACTTGTTGTGTCAGCAATGCTGGGCGCGGCCCGACCAAACTCATCTCTCCGCGGATCACGTTGAGGAGCTGCGGCAATTCATCCAAGCTGCTGCGGCGCAAGAAAGGGCCAAGACGAGTGTAAGGCGTCAAACCCAAACGGCGCATCTCTTCGGTGGAGATACTGGGAGTATTTCGCTTCATGGTTCGGAATTTATAAATGACAAAAGGTTTATGCCAACGTCCAGCCCGCTCCTGTTTGAACAACACAGGCCCTGGATCATCCAAAAAGATAAGGAGCGCCACCACGAGTAGTACGGGCCACAGCACCAACAGGGCGATACTTGCGGCCAAACAGTCACACAACTGCTTCATCTGCAGATAGGTAGACAGCAGTGGAGGCGGATTAAAAGGCGTCACAACATGCCCAGTT
This sequence comes from Deinococcus sp. QL22, assembly GCF_023370075.1. NCBI lineage: Bacteria > Thermotogati > Deinococcota > Deinococci > Deinococcales > Deinococcaceae > Deinococcus > Deinococcus sp. QL22. Next base: position 232,293 of record NZ_CP097153.1, read on the forward strand.
GGCGCAGCTGGGACGCTTCCTGGGCAATGCCAGAGAAGAACATTCGGGGCGTATAGGCCAACTCTCGCTGGGCGGCAGAGATGTCAAATGCCTTGTCCTCTTGCAACCGAATAATTTGCTCCTGCTTGAGTGGAAAGCGGGGCACCCGTTGCAGGAGTCCGACAACAGCCGCCACTGGACGGACTGGAATGAAAATCATCAGGCCACGCCGTCCGACAGCATGGAATGCCTCATCCACAATTTGACGGTAAGGCAACGCTTCAGGCCCTGCGAGATTAAACTCGCCGCGTGCATCTTGAATGACTGCCTGCGCGATTCCGTGTGCCAAGTCTTCTACATGAACAGGTTGCATCAGAGCCCGCCCTGAACCGAACACGGGATAGATCGGAACCTTGGCGACCAGGCGCAACAGTTTGTGCATGTTGTGATCGCGCTCATTGCCGTAGATCATACTGGGACGGAGGAGGGTAGTTTCAACTGGGCCGCGCCTCATTTCTTCTTCAATTTCACGGTAAAGCGCGGAGTAGGAATGGTGTTTCGAGAACACACCTGTAGTTGTTACGCAAAATGACCGTCTCACCCCAACCTCAGCCACTGCGGGCAGCATAGTACGGGCGTGGCGAAGATTTGCGGTTTCTAACAAGACATCGTCCGGTTTGACAACCCCCAAGTAGCTTTGAGGCCGGTCTAGATCACAGACATGCCAAGGCACCCCCAACTGCTCGAGGGGGGCCGGATCAGTCGTCTGACGAATTAAGGCCAGTACCGGAAGATCAGGTCGTATGGTCCGGAGACGTGTAAGGGTGGCTAGGCCAGTATTGCCAGTGGCCCCCGTCATGAGCAGTCGCTTGTGCATCCTTAACCTCTCTGGTAACCACGCAGGCCGTGAGACGGGCGGCGAATGAGCAAATTTATCAGCGTAAATACGAAAACCGTGCAAAGAGCAACCCACCAAAGCCCGTTCAAACTTCGTGGATGAGATGACCGACCCGCCTGAGCTTTGGCCAGAAGCTGTTGGTAGAGCGTGTCCCATTCTTGCCACAGACGCTCCTGAGCAAAATCTTGCTGTACCCACGCTTTTCCCTGTTGACCAAGACGCCGCCGCAGAGGTTCGTCATGCGCCAAACGTTTCATCGCCCGTGCGAGGTCATCAACATCACCTACGGCTACCCTTAGGCCAGTCACCTGCTCTTGCACTGCGTCACGTGCGCCTGTGGCGTCTGTGGTGATCAGTGGAAGTCCTAGCGCCGCTCCTTCTAACGCAACTGTGGGAAAACCTTCCCGGTAGGTGGGCAGTACCAACACATCAATCAGGCCATAGTAGGGCACGACATCTGAAGCGTAGCCCGCAGATATGATCGTGTCCGTGGTCTCGATCTGATGCCGCGTGGTGTCATCTACGGGATCACCCGTCTCAAAGTCACCGACGAGCAGCAGGCGTGCCTGCGGGTACATCTGATGCAAGTGATGGAAAGCAGCGACCAGTTCGCGTATCCCCTTGTCGCGGGTCAACCGACCCACGAACCCATAGACGAGCGCTTCTTCAGGAAGTCCCAGTTCCAGACGCAAGGCCTGAACTTTCGCATGTTCAATGCGCATCTCCCGAATTCCGTTGACACTGCCGTGATGAAGTGTGATGATCCTTTCAGGCGACACCAGGCCCAAGGCAAGCGAACGCTCGCGCAAGCTTGGACTCACAGCCACCACTTGATGGGCACACAGCATGGTGAGCCGCTCCGTCCACACCAGGAGCTGACGCTTGACTCCTACTGAAGTTTCTAGCCGCAGGCCGTGAAGCGTATACACTCGCACGGGCACCCTCCACAGAGCAGAGACGATACCGCCGACAAGTCCAGTTTTAGGATTGCCAAAATTGACGATGTCTGGCCGCGTTTTGAGCATAATCTGATGCAACTGCCACATCGAACGCAGGTCACGAACGGGATCAATCTCGCGGCTGACCTCTAATGGAAAGGTACGGACTCCCTCTTGACGGCTGACCTCGGCCAACTCCCCGCCATCGCCCACAGACGACACGAAAACCGTTTCATAACCACGGCGCTGCATTTCAGCCAACTGGCCCCGCAGATACCACAAGGCACTTTGGGGGATGGTCAAAAGATACATCAGGGTAGGTTTCATATTGAACTGGCCTGCTGTGTTCTGAGGGACTGCCAAGTTAAAGCGTCTTGAATACCTTGCCTAAGAGTCAGCTTTGGCGTCCAATTGAGTAGGGTTTGCGCCCGACTTGTATCCGCAAATGCCCCAGCTGTGTCACCTGCCCGCCGCCCACCAATGCGCACGTTAATAGGCAGTCCAGTAACATCTAAAAAGGCGTCTACACATTCACGAACGGTCACACCCACGCCAGAACCGACGTTAATAATAATGAGGTCACCAGCTGATTGCGTGGGCCTCACGACATAACTCAGCGCCGCCAAATGGGCCTGCGCCAAATCCCATACATGAATGTAGTCGCGGACAGGGGTACCATCACGCGTAGGGTAATCATCGCCGTTGATTACGAATTCGCCACCCGCTTTGGCAGCGAGAGCTGTCAGCTTGCCCAAAATATGGGATGGATCAGTTTTGTAAGGCCCGGAGCGCATCATTGGATCAGCACCAATGGGATTGAAATAGCGCAAGGCAACAGCTGAAGCACCTGCCTCAATACACATATCGCATAGCACTGACTCGAACATCAGCTTGGAGCGAGCATAGGGGCTGAGTGGGTGTACCGGAGCCTCTTCTGCCAGTCCACTATAGCCTGTACCGCCTTCGTACACCGCTGCAGTGGAACTGAAGATAATCTGCTTTACGCCACGCTCTAACACCCAACGGGTCAATGTGGCCGCCTTGAATAGGTTTTCTGTGTAATAGAGAGAGCGGAGACGCATAGATTCTTCAACATCTATGAGTGCTGCAAAATGCATCAACACAGTGATATCGGGGTGATCGGAAAAGAGTCGCTCCAGTAATTCAGGATCTGCCATATCACCTACATACAACGGATGCAGCGAGACAAATTCAGGTTGCCCCTGAATCAACGAATCTATGATAACTGGACTGTAGCCTGCATCAGCAAGTGCCGAGACGACAGTACTGCCAATGTAACCTGCCCCACCCGTAATTAGAATCTTCATCATATCTCCAATCCACTAATCAATATCAGTGTCATGAGTGAATCTTTTGTAAACACGCATATATGCGGCCGCTGTAGCACGGATATCAAATGCTTGAGCGCGCACATAACAGTTATCGGCAACCGTTTTTCTAAAAGAGTCGTTACCCATAGAATTTATCGCGTCTGCCAGTGCCAACTCATCCCTAGGTGTAAAAAGTGTTCCTGCTCCTCCCACAACTTCACGTAGACCAGAAACGTCAGAAGCTATCGTGGGTAATCCGACAGCCATAGCCTCTAAAGCAGCTAAGCCAAACCCCTCCCAGTGCGAAGACTGAACATACACGTCGGCGGCTGCGAGTAGGGCGGGAACATCCGAGCGATTTCCTAAAAAAACCACACGCGAAGTAAGCCCTAATCTACTTACAAGGGTCTCCAAAATCGCGCGACGTGTCCCTTCTCCCACTAAGAGAAGCTTCACCTGAGGGCAGAATACAATGGCACGAATAAGTGTGTCATGGTCTTTTTGAGGCTCTAAACGCGCCACAGAGATTACAGTAAGAAAACCACTACGATCATTACTTATCTTAGAGTACTTATTAATATAGTCATCAATTCTTATCCCGTTTAGTATAACTTCTAATTTGTTTGATGTTAATGGAAGCCAATTTTTTAGACTCTCCGCAGTCCCATCACTAATACAAATTATTTTTTTGTAAGGCAAATATATTAAATAGTCTGAAATTCTATAGATGAACGTATTACGACGTCTATTTGAAGTGTTATGCTCAGTTGTTATGTATAGAGCCCTAGTTGACTTGAAAATATATGCAAAAAAACAAGACACTTGGGATGGAGTAAGGTGTGAATGAACAACATCGAAATTCTTGTTTCTTAAGTATTTTACTAAAAATGCTATCGCACTTATGCTGTAAAACTCTGAAATGTTCGAACAATTTAGGGTAGCCAGTTTAGAAACCCTTTCCTCCAAATTATTATTAAGTCTCTTTGATATCAGTACTGTTACTTCTGCACCAAGATCAATCTGCTCTTCAATTATATCTACTAGCATTTTTTCTGCGCCGCCGGTTTTCAGTTCCGGAATAATATGCAAAATTCTCATCTTTCCGCCCTTCTATACGCGGTAAAAAGAATAGTGAACAATTTCAACGGAACAATAGACAAAATCCGCAAAATGCTAAATACTGGTGGGGATGCTGTACGTCTTAAATCTACCATTGATCGGTGCATTGAGTCTTCGTCACCAGATAGTTTTGCATAGACAAATACAGCCAATAAGCGAGAATGGAACATCTTCGGATTTTGTATCTCCATCTTGCTGCCAAAAATGCTCAGTGTTTGAATTGCCAATGCCAGATGCTGTTTCGAATGTCTTATCTGACTTATTACTGACGTAAGTCGAAGTGTGGCATCATCATTTACTAATCCTATCGTATCATACCAAGTTGGAATTCCATAATCATCTGCAATGTGCCACCAAAGTAGGTTTTCACCCCCAATTCTATTATCAGGATAAGAGAGTTCAAGGTCTTTAAACTGCTTAACGTTTATTAGGGGCTGAAAATCGCCTGTTATTGCTCCAGACCAATAATCTTCTAATTTCACCAATTTAAAGCGTTCAAAATTAGTCAGACGACCATTTGAGTGTGCGAATTGTACTACGGGGAAGCGATCTAAATTAGTAATATCAGAAAGACGCCTATATACAACCGAAGTACAGTCGACGACTAATTCATCATCATCATCCAAAATAAGAACGAAATTACCCGATGCTGCCATTATTCCTAAATTACGTGCAGGCCCAGGTCCACCGTTCTCGCTCTGCTTTAAGAGTTTTACTTCAGGATAATACTTTCTTATATTCGAGGTCTCATCTGTGGAACAATCATCTACTACTATAACCTCGTAGACGGGTATAACTTGTCGTCTAACTGAGTTTAAGGCCCGTTTGAGTAAATCGAAACGGTTGTAAGTTGCTATTACCACAGTGATTTGCAGATCATACGTCCTCATGAGCATCCTCCGAACCACCTAAAACTCTAGTACAAGCTATAGCTAATAGATATGCTGACCAGTCTGACCACTCAGTACTAAACGGGTGAAACAAGTTCGTTATAGGCATAATGATAAGCAGAAACGATAAATTGTACGCCTGGGCGCCATGAAACACACTCTTCGTCTGCATAGCGGCACGTATATAAAGACGCGATTGAAAAACTCCATAAGTCATTAATAACAACAGCGCTAGCACAGCTAAAATGCCTGCGTCACTCCAAATTTGAAGATAAGCATTATGAATTGTGATTGATTCACCATTAACTATAGTCGAGGTGTTGCCCATACCAATACCTACTATCGGATGTTGTGTTATTTCTTCCTGCACTCGCGTAAGCATGTCGTAACGAATATTATCAGCCTTCGCTAAACCACCCTCCCCGCTCAACACTTCTAGAATTGTCTTATAAATTCTTGACTCTTGAATGGGTTTATAATTGACAGCAAAGATTGAACTGATTGAAATCGTCATAAACACCACAAGAAGCCTTAGTGTTGCAAAGGTTCCACCTTTTGAAAGATATTCAATAATCATTATAAATATGATATATACCAAAGCAACACCTAATAAAATAAACGCAGTTCGGGATCCATCCATATACATAACAAACAGACATAATACAGTCGTTAGAGAATAGCCAATCTTATTTTTTGATTTAATCATTCCATAAATACCAAAAACAATCATGAATAATCCAACTTTGTACAGCGAACCTGGATAGTTGAATAATGTTCCCCATCTTCCATCTCCAGTGAGAATACGTGCTGCCCACGAGAGACCAAGTATTCCAAACAAAAGAAATAGCGAATTTAGCACTAGGCTAGCAGTCAAAATACTTTTAAAATTTACTATGGACAGAAAATTCGATATAATATAAATTGAGATGAAGATTATGGCAACTTTGTATGTTTGAATAACATTTTCGATCGAAGGAACAATTAAAAAATTTATTGCCATTGCAAGAGGTATAAGCATTAGAACAAATAGATCTCGCCTATCAATTTTAAAGGCTGTGTTTCTTATGCATATCAATAATAACAAACCCACAAAGGCTATTACCCAGTGAATGTATGGCCACACTGTCACTTTTAAATCTGCCTGAAAGAATAGGAAAATGCAAAGGAAAACCACTGCATTTGAATGGCTGCTTTTGTTTTTGGGAAGCCTCAAAAAATATTTCATACTAAGTTCCGACGAAATAGTTTAATCGCTACACAAAACGCCGCAAAACCTAAGACCGCATATAGTGATAGTGCCATATAGGATTCACTAGGTAAACTTATCAAGCTGTATATTGTAACAAGGAGTAAAGAGGCTTTGAGAAGATATATCTGCCAGTGACCTCTCTGAGCAAATTCATCCAATATGAAGGCGTAGAAGGACTGACTAATAACCCATGCCCACCCAATACTAAGAACTCCAATGTGGTCTTTAAAAGCAAAATATACTCCCAACAACAACACAAGAGATAGGACGCACACGATATTTAACCTGACAAAGTCAGTACGAGACTGTAGAACTTCATATGCTAGATTAGCATGAGCATTTAAAGATACACCCAAAACCAGAAGCTTAATCATGCTAATAATTTGATAATCGGAAATCCCTATTGAAGGCAGGATTTGATTGCCATATACAATTACAACAATAGCTATAGATAAATAAAGCATCCAACTTAGCAACATTTGCATGGGTAGTAAACGCTTAATTTGCTGACGACCCTCATTTGAATTATTTAATTTTACCAATCTCGGAAAAACTACTAAGCCAAGACCATTTGAAAAAAACCATATGCGATTTGCTATGTCAAACGCGCTGCGATAAACGCCCAGTCCTACCAAACCAAATGTACTTCCAACACTGAATGAACTTGACAAAATAACCATTGTCTGAAGTAGTTGAGGAATAGAATAATTGAATGATTGCACCGCAAATACCCTCAAAGGTACATATGAAAAAACAGGCTTCCAATTGTAGTGTTCTATTTTCCCTAAAATTAACCTTGCGATCACTATATCAATAATTTTCCTCATGCTTACAGCAATTATAAGAAGAAGTGGATCTTTAAATATAAAGAGCGCCAAGAACATTACTGAATATTTTAACAATCCAGAAATATTGTTATAGGTAGCAAGTAGGCTAAATTTTTCTCTGGCAACAGCTGTAGAAATATAAATATTACATGGAATCGACAAGATATATTCAAATATAGCAATATAAGTTATGACACCAAGCACATCTACATATTCTATAGTGCCAAAAACAAGTTTTGGAACTACAAGCGCAATAATAGGAGATATAAGAACAATAAAAGCGACTATAATTGAATATAAAGCTATGACTAGGCTTACAACATTTTGCCCGACATCAACGCTTTCACATGTCGCCAAATTTCTAGAAAGATTCCTGCCAATACCAAGATCAATTAACGCAATTGCCGAAAGAATCGTTGTATAAAGAGCAAAAACACCAAATCCCTCCAAACCCAACTTCCGAAGTGCAATAGGAACAAAGATTACCCCAAGCACTCCAAGAAATATATTGGATCCATATGTGATCATTAAATTGACACCAAAGTTCTTAGAATTCATCTTTTATCCCTAACTCAAACGAAGCGTTATTAAGCACACCAACTTAAACTATACAGCGTGATTACTTGCGAGCTGAATAAGCATACGAATATCCATAGCTCTTATCTTCCCGCGCATCTGATTTATTGATAACGCAACCCATAATCTTCAGGCCGCCGCGTTCCGCACGGCGTAACGCTGCCCGAACCGACTGCGCTGGGGTTCGACCATACTCACAGATCATCAGCACAGCGTCGGCATGCTCGCCCAAGACTAAGCTGTCAGCCAAGGCCAGCAGCGGCGCACTATCGATCAGGATCAAATCGTAGCTTTGACGCCAGTGAGCCAGCGCCTTGCCCAAATCCGCTTGATTAAGCAAGGAAAGACTGTCATGCATGCTTGGCCCAGCAGGCAGCATGTCTACATTCTCTTCAACCTGCAAGACCTGTACGTTCTCAGGATTCTGGAAGGCTTCGCGGGTGCTGCGTGCCCCGCCTGTACCCACCAGTTGATGCCATTGCCCAGCCTCATTGAATTTTTCCCAGACTACTTCTTGGGTGCCCCGGCGCAAATCAGCATCAATGATCAGCACCCGCTGTCCACTGGAGGCAAAACCGTCGGCAAGAGTGGCGGTGAGGCTGCTTTTGCCTTCGCCAGGAGCGGTGCTGGTAACCATCAAAATCGGGTGCTGCTTCCCTTGCAAGGCCGTCAAGACATTGACCCGCAAGAAGCCGATGGCCTCGTAGAGTCCGGCCTGACGAGCCGCACGCACGATGCCGTTGAGCAGGATGTCGCGTTGGCGCAGGCGCGGAACCACCGCTAGCGTCGGGAGATTGAGGCTAAGCAGATCGTCTTCGTTGCGAATGGTACGGTCAAGTACCGTGATCAGGGCAACGATGCCTGCAGACAACAGGAGACCCAGCAGACCAGCCAACACAGCGTTCCGGAGGGGTTTGGGCGATTGAGGTTCGCGGGGCGGCACAGCGTCCGACAAGCGGCTCAGCACGCCTACAGCAGACTCTTCCAGAATGATCACATTGGCCAAACTCGACTGCAAGTTGGCGCGGCGAGCAATCAACGTCTGACGCTCCAGGTTAGAGAGGGTATTTTGCTCTATCAGTTGCTCATCCACCTGCCCCAATTGGGCGCGGAAGCCCGCTGCTGCACGGCGAATGTTTTCCTTGGCTCGGTCACCGTCCCAATTGCGGAGGGCCTGACTGGCAAGATTGGCGAGGCTGGTGGCCGCCTCGGGAGTCCGTGCTTTGGCGTTCAGTGTATAAATCCCGTTGCCACCGCTGAACTGATCAATTCTGGAGACCAAGGTGACGGTCTTGAGTCGCTGCTCGCTGAGTTCCAAATTCAGGTTTTGGGTGATCCGCGATTTTTCCTCGGCAGACACGCCCTCTTGGGTGCTAAAGGCGGTGATCAGAGGCACAATGACTTGGGTGCTCTGTAACGCCTGCTGCACTGCGCCCTCTGGCAGCGGCGGGGCTTTGACGGTTGCTCCACTAAAAACGGGGTCACTCGTGGCACTGTTGGCTGAAATAAGGGTAGCACTGGCGACATAGACCGGAGCCTGAGCGCGTGACCAAAAGTAAACGCCCAACGCCAGCAACAAGGCCGTGCCTAAAATCCAAAATAAACGCCGTTGAATCCCCCGCCACAATGCGCTGAGATCGATTTCTTGCTCGGTCATAATGTCACCCCTAAAATCTTGGAGGCAGGCAGTTCCTCCCCGAAATTGGGGGTAACGCTCCGAAGATAAAACTGAATCGTTTGACTTTGTCGTTTTGATCCCTGCACCGTCATCTGCGAGATGATACCCCATAAGGTGACCCCTTCAGAACCTCATATCGTCACGACTCTCAACGCCCGCGTTTTGGGAATGATTGACCGCTGAAATTCGCCAATTTATTACGGCTTCCATATGATTTTCAAAATCGGTATTTTTCAACTCGCTCGGCTTGGATTAAAAGCCAACAGATACGGTTTTCGTTGATGTCCCTCTAGGAGAAAAACCTCAAAGCCGGGTCGTTCCCGGTCAGACAGGCATAGCCCTCAGTACCCGACACTTTCCCGAGGGCCTTGAAAAAGTTCGGCTGACACGCGAGAACAGAACGCGTCCCCCGATATCCTCGCCAAGCTGATCCGCTGCTTCACCGCGCACTTCCCAGAGTTCCGCAAGAATCAGGTCGAGTTGCTCTCCCTCATGGTTCTCGCTCTCCTTGGGGGAAAGGACGTCCGGCATGCTGAACTCGCGGCGCGCTTCCCCGGAAGCGCGCACACCGCCTCCGTCATCCGGCGTGTGGAGCGCTTCTTTGACCGTCATCCCATCCAACCGGCCGACGTCGCCCGGGTCGTCCTGACCCTCCTTCCCGCCGCGCAGCCACGCGAATTCATCCTTGACCGGACAAACTGGAAGTACGGACAGACGGACGTGAACGTCTTGCTGCTGGCCGTCATCTGGCGGGGCGTTGCCATCCCCCTGCTCTACAGGGGGGGCAGCAACACGGAGATCCGGCACACCCTCATGGACGATGCCCTCTGCCTGCTGTCCGCAGCGGACATCCGGGTTTTGTATGCCGACCGCGAATTCGTCGGCTACGACTGGATTCAGGGACGAGCTCACCGTGGGATTCCCATTGGCGTGCGGTTGCGGCGCGACACACTCCTGGACGACTGGACAGCGCAGGACTGGCTGAGTCGCTTGCAGACCGGCCATGCCGGTCTGCTGGTCGAGGATACGGTGGTCTGCGGGCAACCGATGAACGTTGTCCTGACGTACACGCGAGACGGCGAGGCGCTGATCATTGCCAGTAACGTCGGAGCGGTGACGACGATCCAGACGCGATATCAGCGGAGATTCTTGATTGAATGTCTCTTCAGGGCGCTGAAAAGCAAGGGCTTCCAACTGGAGGGAACACCTATGACGCTCCACGATCACGTGGAGCGCCTGCTGTGCCTGTTGACGCTGACCTACACGTGGTGCGTGCTCGTCGGGATCACTCTGGAATGTCCGAAAAAGGCACATGGTCGCCGGGCATGGAGCGTGGTGAAGATGGGTTTGCGGGAACTGGTGCGGTCGTTCAGCCGGGAGTCAGCACGCCTGTGCGACTTGATTGACCTGTTGATGCCGTCCCACACGAACTCCCCGGAAAATGTCTGTATGTCAAAAATAAGGTGAGGAGAGAGCGTCGCCCTGAAACTGTCTGCGCTCGTCGCTTGTACCCGAATTGCGCGTTCTCTTTCTCAACGGCACGACACCGCTGCTCTTCGCTTGATACCAGGCTGCCTGCGGGCCCAATCCAGAACAGACCTGCGCGGGTGGGGGTGAAACGCCGAACTCTGTTGGAGGACACCATGATCATTCTTGGACTTGATCCCCACCCCACGACCCATACGGCCGTCGCTCTCGACTCTCGGGGCGTCGTTTTGGACAGCCTGAGCGTCCAGAACGACACCGACGGCCTGAATCAGTTGTGTGCTTGGTCTGCTCGTTTCGAAGAGCATTGCTGGGCCATTGAAGGTGCAGGCAACCGGTATGTCGCTCCCTGTTGGCCCTGCTCTTTGCCAATGATCAGTCGGTGTATCACATCCATCCCAGCCTGACCAGCCAATACCGTGCGCGTCGCGGCAAGAAAAGAACGACCTAGTCGACGCCGAGAACGTCGCCCGGGTGCTGCTGGCCAACCCACAGCTCCCGCCCTACCAGCTCAGCACGCAGCGCACCCGCTTGCAGGAATTGTCCCGCACGCGGGACAAGCTCGCTCAGCAGCGTAAAGCCAACCAGATGAGCTCGAAGCGCTCCCAGACACGACGACGGACTCGCTGAGCACCGCCCTGCAGGCGGTACTGACCTCTCTCGAAGCAGCGTTGAAAGAGTTGGAACACGCCATGGCGACCCTGGTCGCTCAGGTGGCCCCCACCCTGTTGACGTTGCAGGGGATCGGCGTCGTGCTGGCCGGCACTGTGCTCGCCGAAGTCGGTGACATCAAGCGGTTTGAGGATGTCCATCATTTCGCCAGTTATTGCGGCGCTGCCCCAGTTGAACGGGGGAGTGGGAAGAACACGCGTTGGTGCGTGAGTGTCGGTGGCAACCGACAGCTCAACAGGGTGCTCCATCTGATGGCCTTGACCCGGCTGCGCTGTGATGAACGCACCAAAACATTCGTGACCAGGAAAGAACAAGAGGGAAAAACGAAACGAGCGGCACTTCGAGCACTCAAGACCCACCTAGCCCGCGAGCTGTACCGAACCTTGCAGGCGCGTCACATGGGCGGCCCCATCCCAGCCCATTCATAGGATCTTTTTGGGTCTTTTCTCCGCCAACTTGACATACCAGGTTCGGGTACTGAGGGCATAGCCGGTGGCTTGCACTCCTATTCAGACCAATCCCCCGTGGGCCCAAGCGGTAGTGTGCGGCATGTTCCCCCTTCCCTCCAGTGAGGTGCGCTCCCTCACAGACGCCTTCCCTCAGCTGTGGTGTACCACCGATTTGCAAGGACGTACTCTCTGGGGCAACCGGGCGTGGCATGCCCATACGTCTCTTGTCATGGGGACTGACTTGGCCGATCTGGTGTTGCCAGACGATCAGAACCGCGTTAAGGCGCTGTTTGCCTCCGCGCAGGAGAGCTTCTGCCTAGACCTCCCCCTGCGCGACGCTGCGGGCCAAGCCCACTGGTTCCGCCTCTCTGGTCAGCGGCAGGCGGCGGCGCAGGACAGGCCAGCCACCTGGGTCGTCACTGGGGTCAACATCCATGACCTTAAAGAAGACCAGCACCAGCGCACGGTCTTGCAAGATCTGGTCGATGCCAGTCCAAACTGCATCAAGGTGCTGAGTCTCGACGCCCGCCTGCTCTCCATGAACGAGGGGGGCAAGCGACCATGGAAATTGACGATTTCGACGTGTGCCGGCAACTGTTGTGGCCCACGTTCTGGACAGGAGAGGCCCGCACACAAGTAGAAGAGGCCCTCGACCGGGCGCGGCAAGGATTACGCACCTCCTTCGAAGCCCGCACCGCCACGTTTAAGGGCACTCTCAAATGGTGGGAAGTCAGTGTGGCCCCCGTGTACGACGCGCAGGGACGCCTGCACCAGATCAGCGCGGTGTCGCGCGACATCACGCCCCGCAGAAACGCACAGGACGCGGTGACGGCACTGGACGCCTTTGTGGCGTTCACGGAGGCCGTGGGCACCGAAACCGACCGGCTCACGCTGATCGCTCAGGCCATGCGGGTGCTGCGGACAAGCCTAGGCCCGGTCAGTGCGGCCTATTACGAGCTGGAGGGCGCGTGGTGGAAAGCTCAGCTGTGGTCGGAGGACATCGCCCCCGAGATCGTCGCGCAAATCCAGAGCGGCGTGCCACAGGACGCACCAAACTTTGCGGCGGCCACTCAGGCGCAGCGCATCACCTTGGTAGACGGCTGGCACGCCGAGCATGAACACGTTTCGCACGCGGCCCAGTACGGCGCAGTGGCGCTGCTGCCCACCCGCGCTCAGGGTCAAGGCACGGCCCTACTGACGGTGGGCACCGCTCAGGCGCACGCCTGGACAGAACGGGAACAGGCCATTATCCGGGCGGTGGGCCACAGTTTAGACCTTGCGCTGGAGCGTGCCCAGCAAGCCGAGCAACTGAACGTACAACACGCGCTTCTGGACGCCCGTACTCAAGCCCTGGAGGGATTTGCAGCGCTCCTTCAAGACCTCGCGCTCGAAACCGACCCCTACGCCCTGATTCGCTGCGCCCAAGAGATGGTCATGTCGCTGCTGCCAGATGGCAACGCCCTGTATTTTGAGCGCGAAGAGGGGTTGTGGCGCAGCAAAGTACAGACCGGCGTGTTGGGTGAAGGCGTGAACCAAGCCGCTGCTGTGCAGGCGCAGGCCCTCGTGGACGCAGGCATTCCATATGACGTGCCGGAGAGTCTGACCGTCCCGTGGAAAACGCAGCAGCCTTACTACCACGCCAAACACAACCAAACTCAGGGCAACCAGGCCGATTTTCCCGACGCCGCTTCGGTGCAGCACGTCAATACGGTGGCCAGCCTGCCCGTGACCGTACAGGGCACCACACTCGGCATTCTGACCTTCGTGGTGTTTACCCCTCACCCCTGGACACCGACAGACAAGGCGGTGATGGAGACGGTGGTGCACAGCCTCGGGCTGGCCCTGGAGCGGGCGCAGGGCATCCGAGACCTCGCCCGCGTGTCGCGCTTCAACGAACTGATCCTCAACAGCGTCGGTGAAGGATTAACGGGTGTGGATTTGCAGGGCCGCACGACCTTTGCCAATCCAGCGGCCCTGCATCTGCTGGGCTACGTGGCAGCCGACTTTATCGGTCAGCCTCAGCATCCCCTGATTCACCACACCCGCGCGGACGGTACCCCCTATCCACGGGACACGTGCCCTGTGTACGCGGCGTTTACCGAGGGGCAGGCCCAAGCGGTGCAGGGCGAGGTGTTCTGGCGTCCAGACGGCACCTCTTTTCCCGTGGAGTACACCAGCACCCCCATTCGCAATCAGGCGGGCGCCGTCGAGGGCGCGGTGTTGGCCTTCCGGGATATCACGCAGCGGCAGCAAGCCGAAACCGCCCTGCGGCGCACCAACGAGGAATTGCGGCGCAGCAATGCGGAATTGGAGCAATTCGCGTATATCGCCTCGCATGATTTGCAGGCCCCAATCCGGGCGGTGGCCAGTTTCGCGGGCATTCTTGACCGCAAGTACGGACCGCAGCTTGATGACCGGGGCAAACTCTATCTCCGGCACATCATGGAGAGCGGCGATCACATGAAACAGTTGGTCGATGATCTGTTGGCCTTTTCCCGCGTTCATACGGAGCGGCGGGAGCCTCAGCCCACCGACGCCAATACCGTCTTCGATCAAGTCGCCTATCGCCTCCAGACCGACTCTCCCGAAGCCGCCCTGACCCGCGACACCTTGCCAGTGGTGTTGGCCGACCCCCATCAACTCGATCAGCTTCTCCAAAACCTCATTTCGAATGGCCTGAAGTACCACCGGGACGGAACCGAACCACAGGTACACGTCTCTGTCCAGCAAGATGGACTGAGCTGGCGCTTTGCGGTGCAGGACAACGGCATCGGAATAGAGGCGCAGTACTTTGAGCGCATCTTTGAGATTTTTCAGCGCCCGCATGGCCGCGACACCTATCAAGGCACCGGGATCGGGTTGGCCGTCTGTAAAAAGATCGTGGAGCGCCACGGAGGTCGGTTGTGGCTGGAGAGCACGCCCGGAGCAGGCAGCACCTTCTTCTTTACGTTGCCCGGCGCGGCACTCTGACCGTCTTCTCCCAAGGACAACACGGATAGACATTCATCTCCTACTCCCGCGTAATCACGTACACATCCACGTTTTTCGTGTCGTGCAGCACGGTTTTGATGATGTCTCCGTACAGAAATTCGGCGAGGCGGCTGCGACTGGTTTCGCCCATGACGACCTGGGTGGCGTGAACGGATTCCACGTAGCGGACGAGGGTCTGGGCCACGCTGCCCGCCGGAGCCAGCACCTCGAATTGGCCGCCCAGGGCGTGCGTAATGGCCCGGAAGGTGTCCAGCAACTGCGACTGCGGACGGCTCAGGCGAGTGGGGCGCACACTGACCACATGCAGATCGGCGTGCAGTCGGGCCGCCAATTGCCCACCCCGGCGAATCAGGCGAGCAGCAGTTTCTTCGGCAGCCACCGCCACCACCACAATTTCCTGCACGCCCGGTTGCCCTTCCGGTGCGCCGAGTTCCACCACGTTCGCCACCTGCCGCAGCGCGATTTCACGCAGGGCGGTCAGGTTCGCACCCGTAAAAAAGTTGCCCAGCGCCTGCTCTACTTTTTCGGGGCCATACACCTTTCCGGCCTTCAGGCGGGCACGCAGGTCATCGGGCGTCAGGTCGATCAACACGAGTTCGTCGGCGTCGCTGAGCACATGATCCGGCACGCGCTCGCGCACCCGCACCCCGGTCAGGCGGGCCACCGTATCGTTGAGGCTCTCCAGGTGCTGCACGTTCATGGTCGAGAGGACATGAATTCCGGCGTCCAGCAGGGCGTTCACATCCTGCCAGCGTTTGTCGCGGGCACTGCCGGGGGCGTTGGTGTGGGCCAATTCATCGACCAAGACCACGAAGGGACGGCGGGCCAGCAGACTGTCTACATCCAGTTCGGTCAGGGTCACGGAACCGCGCAGCACGGCGCGGCGCGGAAACAACGGCAAGCCTTCTGCCGCCGCGATGGTTCCGGCCCGGCCATGCGTTTCCAGCACGCCGATCAGGGCGTCTTCACCGCGCTCCAGCCGCTCGCGCAACTCATTCAGCGCCCGGTAGGTTTTGCCCACGCCCGCCGCCATGCCCACAAAAATCTTGTGAACGCCGCGCGTTGGGGCCAGAGCTTCGGCCTCGTGGGGACGGCTGAGGCTCAGGCGTTCGGGCGTGCGCTCATCGGTCATCTGACCTCTATTGTCCGGCGTCCAGAGCGAGATTGAGCCGCAAGACATTCACACCCGGTTGCCCCAATCCCAGCACGCTGTTTTGGGTATTGGCGGCGATGAGTTCGCGTACACGGTTGGCAGGCAGACCGCGCACCCGTGCCACCCGCGCCACCTGAATTGCAGCTCCCGCAGGAGAAATATGGGGATCGAGGCCGCCCCCGCTGGCCGTGACCAGATCGACGGGAATCTGGCTGGCAGGCACGCCTTCACGGGCGGCGATGGCCGCAGACGTGGCCGCCACACGCCCATGCAGGGCCGGGTTACTGGGGGCCAGATTGCTGCCCGACGCGTTCACGGGGTCGTATCCCGCACCCGCCGCACTGGGACGGCCAATGAAATATTGATCGCCTGAGAAGGTCTGGCCCACCAGCGCGGAACCGACGACTTTCCCATTCTGCGAGATCAGGCTGCCGTTGGCCTGTGCCGGAAAGAGCGTGCCCGCCGTGAGGGTCGTGACCAACGGATAGGCCAGCCCGCAGGCCACCATCCAAAAGAGCGAGAAGCGCAGCCAGGACAGGGGGCCGGGTTGGGGCAAGTTGGGTGTTTCAGTGGATTGGATGGGGTCAGAAGTCGTCATGATGTCAGTCCTTTAAGACGTCGAGCGGAGAACATTTAGAGCGGAGAGCCAAGCATCTGGAGGCGTTTACAGACGGCTTAAACGCCGATCACACCCAACAGCAGATCGATCAATTTGATGCCGATAAACGGAATAACCAGGCCGCCCAGTCCGTACACCAGCAGGTTGCGGGTCAGCAGGGCGTCGGCGCTGCCGGGGGTGTAGCGCACGCCGCGCAGGGCGATGGGAATCAGGGCCGGAATCACGAGGGCGTTGAAGATGACCGCACTCAGAATGGCGCTCTGCGGACTGTTCAGGTTCATCACATTGAGGGGAGCCAGCACGGGCAACTGCGCGGCGAACAGGGCGGGCAGGATCGCAAAATACTTGGCGACATCGTTGGCGATAGAGAAGGTGGTCAGAGCGCCGCGCGTCATCAGCAGGCCCTTGCCGATCTCCACGACCTCGATCAGCTTGGTGGGGTCGGAATCCAGATCGATCATGTTGGCCGCTTCTTTGGCCGCCTGCGTGCCGCTCTGCATCGCCAGCCCCACATCGGCCTGGGCCAGCGCGGGCGCGTCGTTGGTGCCGTCGCCCATCATGGCCACCAGCTTGCCCGCCGCCTGTTCTTCCTTGATCATCCGCATCTTGTCTTCGGGCGTGGCCTCGGCCAGAAAGCCGTCCACGCCAGCTTCGCGGGCAATGGCTTCGGCGGTCAGGGGGTTGTCGCCGGTAATCATGACCGTTCGCAGGCCCATGCGCCGCAACTGCTCGAAGCGTTCGCGCATACCGGGTTTGACGATGTCCGAGAGGGCCACCACGCCCAGAATCTGGGTGCCGCTCAGCACCACCAATGGCGTGCCACCTGCACGGGAAACCTCATCCACGATGCTCTGAAGTTCGGGCGGAATGTGGCCGCCACGCTCGCCTGCCAGCCGGGACACGGCGCTGCCCGCGCCCTTGCGGATGCTGATGGCTCCGGCATCTACCCCGCTCATGCGCGTCTGGGCCGAGAATTCTATCCACTCGGCACCTTCGGGGGCGGTTGGCGTGACGCCCTGCGTGACCGCCAATGCCACGATGCTTTTGCCTTCGGGCGTGGGGTCAGACAGCGACGCCAGCGCGGCGGCGTGGGCCAATTCTGCCTCGGTCACTCCCGGCAGCGGCGCAAACCGGGTGGCCTGACGGTCTCCGATGGTGATGGTTCCAGTCTTGTCGAGCAGCAGAATATCCACGTCACCTGCCACTTCTACGGCCTTGCCACTTTTGGCGATCACGTTGGCTTGCAGTGCCCTGTCCATCCCCGCGATGCCGATGGCCGGAAGCAGGCCGCCGATGGTGGTGGGAATCAGGCACACCAAGAGGGCCACCAGCGTCACCACGTTCACCTCGACGCCCACAAAACGGGCCATCAGCGGCAGGGTGGCCACTACCAGTAGGAAAATCAGGGTCAGGGCCGCCAGCAAAATACTCAGCGCCAGTTCGTTGGGGGTTTTCTGGCGGCTGGCTCCCTCCACCAGCGCAATCATGCGGTCGAGGAAAGATTCGCCCGGCTGGCTGGTCACGCGCACCACGATCCGGTCAGACAAGACCCGCGTGCCGCCCGTCACGCCGCTGTGATCGGTTCCGGCCTCGCGGATCACGGGCGCACTTTCCCCGGTAATCGCGCTTTCGTCCACGCTCGCCAGCCCTTCGATGATCTCGCCGTCTCCGGCCACGATCTCGCCCGCCTCAATCACGATCAGGTCACCGCGAGTCAGGCGAGTGCTGGGCACGGTTTCTTCCTTGCCAGTCAATGTTCCACCGATCAGGCGACGGGCAGGCGTATCCTCACGGGCAGCCCGCAAACTGGCGGCCTGCGCCTTGCCACGTGCTTCGGCCAGACCCTCGGCAAAGTTGGCAAACAGCACGGTCAGCAGCAGCAGCACGGTGATGGCGGCCTCGTAGCCCCAACTCCTGCCCGTAGCAATGTTGGCAACAGTCAGATACAGAGTGAGCGCCGAGCCCACCAACACGACGAACATAACCGGATTGCGGGCCATAGAGCGCGGGTTGAGCTTCACGACGCTGGAGCGCAGGGCATTGCGTACCTGTTCGGGGGCAAACAGGGATTTCTTGGCTGGGGTCGGATTCGGAGCCGGAGTGTTAGGCAGGACGGTCATTTGGTGGCTCCAGTCGAGGAAACAGGGACAGAAACAGCGGGGGGAGTATTCAGGCTCAGTTGCTCGGCCACTGGCCCCAGCACCAGCGCGGGCGCAAAGTTCAGCAGTTGCAGCAGGAGCATGACGCTCAGCAGCATTCCGGCAAACACGGGGGTATCCACGCGCAGGGTGCCGCTGGTTTCAGGCGCGGCCTTTTTCTGGGCCAGATATCCGGCAATCGCCAATGGGCCAAGAATGGGCAGAAAGCGGGCCAGAATCAGCACGATGGCGCAGGTGATATTCCACCAGGGGGTGTTGTCACCCAGCCCCTCAAAACCGCTGCCGTTGTTAGCATAGGCGCTGTTGTACTCGTACAGCACCTGCGACAGGCCATGAAACCCGGGGTTGGAATGGCCCGTGATACTGGGCAGGGCCAGGGCCGCAGCCGTGAACCCCAGCACCAGCAACGGCTGAAGCAAGATGATCAGCGAGGCCAGTTTGATTTCGCGGGTCTCAATTTTGCGGCCAAACAGTTCGGGCGTGCGGCCCACCATCAGGCCTGCGATAAACACCGTCAGGATGACGAACACCAGCATATTGATCAGACCCACACCGATGCCGCCGTACACGTCGTTCAGGAACATGCCGAGTTGGGGAATCAGGCCACCCAGCGGTGTAAAGCTGTCCAGCATGCCGTTGACGCTCCCGTTGCTGGTCTGTGTGGTCAGGCTGGCCCATAGCGCGGTGGCGTCGGTGCCGAACCTCACCTCCTTGCCTTCCAGATTGCCGCCCGCTGCGGCCAGTCCAGAGAGGGCCGCGTTGGGTTGCCGCTCGGCCACTACTGCGCCGAAGGTCAGGGCCGCCGACATCACACTCATGACGGCGATCAGGGCCACCCCAAAGCGGCGGCGGCGCAGGAACAGGCCAGCGGCGACGACCAACGCTACCGGAAAGACGATGATGCTGACCATCTGAAACAGGTTGCTGAGCGGCGTGGGGTTTTCCAGCGGCACACTGCTGTTGGGGCCGTACCAGCCGCCGCCGTTGGTGCCAAGTTGCTTGATGGCGACCATCGCCGCCACCGGGCCGAGCGGGATGGTCTGGGTGGTCACGGCCTGTCCTTCCACCGTCTGCGCCTCAATGAGCGTGGCCGTTTTTGCGCCGCCGAAGGTGCTCGGCACACCCTGAGAGGTCAGCAGCAGCGCAAGTACGAAGGCAGCTGGAATAAGCAGTCCAATCGCCCGCGTCACGTCCAAAAAGTAATTGCCGACATTGGTTTCTCCCCGGAAGCCGCGCAGCACGGCAAACAGGGCCGCCATGCCCACCGCCGGGGTGATGAATTGCAGCGCCGTGATTCCGAGCATCTGAGACAGGTAGCTGAGGCCACTTTGCCCGCTGTAGTGCTGCTGGTTGGTGTTGGTGATAAAGCTGGCAGCGGTGTGCATCGCCGTATCCCAGCGCAGGTTGGGAATGCCGTCGGGGTTCAGGGGCAGGCCGCCCTGCAAGGTGTAGAGCAGGAAGGCGAACACGCCGAGCACGACATTGGTGCCCAACAACGCCATGCCATATTGCCGCCAGTTCATCGGACGCGAGGCATCCACTCCGCTCAAGCGCAACAGGCTAGAGGTAAAGCGGGAGGCAGGTGTAGAAAAAACCCGCGCGATCTGCGTGCCCAGCGGTACGGCCAG
This sequence comes from Deinococcus sp. QL22, assembly GCF_023370075.1. Classification (NCBI taxonomy): domain Bacteria; kingdom Thermotogati; phylum Deinococcota; class Deinococci; order Deinococcales; family Deinococcaceae; genus Deinococcus; species Deinococcus sp. QL22. Next base: position 252,934 of record NZ_CP097153.1, read on the forward strand.
CGCAAAAGCCAACGCGTAGGTCAGGAAAATATCCATCTCAGAGCTTTTCCGGCATGGCGAGGGCGGCAGCGACGATGCCGAACAGGGCCAGTAGAATCAGCAGGCCTATCAAGATGCCCACCGCTAAAACCTCTCGGCACGAATGAGGGCGTACAGGAGGTAGGCGACCAGCGCCAGCACGAGCAACAGCAAAAATGCATCCATAGGAAACATCCTCTGCTCCCACTGGGCGGCGCGGCATTCTCCATTCGGCTCCCCGCGTGGGCCAGTTGGCCAATTCTTCTGGCCCACGCCCACTCTAGGCTGGGCCAGTGAAAGGGAAACCATCGCTGCTTGAACCCGTGTTCCCTGAGACAAAGCTGCTTCCCGCTGAAGATTTCACCCACACCATAGGTACTAGACTGGACAGCGTGAATTCGGCCCTGCCTGTTCGGTTTGCTGTGCCCGGAGAACGCACCGCAGCGGCGTTGGCGTGGACACTCTTGGGCCTGATCACCGCCGCCGACATTCTGACGCCCGCCCAGTGGGTGCTGGGAACGCTGCTGAGTGCGCCCGTGGCGCTGGCCGCGCTCGGGGCCTCGCGGCGCACGACGCTGGCGCTGCTGGCCTGTAGCGTCGGAGCCAACCTGTTGGCAGGCACGCTGAACGCGGGGCGAGACGGCCTGACCACCTTCGACATCGTGAACCGCACCGTCAGTATTCTGACCGTGATCCTGGTGGGTCTGCTGACCCTGCGTGCCCGCGAAGCCAATGCCCGTGCCGCCCGCCTGACCGAAGAGGAACGCCGCCTGACCTTCGAGCGCAGCCTGCGGACCCTGGTGGAAAGCGTGAGCGGGCCGCTGGGCGAGGCCGAATTCGTGACCCGTGCGGCGGCGGCCCTGCACACCCTGACCGGGGCCAGAAGTGTGGAAATCGGCGCGGTAGAGCGGGCCATGTTGCGGGAGCCGTATGCCCGGAGCCTGGATAGCGTGGCGGGGATAGAGGGAACCCCCCAGCAGCAGCCGCCCCCGCGCCTGAATACCCGGCTGCCCCTAGACATCCTCACCCGCCCGCCGGGTCTGGGATCAGAGGTCTGGGCCGCGCACGGGGGCGATGTGGTGTTGGCCCGCCTGAGTCGCCGCCGCGCCGCTGACGGAGCAGGCGACCTGTTGGTACTGATTGACCACCCGACGGCCCCACCCGGAGAAATCGCGCAGGCCGTGGGTACGCTTCAGCCGCTCCTAGACCGCACCGGGCTGCTGGACGAATTGCGGCTGCAACGCGCCCAGTTGGCCGAACGCGGCGAAGTGCTGCGCGATCTGGTCTACGCTTTTTCACACGATCTGAGAACCCCACTGATGGCCAACGCCATGAGCATGCAAACCGCCCTGCGCGGTGCATACGGTCCCCTGCCAGAAGCCTACCGCGCCACGCTGCACAACGGCCTGGAAGCCAACGCGACCCTTCTGGCGCTGGCCGATCAGTTGCTGGCAGTAGCCAAAGTGGAGGGCGGCGAACCCGAAGACCCGCCCAGCGACGTGAATCTGCGGGACGTGACGGTGGGTGTGCTGTCTCAGCTTCGGGCGAGGGCCGACGCCCGCAGCATCACGCTGGAACCGCACCTCAGCGGCGTGCGGGTGCAGGGCCGCCCCCACGATCTACGCCGCGCCGTGCAGAACCTGATCGACAATGCGGTCAAATTCAGTCCCCCCGGCGGCACGGTACGTGTGACCCTCAGGGCCGATGCAGACGAAGCCATTCTGACCGTGCAGGACGATGGCCCCGGCGTCAGCGCCAGCCGCACTCCCACGCTGTTTCAACGGTTTCGGGGTGGCGGGGCTGGCAGTGGCACGGGGCTGGGGTTGTACCTGACGCGCCGGATTGCACAGGCGCACGGCGGCACCGTCACCTACGCCCGCACGGCCCGCGCCCAGAGTGCGTTCACCCTGACCCTGCCCCTTGAACTTCCTGCCAGCACACCGGAGCGCCTATGACCACTTCCCCACCACACACCCGGATTCTGCTCATCGAGGATCACGCCTTTACCCGTGACGGTTTGCGGGCCGCCATCAATCTGGAACCCGACCTGCGCGTGACCGCCGAGGCCCGCAGCGGGGAGGAAGGGCTGGAAGTGTTGGCGCGGCATGAGGTCGATGTGGCGGTGGTGGACATCGGCCTGCCCGGCATAGACGGTATTCAGACCTGCGCCGAAATTAAGCGGGGCTGGCCTGCCGTGCGCGTGGTGATGCTCACGGCCCACGACCTGCGCGACGAAGTGTTCGCGGCTTTGGCAGGCGGGGCCGATGCCTACTGCCTCAAGAGTGCCCAGTCTGACCTGCTGCTGCTGGCGATCCGGGCCGCCGCCGCCGGAAGCGCCTACCTTGATCCACAGGTGGCCCACCACGTGTTAGGCGGTATTCGGGCCCCTGATACGGCCTCTCCCCTGACCCCCCGCGAGATGGACGTGCTGAGGCTGATCGCCGATGGACTCGCCAACAAAGACATTGCCCTGCGCCTCGGCGTCAGCGTCAGCACTGTGAAGTTGCATGTGCAGGATTTACTGGTAAAACTTCAGGCCGCAGACCGTACTCAGGCGGCAGTGAAGGCGCTGCGGCGCGGGCTGCTGTAGGTCAGCCGAACAGGGCAAGGCAGCGCCGAGGGATCAGCCGCGCAGAGCTTCACTCGCCAGATTCCGGAAGCGGAGCAGCTCTTTGCTGGCTGGATCCACCTTCAGGCCCCGCTGCGTCCAGGTCAGGGTTTTCTGGTGCTGGCCCGCCCGCGTCCACGCCTCGAAGGCCTCCTGCCGGTAGACGTAATACGGCGTGGGCACGCCAAGCTGAACAGCACGGTCGAAGTTGGCCGCCGCCGCCTGAAAGTTGCCGAGCCTGAGATTGGCCTTGCCCAGTCCCCACCACGCAAAAGGATCGCTCGGCCGGGCCTTGGTATCCTCCTCACCGTGCAGTTTGGCGTGCTGCCAGTTGGCCGTCACGTTCCAGTCGCTGCCCAATATCTCCCTAACCAGCGCCTCTTTGGCCAGAGGATAGGTCACCAGATACTCCCCGTTGTAGTACCGCCACAGTTCGGTAAATTCGGCTGTGGTCAGGCTGAGGCTTGGCCCCCGCAGCGGGTCGCTGACCAGAAACCGTCCTGCACTGTAGCCGTAGACGGTCCGGAAATGGGCCACCGTGCTGCCCGGCTTCAGGCGCTGCTGCACCACCACCGGCAGCCCCCGCGAGACCAGTTCACGTATTAGGTCGGCGTCTCCGGCATAGCGGATCACGCTCTGAAGCCCGAACCGTCCGAGATACGCTGCCAGTTCGAGACTGCTCACTTGAGGGTCGTTGGGGCCGTCTTTAAGCACCGCCGCCGCCTGTGTCTGGGTCACCGAATTTCCGTAATAGTTCAGGAGGGTCAGTGCCGTGACCGGGCCACAATTGTTAAGCCGCTGGTATTCATGCCGAATATTCCCCAAGGTCGCGCTGGCCGGTGCCGCAGAAGCGAGGCTGCCAAGGGCATACAGGGCCAAGGACCACCAACGAGAAAACGTCATGTCTGATTGTGTAGGGGGCATGGTCTGTATAGGTAGGAGCGAATACCCCCACTGTTGGCCGTCCCTTAAACGACACCCCCAGTTCAGCGAATCTGCCCTCTGAGACGGTATCCATTCATACTTTTCCCTCTGAACGGGATCAGGAAATCGGCGGTGTAAGCATATCGGTGCACCCAGGACTCTCCGTGCGGCAGGAGAGAGCTGGACTCCGGGTGAAGCCCGCACCGTCGGCCGTTCCAGTTGTCACGTCCACCGGATGAAGACGGACTGTTCCCCAATTTCTGTTGGTATGGACTTTCTGAAGGCGGCTGGCCTGCCGAACCGCGCCGCCACCCGCTACAGTCAGGCGTCTTTCCAGCGCCCCTTCGCCCTCACCCTTCCACCCTATCTACCCCACCGGAGGCACCCCATGATCCCCTACCGCAGACTGGGCCGCAGCGGCCTGCACCTGTTTCCCCTCGGCCTCGGCACCATGCAGTTCGGCTGGAGCGCCGACGAGGCGACCTCGTTCGAGATCATGGACGCCTACGTGGCGGCGGGCGGCAATTTTATCGATACCGCCGACATTTACACGACCTGGACTCCGGGCAACCCCGGCGGCATTTCGGAAGAGATCATCGGGCGCTGGATCAAGGCACGTGGCAACCGCGACCAACTGGTGATCGCCACCAAAGTCCGCGGCGGCATGGGCGAGCGGGCCTCAGAGGGCCGCAGCACCATTCATCAGCGTGAAGGCCTGTCTCGCCGCTGGATTCTGAAGGCCTGCGAGGACAGCCTGCGCCGCCTGGGGGTGGATCACATCGACCTGTATCAGGCGCACTGGATCGACAATCAGACGCCCATCGAAGAAACGCTGTCGGCCTTTTCGGAACTGGTGCAGCGGGGCTACGTGCGCTACCTCGGCTGCTCCAACTACAGCGCGTGGCGGCTGATGGAAGCGCTGTGGACGAGTGACCGCCGGGGGCTGGAAAGTTACGTCAGCATTCAGCCGGAATACAGCCTGCTGTCGCCCACACGGGCCAACTTCGAGCGGGAGCTTCAGCGCGTGGCCGTGGAATACGGCATCGGCGTGGTGCCGTGGAGTCCGCTGGGCGGCGGCATGCTGACCGGGAAATACCGCCGGGACCAGCCGCTTCCCGACAGCGTGCGGGCCAATGAAAACGCGGCGCGGCGCTTCAGCGATCAGAACTTCGACACGATTGAAACGCTGGTGTCGGTGGCCGAGCGTCATGGTGTGCCCACCGCGCAGGTGTCGCTGGCGTGGCTGCTGCGCCAACCCGCCGTGACCGCGCCGATTATCGGGGCCAACAGCGTGGAGCAACTGAACGAACTGCTCGGCACCGTGAATCTGAATCTCAGTGACGACGACCTCAGCGACATCAGCCGGGTGAGCGACTGGCCGCGTGCCCGGACGGACATGGAGAACTGAGCCGAGTTTGTGTTTGGCCTGCCTCGCCGCGTGCGTGGGCAGGCCAATTGATGGTCAAACACGCCGCTCTCTTCAAGCTCAGCCACGTCCAGTACACAGATTCTCAAGATTTCACTGGCATTCCTTCATCCCCGCCACCTTCCCCGTAGGCAGAGTGAGGCATGACCCCCAAGGAACTGGAATTCAGGCCCGATCTGCACGCCCACGTTTCGGCGTTTGGTGGGCGGCAGGCCCTCGCGCCCGATGTAGAACGGCTGAGGCTGCCGCTGGCAAACGCCTTCTTTCTGGGTGAACCGGGTCAGCCCTGGGTGCTGCTGGACGCGGGCGCACCGGGAAGCGGCCCCGTGATCGCGCGGGCGGCGGTGGCCCGTTACGGCGCAGGCGCACGGCCCGAAGCCATCGTGTTGACGCACGGACACCTCGATCATATTGGCGGCCTGTGGGGGCTGCTGAAGCAGTGGCCCGACACGCCCATTTACGCCCACCCGCTGGAACTGCCGTACCTGACGGGGCAATCGGCCTATCCGCCGCCCGATCCGACGGTGGGCGGCAGCATGAGCGCCCTCTCTCCGCTGTTCGTGCCCGGCCCCTTCGATTTCCGCCCACATGTTCGGCCTCTGGGTGAATTGCCAGAGTTGGCGGCGCTGAAGGGCTGGACATTCCTGGACACGCCGGGACACTCTCCCGGTCACGTTTCGCTGTGGCGGAAAGCAGATCGCCTCTTGATCGCGGGCGACGCCTTCGTGACCACCGTGCAGGAGCGGGTGACCGGGGCGCTGACGCTGCGGCCCCAGTTGGTTCACCGCCCGCCCGCCTACTACACGCCCGACTGGGATCAGGCCCGCGCCTCGGTCGAGCGGTTGGCGGCGCTGGAGCCTGCGCTGGCGGTCACGGGACACGGCGACCCGCTGGCCGGAAAGAAAGTGCAGGACGAGTTGCGCCGCCTGGCCCAGAATTTTGATGAACTGGCGCGGCCCAAGCAGGGACGGTACATCGTGCAGCCCGCCGTGACCGGGGCGAGCGGGGTGGTCAGCCTGCCGCCATTGAGTCGGCGCGGCCAAATGTTGCGGGCGGGTTTGTTGGTGGGCGCGGGCCTGTTGGTGGTGCGGCAACTGCGCTACTGGGGCGTCCTGGGGAAATAGGGTCTGGGTTGGAGGAGGTGAGGAAGACCTGTGACCGAAATCCCGTCTCCCGCCGTTGAGCTCCCAAGAGCATCCCAAGAAATCTTGCCTTCCCTATCACCCCTGCCCGCTAGCCTGCACCCATGAGAGCCGCACGGTTTGACACCTTTGGAGGCCCGGAAGTCCTGCAACTTAATGAGGGCAACTGGCCCCATCCGGCAGACGACCAAGTGTTGATTCGTGTCCACGCCTCCAGCGTCAACGGCACCGGTCTGGGTCTGCGCTGGGAAGAAGGCCCGATTCCCTTCAGCGTGCGCCGCCCCTTTACGGTGGGGCTGGACGTGGCGGGCGAGGCGGTGCGGGGGCCAACCTGCGTCCGGGCGCACGGGTGCTGGTCTACGGCGCGTCGGGCGGCATCGGGGCGTTCGGGGTGCAGCTTGCCAAACATTTTGGGCGGTGGTTACTGGCGTGGCCCGCAAGGAAAAATTGGACTTTGTGCGGAGCTTGGGGGCCGATGCCGTGCTAGATACCCAAGACTTAGCTTCTGCTTGGCAGGGTGAGCCTTGAGCCGTAGTGTTTGATACACCACCCGCACTGAAATTTGCAGACATGAAACCGCATTTGGGCCAGACGGGGTGTACGTGTCAACCCGGCCTCTGCCCACCAGCCCCGGCGATCTGGGCGGCATGTTGGCCCGCAACAGCCCGCGCTTTGCCAGCTTGATAGCCAGGACCTGACCTATCTACCCCGCCTGATCGACGACGGCGTGCTGCGTGTGCCACTCGACCGTACCTTTCCCCTCTCTGAAATCGGGGCGGCGCACCAGGACATGGAGGGGCCGACGGTGCGGGGCAGAGTGGTGGTGACGGGGTAGCAGCGGGGCTGCAGTTGGGGCAACCTTGCGCAAATAAACAACCACAGGCTCAAGCCAGCAGTTCTGAACGACTGAGTGGAAGACTACGCGCCGTCTGGTGTACTAGTCTGCGATACAGAAATCACGATTTGAATTCAAAATGATGGTGTTGGTGCCGGTTAACTTTCCTCTGACTTGACCCGCTTCCTTACGGGATCAACGGCAGGAGCGGGTTTAGACGACCCTTGAGCTGGTTGACATGCTGCGCGAGAGAGGACGTGGCCGCCACCAAGACGCGGGTCAGCTTCGCGGCCTGAATGTCTCGTTTGAGGGCCAAGGCTTCCAGCTGCGCCCACTGGTCGGCGTTCAGCTGCCGCTTCAGGATCAGTTGGAGCGTCGCGCGCTGGGCTGCCCAGTGGGCAGCCCACTGGACGTCTGGCGGGGCGGCCGTCAACTGCTCGAATTGGGCCTCGGTTTTGACATGGGCTGCCTGTTGGGCTTGCAGGCCCCGCTGACGCTGCTGCACTTCCGGCGTCACGAATCCTGAGGGAAGGTCATACTTGGACGGATTTTCCAAGAAATCGGCCACCAAACCTCCAGGGTTGCGCACCGCCCCATTGGTCGTCTGGCGGCGATGTTCAAGGAAACGCAGGGCCTCTTCCACCCGGTCGGGATGCTTGCCCGCTAGTAAGGCCGCACGCGCCACGGTCACGCCCGCTTGGCGCAGCATCACCACCAACGCTGGATCAGCCGCAGCCACGTCGGCAAAGACATAACAGGCCACCGCAGTTTTCCCCCGCCCCTCGATGGACGCGTGCTCCAGGTAGTTGTTGGCCCGCAGCTCGTCATGCGCCGCCTCCAACGCCCGCCGAACGAGGTCGCTGCGGTCGGTGGTCAAACCAGTAGCCTGTCTCCACTGTGACAGCGGCACCCGGAGTTCAGTCAGCAGGGTGCCGTCATCTTGTCGGCGGTAGGCCTGCAACGTGCGGTAGAGCGCCCGTGCGGGTGGCTGTTCCAATTGGTGAAGCAAGTGACCGTCAAGCACCTGAGAAATACCTGCCCGAATGCTGGAAGCCAGTTGTTCTCCCAAGCGGATGCTGAAGGTGGCCTCACTGTCGAGGGTACTCAGTTCCCCGTCATCCTCACTGTCGCGGTAACGCAGGCCTTCGAAGAACCGAACCCCCACGTTGATCCCACCCCACCCGCTGGCTGCCCGTTAGGGCCGTTTTACGGCCCACGATGACACTGGTGAAGTATAGGCGCCGGATGCTCTGGCGAAGTCGGTGGTAATTCTCGCCGTTATTGGACAGGCCCATCAGTTCCCGCACTGCATAGGGCGTGGTGTGAACCCAGTTGTCTTCCGGACATCCGTGTGCTACGAATAAGGTTTCAAGCGCCACGAGCGTGTCCGTATCAATCCCGTGTGGACGGCCCTGAGGCGTAATGGCCTCAATGCGGAAGGTGCGGGCATTCACGGTGAACTCGGTATTCCAGCTGGTGATGTTCTGGTCGACCCGCGAGTGCATGCTGATGACGCCAAACCGGGCGAAGTTGAGTTCGTCATGGAGATTTTGGGTTTTCGGTTTCTTCGTCACAGGTGCTCCTGTTGTTGTTTTTAACTGAGGTAAAGATATAAAAGAACAACAACAAGGGAGGCAGAGTTTTACGTCCTACACAGGATATCTCAGTTTTTTCCCGCAAAGGTATCGCTAGTTTACCTGCTGATCCCGCAAAGGTATCGCTAGTTTTGAACCATATCCCGCAAAGGTATCGTTGGTGGAGTGAAATCGGCGCTTTTGAGGCCAAGAATCGGGAACAAGCTGTGTGAGGCAGCTGTTCTACCGGAATCCCGCAAAGGTGTCGCTAGTGCCGCTCCAGACGCTTTCCACACAGGTATCGCTAGCTTGCCTGCTGATCCCGCAAAAGTATCGCTAGCTGGGGCTGGTGTATAGAGGCGCACTATGGCATGTAGGCAAAGGTGGGCTGAGCTCGTTCAATACGCCCAGGTGGGTGGCGGCGTCCACCAAGGCGTACCGTAGGCATAGCGGACCTCTACCACACCATCTGATGACTGAACTCCATCACATTCAAAGGCCGCCAGTTGCTCCCCGAAGTGCAGGGTTCCATCCATGGTCCAGCCCCTGGCCTCATCTTCTAGGGGCCCCGTCCATGTCCAGGACTGTGCCTCACTGTGGGAGAGCATGGGCGTATTTCCAAAGCGCTGACGCAAGTCGTGCAAGCAGGCTTGAGCGATTGCCGCCCCCTCCCTCTGATGGACACTGTGTTGCTGGATGAGTGCCGCTGCTTGTGCAGGCTTCCAAATCAACACGATCCAACCCCCACCCAGCACCACGCCAAGAACTAGCAATACCCAAAGCCCCCGATTCAGAAAGCGAAAGAGCTGGAAAAAAGGCATCATGATTCCAGTGTCGCCTGACGTGGGATGGCTGTGCATCCACCGAGTGGATGAGCTTGAGCGTTTCAACACCGGCCTTATTGCTCAAGGCCTGTCATAGGGCTGCACAGCACCTTAGCCTACACGCCCTAGCACGCCCTAGCACGCCCTAGGACAAGCTTCTTCGCGAACGCACCCAGAATCCCGCAAAGGTGTCGCTAGTTGATCTGGCCTGGGTCGAGTCCGAACACAACCTTTGCCTCAGCGTTTTCCCGCAAAGGTATCGCTACTTCGTTCAGTCGAAAGTGGGGTTAGTGCCTGTTGAATGGCGGTAGGCGGCGCACAACGCACTCTGGGATGCGTTTCTGTGTCCGCTCACGTCTGCTGCCGAACCTGACTTTTACCGGACTAACACCCTACTGGGCCATGCCCTCAAAGGGCTGGCAGACTCCTTAATGCGGCGGAATTGACCCTGGCAAGTCTCCCGCCTTATTGTCTGACGCTTGACGATCATTTTTGATCAGATGCAGAGTGCTACATCCTTAGCAGAGGCAGTTCCAGCCACTCCCCCACCTGTGCCACCACGCCGTCACGGTCTGTGCCCTCTAGGGGGAGGCGCTGCACGAATTCCGAAACCGCCTGTGCTGACCGCTGCTGAGCGACGGGAGTCAGCGGCACACCGGTCATTTCCCAGAGCGCCCGCACCCTCTCGGCCCGTGTGGGGCGCGGCGGCAGTCCGAATATCAGCAAGGCCTTCAGGTGTGCAGGTTCCCGCTGAGGTTGGAGGGGCAGCAGCAACTTGCCGTCTGTGTCGGCCTTGACGTCCTGTTCCAACTGCTGCGGCGCAAAGCGTCCCACGCTGTCTGGAAAGGCCCGGAGGAAGCGGTCGAGGCCCACCACTTCTGCGGCTGCCGGATGCACCCACGTCTGGTCTTCGGCCAGCACCGTCAGGCCTGCCCCGGCCAACCGGAGGGCCGCCGTGCTTTTGCCTGCGCCGCTGACGCCCGACACGGCCACGGCCCGGCCCGCTTGCGCTACTGCCGCCGCGTGCAGGGGCAACCAACCGGAGGCCCGGTGCGCTTCTCCGAACGCCAGCAGCCAGTCGGCCCCGTGCACCGCCTGTGGCTGCACTGTGATCTGGGTGTGATCCGCCCCGACCTGCAGGTACAGCCCAGCCCCGATCCAGACCTGCGTGCCCGACCCCCGCACCCGAACTGTGCTGGTCGACAGGGAGGCTTCACGGGCTGGCCCCAGCGGTGGCGGCGGCAATGGCGCGACGTGTAAATCAATCCGGTAGGCGCCAGTGGGCCGGAAAGGGGTGGCCCACCGCTGCACAAGCTCCTGCTGAAGGCTGAGGGGCAGCGTCTCAGCGCTCACCTGTGCGCCCAGACTCGTCCAATCGGGTGGAGCACCCAAGGTCACTGCCGCCGCACCAAGTGCCGACTGCTGAGATCATTCAGCACTGCCCCCAAGTCTTGCTCGGCCTGGGTGTCGGGCAACCCGTAGGCCTCTTTCAACAGGGTCTTGAGCTGCTCCTGCGACGCCGGGAGCGCCTGCCAGATCAAGCGGCCAGAATCGTTCAGGCTGAACATCACGCTCCGCTGAGGATCCATCAGCACGAGTTCATCGCCCAGATCGGTGGTCAAGACTTCCGGATTTGCTTCCCACATACACGTAAGGTAGCGCCTGGCATAGAGATGCAGTTCCAACGGCGGGAAGCGAGTCGGCCCCTGTACGGCAAATTGAAGTCTGGGTGTTGCCACGCAGGGGTGTTGGCTTCCGCGCCGCTGCTCTAGACTCAGGCTGATGGCCCCTCCGTCTGATCCTGTGATTCGCGCCCTGACCACGCTGCCGCCCGATGTAACCCTGGCCGATGTGCCTGCACTGCGGGCCGCGTCTATCGGCGGCGAGGTGCGGCAGCGCTTACCTGCCGGGCACCCTCTGCGCGACGTGTTGCGGGCCGATCACCTGACCCTCGGTGCCCGCCACGCCGCCATTCGCGCCGAACTCCGGCCCCTGCTGCAGCGGTGGGCAGACGCTGGCCTGCCTACCCTATTGATGAAAGGCTTCGCGCTGGCCGAGTTCGAGTACGCCACTCCCGGCGAACGCTTTTACGGCGACGTGGATGTGTTGCTTCCCAACGACCCCGACCAGATCAGCCGCGCCGTGCATCTGGCCCTGGCCCTCGGCTGGCGCAGCGACGGCCAGCACGCCCGCCCGGACGTATGGACGCATGAATGTGCGCACCTGTTCAGTCCCGGTGGACACATCCGGCTGGACGTTCACCGCTTCGTGACTGCCTGGGTGGGCGGATCACGGCGGCGGGTGCAGGGCCTCACGGCGGCGGTGTGGGCACAGGCGCGGCCCCACGACTGGCAGGGCATCGAGATCTGGCGGCCCAGCCCTGTGGACGCGGCGGTGGTGAATGTGGCGTTGGGGCGCTGCTGGGGCGGCGATGCGGGCGGCCTGAAACCCGCCGATTATCCGGATATGCGCGTGCTGACCGAGCGCTACCCTCTGACGCCAGAGGCTTTGCGGGCCAGAGCCGCCGGGCTAGGTGCGGCCCAGACGTGGGAGGCGTTTACACAGGTATGTGACCCGTTCCGGCAACGGCTGGCACTGGGCTTACCCGGCACCCGCGTGACCTTGCTGGCAGGAATGCAGCGTGACGGCTATTATCCGCGCCGGGTGCTGTGGTTGGCCCGCTGGCGTGTGTTGCCCCACCGGTTGTACTGGGCGCCCCGCGTCCTGCCCGACGTGTACTGGGCGTGGCAGGCGGTGCGGCGAGGCGGAGATCCCCGGCTCCATTTGCAGCGTTGGACACGCCCTGCCACCACGCCTATGCCAGCTTTGAAGCTGGAACAAGCGGTGCAAACGGTGGCCTTGCTGACGCGGCTCCTGTATCCCCGGCAATCAAGGATCGGAACTTGTGTCCCGCGCGCTTACGCCACGTACCGCCTGCTGCGGCGCCTGGGTCACCCGGCAGTCTTTGTCAGCGGGGTGACGCGGGGAGCGGTGGGTCAGGTACAGGGCCACGCCTGGGTCGAAGACCAGCGTGGAGAGTTGGAGGCCTACGGAGAACCACAGGTCTCCCGTTACTTCCGGACAGTGTTTGAGTGGGGCCGGTAAGCCCTGCGCGGTCAGGAGGTCAGAGGCCAACACGCGAGCATGCAGATCAGCCGTGCAGATAGGGCTGAATCCACCCGCTGCGGAGGCCGGTTCGGTGGGCCACCAGCAGCGGGTGCATGGTCGGCACGCCGTCTAGGACGCTCTGGCGGCCAGAAGCCTCTTGAAGGCGCAGCGGCGCACGCAACTGCCCCGCCGAATTGACAGATAGTAGCCCCCGCACACCGGCCACCTGCACCGACGCCAGTGATCCGAAGAGGGCTTGAGCCGTAAACTGGGTTAAGGGCTGCGCCGCCGCGCTGATCCAGAGGCCGATGTCGTAGCCCAGCGCGGTGAGGGCGTGGGTCGGAGCCGCGTGTAAACCCTGTTTCCAGCCAGTTTGGCCCAGTTCTTTGGCCGCGCTGAGCGCTCCCGCAGAGGCCGCGTCGGGCAAACTGAGGGCGCGGCGAGGAGAACCCGCAGTCAGGCCACCGACGCTGACGCCGAGGCCCAGGCGCGTACAGGACTGCACAAAATCGGCGGCTCCCGCCCATTCGCTGGCGAGCAGATGCACGTGGGCCGCCCCGCTCTGCTGCGCCGCCCGCGCGGCCCCGGCTGCCGACTGGCCGTTCAGGATGGTGGTTCCGGTCAGGTGCCCCCGGACGCTCGTCAGGCCCGCCGAAAACGCGAACGGCAGGTCATAGCCGCTTTCCAACACAGAGATGAACAGGTGCACCGGCGCGCCCTGCTGACCCAACAGTGCGCCGTGCATCCACTCGGCTTCCCACGCCTGCAAGCTGGCACTCAGCGAGAGGGGCAAGGGGCGTTCAGCATCCGGCATTCGCGCCCCCACCTCGGCGGCGATGACAGGCAGCGTGGCCGTTTCCAAGGCAGGTTGCATCAGGCGGGCCAGCCCGTCTCCCAGCGCGATCAGGGCGTCAGGCCGCTGGGCCAGCGCGGTGTGAGCTGCCTGCACGATCTGTTTGGTGCGCGGGCCGGTCAGGTGAAGACTCAGTTCTATGCCTGCCCGCCGCAGCACGGGGGTCAGGCCGTGCACAAATGGCCCAGTCAGGGCCACCGGGCTGCCGGAGGCAGGGGCCACCAGCGCTACCCGCAGAGGCCGCGCCAGTGGGCGAATAGCTTGCATCTGGGCACCCGCCGTGCCCGTGACGGCCAGGGGCAGCACCGCAGCAAAGGCTTTGAGCAGGCTCCGGCGCGAAGAAATAGGATTGGACATCAGGGCCTCTGGGGGAAAATGCCTTGCAGGGCGATAATAAAATTGACGGTCAGGAAGGGAGGCATATTGTTGTGAGGCTGGTTGCCGCCCACTGGCGCGAGGGTTCCGCTGGCCAGCCCGGTGACCGCGCCACCCGCCGGGGCGTAGGCACTGAACTCCTTGCTGCGGGCCAGGGAGCGGTCTGTGGGGGTGTTGCTGGTGCCGGGTGTATCAAAGGCGTTGACGGTGTGGGTGTGGGCCGGGATCTGGGTGGGCAGCAGCGTGACCTGCGCCTCGCCCGTCATTTCGCCCTGATCGTAGGGGCTAAGACCTGGCCCTTGCCCCGCGCCCACAGGAAACCGGGCCTGCAAATTCGGCAGACCAAAGGTGGATTTGCCGTCGCCGCCGTAATACGTGCCGATCAGACTGAACAGGGCTGTGTTTTGAGAAATAGACAGCAGCTGGCCGTTGCACAGCGCCCAGCCGCGTGGGGCGAAATTCCCCGCGAACATCCTAATTTCTGCGATAAAGGGTTCCATAGTCGTCCTTTGGGGTACGGAGCTGGAGCGGGGCTGCTCCGGGGATCGTCAACGCGGGGCCATTAATGCGCGGGCCATCAACACAAAGCAGCCGCCTTGCTGGTGTCAGAACCAGAGAGCGGAAGTCAGGACTGAGGCGGGAAGCGGCCTGACCAGCAGATGATGAAATTCAGGGCCAGCACAGGCGGGATGTTGGTGTGAGGTTGCGAGCCGCCGCCCACCGTGACCGCCTGCGGCGACAGTGTGGTGGGCCGCCGCCCCGCACCCACATACAGATCACCCACGGCGGGCTGTCCCAACCACTGACCAGTGGGGGCCGTGACCGGGACAGCGGGGGCGGGACCAGCACTGGCGACCAGCGCGTGCGTATGGGCCGGAATCTGGCTGGGGGTCAGCGTGACGTTTTCCGTGCCAGTCTGCCCTCCGATGGTGTAACCATTGCCCATGTGCAGCGGCAAGCGGCTCCTCAGGTCGGGCAACGCAAAAGTACTCTGGCCGTCGCCCCCGTAGGTGGTGCCGATCAAGACGAAGAGTGTCTCGTACTCCGAGATCGGCAGGAGTTGACCCTGACAAAAGAGCCAACCGACTGGGGCAAAGTTGCCCGCAAATATCCGAACTGTTCCTATGTACTCGTCCATTTCAGGCCTCCATTCGGCGGGGTTCGGTCAGTGGGTTGAGGCGAGCGTGCCCGCTGGCCTGCGGCCAAAACAGTTCTGGCCCAGCGTTGATCCAGACCACAGTCAATTCAGACCACGGGGCAAATCCTCAGTCACGCGAAGGAAAGATGCCCTGCAAGGCGATGATAAAATTCAGCGTCAGCACGGGCGGCATATTGGCGTGGGCCTGTGAACCGCCCACAGAAGTCACCGAGGCCGGGGCCATAGAGGCCAGGGCCGCACTGCTGGAATCGTACTGGGCGGCGCTGGCGAGCAGGTTGCCCGTGGGCACCGGAACCGTGCCCGGCGTGGTCAAGGCCTGCAACTGGTGGTTGTGGGTGGGCAATTCGCCCAGGGTCACCGTGTGCTGTTCTTCTCCGCCTTGCTGCCCCAGCCCGTAATTCTGCCCCATATGCAGCGGCACGCGCCCCCGCAGGTCGGGCAGGGCGAAGGTCGTTTGGCCGTTGCCTCCGTAGGTGGTGCCCAGAATGCTGAACAGCGCCTGATTCTGGTTGATGGGCAGGAGTTGGCCGTTGCACAGCGCCCAGCCTTTCGGCGCAAATCCGAAGGCCACGATATCGATCTGACCAAGAAAAGGTTCCATAAACCGTCCTTTGTGCGCGGGAGAAAATTGGTTCAAACATGGGCTGAGGCCCTTGCCGCCAACTCAGAAGGTGGGCAGGGTGCAAGTCAGGGTTGTGACATTGGTGGTCTGTGCAAAGACGGTGGAAGGCATGTTGCGCCCGGCGACAAAAGCCGCGACATTGCCCGAATTGGTGCCGCTGCCCGTGAGGCCCTGCAAGGCCAGCGGATTGCTGCCCACCTGCCACAGGTAGATGCCGAACGTACTCGGGTCAGTGAGGTTGCCGCGCATGATGTTGCCCGAGACATTGGCACACAGCGTGTTGTTCTCACCGGGGGTGCCGCTGCCACTTTGCAGCGACATGCTGTCGAGACCAAACCCACCCGGGGTTGACGCCGTGTTGTTGGTGGCCGTGACGTCCAGCCGCCCGGTTTTTTCCTTGGCCGCGAAGTCCAGCCCATAGCTGCCGTAGCCACTGACGGTATTACTGTCGACTACAAAGCGGGCCGTGCCCAGGCCGTCGACAAACAGCGAGACGCCGTTGGCCGCGCCCGCCGGATTGAGGGTGATCTGGTTGCGCCGCACGTAGCCCTGATCGGCTTGAGAAGTGGCGTGGGCGCTGCGGTACGTTAAGCCGCCCCCCTGTGAGGTCGTGTTGCTGACGGTGTTGTCGTCGAACGTGACCTGCGCGTCGGCCTGCCCGTCGTGCCGGAACTGCATGGCGGTGCTCGCATTGTTGGCGAACACATTGTTGGTGACCACCAGATGGGCGCGCCCTGTCTGTGTGGGCAAGGTGCGGTAATCCACGCCGAGGCCAGCATTGTTTTGCAGCCGCATCCTCGACAGGCTGACGCTGAGCAGGCGGTTCTGGGGCTGAATGGAAACCCCGCTGAGTGCCGCTCCCGAAAGAGTGCCCCCTGAAGAGGCCGTGCCCGTCCCACTGACCGTCAGGTTGCCGCCCACGTCGCTGAGGGTCAGGCCGTTGGAGGGCGAGGCCGCCGAATCGAGGCGCGTGAACGACGCGGCCAGGACGCCGCCCGTCAGGGTCAAGGCAGGGCCAGCCGTGGCTCCTGCACTGAGGGCGCTGGCTGTGAAGGTGCCGAAATTGCTGCCCGACACCCCAGCCGTTTGGCCCGTGATGCCGAGGCCACGCACGGTGTTGTTCTGGGCCAGTGTGACGCCCACGCCCCCCGCGTGCCCGATCAGGCTGGGATTGCTGCCCGCCGCGAGAATGGTGGTGGCTCCGACGGTGAGCGCCGCGGCCTCTCCGGTCAAGACCTGATTGTTCTTCAGTACGATTCCGGCGTTCTGGCCGCTGGTGGTGGCGTTGCCCCGCGCCACGTACAGGGTATCGCCCGTCCCCGACGCGGTCTGGGCAGCCGCCAGGGTATTGAAGGGCGTGTCTTGACGGCCATCGCCGTTGCTCCCGCTGTTGTTCACGTACCAGACCCGGCCCGCCACATTCACGTCGACGTTGGTGTCGGGGCTGGAGCAGGTGCGGTTATCGGTGACGCGGTAGGTCAGGCGGTCTGTCACAGCGGGCGTTCCGTCGCCCACTTTGGGCCGGAAGATGACGTTGCCCGCCGCATCGACGCTCACGTTGCCGCCGCGTGTGCTGGTGGCCGTGCCGCTGAAACTGGGTGTGGCTCCAGCATAGACCGAATAGGCCGCCGCCAGACCACTCGCCGCCGCCACGTTCAGGCGCGTGTTGCCAATGGCGTTCAGGGCCGAGAGTGGCGATTTGAGGGCCAGGTCGCCGCCCACGCGGGCCAGCCGGGCCGTGTTGCCCGCCGTGGTGGCCGACCCCACGAACAGGGCCGTACTGCCCGTAACGCTGCTGCCACACAGGGTGACCACTGGGGTATTGACTCCCAACGCGGCGGCGCGGGCGGCGGCCTCACTGCCCACGCCCTGTTCTTCCACGCTTTCGGTCACGCGGGTCAGGCTGTCGTCCATGGCCTCAAACGACACCGTAAAGCCGAATGGGTCGTCGGCCACCGTGGGTTGCAGCGGTATTTTGACCGCCAGCGTCACCAGACCGTCGAACTGACCCACCGCCGGACTGGCGGCCAGCGTGCGGCTGCCGGTATTGGTCTTGTGGCGCACCACGAATCCGTACGGAAAGAGCCGCACCGCGCCCGCTGGAACCGCGCTGACTTCCTGTTCGGCAAATACCTGCAAGTCTTCGCCACCGGCCAACGGCTTGGGCAGGTCGGTGGCCCGGTTCAGGGTCATGGCGTGGGTGGGCAAGATGGTCGGGGCGACGGCGGCACTGGCCGCGCTGCCATCAAAACGGGTCAGGCTGCCTATCGCCGTCTCACCGCTAGTGGTGGGCGTACTGGCCGCCACCAGCGTCAGGTTGCTGCGGGCGTCGGTGTAGGCCGCGCCGTTCTGGGCCGCGTTCCTGACCCGGAAGGTGACGTACAGGTAGCGCATGCCCCCGGCCCCGCGTTGCCCTACGGTAAATGAGCCGTTGGAGACGGGTTCGAGTTGAATGCCGCTCCGGGCAGTCAGCGCCTGTGGTTCTAAGTCCGATTGGGGCACCTGCCGGGCGGTAAAAGTGCCGTCGGGCTGGCCCGCAAAGGCGATATTGACCACGCCGAGCGGCCTGAGTTCTGCCAGTTGCGGCGTACTGGGCAGGTCGGCGCCCGGAACAGGAACCGGAGTGGCAACCCCGGCAGGAACAGACGCGCTTGGCGGCGCGGGAGAGCTGCACGCCCCCAACACCAGGGCACCCAGCAGGGCAACAGCAAGAGGCGGCAGTGACCGCTTGGACAGTGATCGCATGGAAGCCCTCCTCATGGGCACACGTTGACGAGGTAAGCGGCGGTGGGCGACCCGGCCAGATCAGCGGTGCGAACCTGACAGACCAGGCGGGAAGGCAGGGGGGGCGCAGAGACATAGCCAGTCCCCGGAAGCGTGTTGAGCAGGGTAGCGTTGGCCCCGGCGGCACGCGCCAGCAGGGGGGCGCTGCCCAGGGCCTGCTCGTCCAGACTCTGCGTGATGCGGGTGTTGGGGTCTTCGACCACCAGAAAGGTCAGCCGGAAAGCCCAGGGGTCACGGCGGTTGCCCTGCGGCGGCGTTTGCTGGGCGTCGTCGGGCTGAAGGGGCAATTTGACGCTGAGGGCCACCCGTCCGTCGTACTGGCCCGCCACTGGGTTGGCCGCCAGGGTGCGCCCGCCCGCCGGGGTATCCACGACGTAGCCGTAAGGAAACACCGTTTGCACCCCCAACTGGGCATAACTGCTGACGGGCACACCTGCCCGTGAAAACTGGCTGGCCTGCACTTCACTCTCCGTGAACACCTGCAAATCTTCGCCGCCGCCGGAAGGCAGGGCTTTGGCCGCCAAAGGCGAATACTGCATGGCGTGTGTGGGCTGAAAAGACCGCGCTACACCCGCAGAAGCCGCTGACCCGCCGAACGTGGTCAGGGTGCTCACTGCGGTGCCGTCTACGTTGCTGGGCAACCCCACAGCGATCAGGGTCAGGTTGCTGCGGGCCGTGGCCGAAGCTGTCCCGTCTTGCGCGGCGTTGCGAACGGCGTAGGTGGCGGTGATATACCGGACGCCCCCAGCGTTGCGCGGCCCCACGTCAAACACGCTGACACTGAGGGCTTTGATGTCCAAGCCGCCGGTCTGTTCAGGCAATGCCAGCGGGCGCACTCGGCTGGTCATGTCTGCCGAACCGATCTGCTCGAAGCTGACTTCAATAAGGCCCAGCGGCTGCATTCCCCCGGCTGCGGGCGGGTTTTGTGTCGCGCAGCCCAGCAACATCAGGGTCACTCCAGCTACCAAAGGCCATAGGCGAGGTACGGTGATCAACGTCATTCCATTCTCCTGGGCGGCGCAGCTTTCAGCCGGATCTTCTGACTCCGTCTTTGCCCGCGTGATGTGTTGCCCGACGTGCCGGGAATTTAAGGGGCCGCATTTGTCTTTTGGATCAACCGAGCAAGAAAAGAAAGGCAGAAAGTGCGCCGCAGCGGGAATGGAGAAGTTCTGACGCTCCTGCGGCAAAGCGGAGCCTGAGCAGCGAGGGACTGAGCGCACGGGTTGGCAGTGTCCAGAAGGTTGGACGCGGCAGAACGGACTTGCTCTAGTTGTTGTCAGTAGGAAAGCCGAAATTGCCGGGGCCACCGGGAATCGACTGGGTCAGCGTCACGACTTGCCACTGACCCAGAGGCGTGACTTGCGGGGCGATGTACGTGTTGGGCGTCTCGCTAGACTCCGTTCCTTGAGGGTCACCATGAGGAGCTTCGGCCCACGCCTTAAGATTGTCGTCCAGTTTCTTCATCTTTTTCATAGTATTAGGACGTTTTCACATTTGACGTTAAATTTTCGGCTCTTAAGCAACAGGCTATGCAGCCAGTTCTCCTGCCGATCTGCTAATAAGGTCAAACTGCTCCGGCCGTGCAGCAACAAGAGGAGGAAGGCGGGGAAGTAACCCAGTTGCAAGGTGCCCGCAGCCTCTGTCGCAATCCAGTCCTCCGGTACATTCAGCACGAGGTGGCTTCACAACCATTTCATGCCAGATCAGGCAGCTTGAAGTGTGCTCGGGCCACAGCCAGCTAGAGCAACATTCAATCCCCAGAACTCTTCAGGGTTGGGTTGGTACATGAGCAGTATGCCCGGTGGAAAATGGCCCGACGGTCAACAAGAAAAGAAGTCGGTTTCTAGCCACTTTGCACTGAAAAGTGGCCCTGCGTTAAATAAACTCCGATTCGCAAGGGTTTGAAGGCTTCACCAATTGAGCTGACCCGGTCTTTAGAAACCGACTGGACATTTCAATGCTCAACCGGAGTTTCTTAACCAACCGGCGGCCTGGCTATGCAGTGCATCACGGGCACTCTATCTTCGAGGTTGAGGTGGTTTTGTCTGTTCCTGCCACATTGCCTGATTGGGCTTTGCTGCTGTCTTCCCTGCCCCAAGCTGCACTTGCACCTTGGCTGGTACTGTGCGCCCAAGTGGGGCAAGCACAGGCGGCGGGCCTGAGGCTGAGTGCCGGAGAGGTGGTGTGGGAATCGGCCACGCCCAACCGGCCCAGCACGGCAGCCCAGCGGCGTTACAACTTTGCCTTTGGGGAACTTTCCGGAGAGCTGAGCCTGTGGGAGCCGAGTAATGCCCCCGAACCTGCCGAACCACTTCGGCCAGAAGCGGTGGCGGCAGTGGCCAGCCTGGTCGGTCACCTGCTCCATGTCAGTTCCGCCCTGTTGGACTTTTCAGACCCACTCCCGCCCCCCGCAGCTGCACTCGACCAGTTTCGGGATGGTGTGGCGGTGCTGGACGCGGGTGCAGTGTCGGGCGGTGGGGCCACAGACGAGCCGGGGCCCCGCGTCCTCTATGTCAACCCAGAATTGCTGCATCAGACAGGCTTTACGGCAGGGGAACTGCTGGGGCAACCCTGGTGGAGTCTGCTGGGGCCAGAGACCACGCCGCAGACCCTTGGGCGACTGCGCGGAGCCGTGGAGCAGGGGCGCAGCGTCCGGATAGAAGTGCCTCAGCAGCACCAGGATGGCCGCACGGTTTGGGCCGAATTGTCTTTGACTCCAGTCAGAGCTGAGCGTGGAGACCTGACCCATTGGCTGGCCCACTGGAGGGCGGCGCGGCCCAACCTCGTCCCCGACGCCCGTACATCAGATTCTCCCGATGCCGAGTGGGCACAGGTGTGGGAACTGGCCGCCAAAAATGCCCCGCTGGTCGAAGTGCTAGCCCGCCTAGTGAGCAGTGTAGAACGGCAGTTTGGGGGGCGGCGTGCGGTGATCGTGCTGTCAGAGGAACCGCCCACCGTCCTCACGGCGCAGGGGGAGGCGAGCAAGAGCGGCGGGCAACTGTTTGGACTACAGGCCAACGAAACGCAGTGGATTCAGCCCATCAGCAGCAGCACGGGCCAGCAGTTGGGCACGCTCCTGGTTCAGGCTCAGGGCGGCCCCGATGCAGACACGCGCGCCAAGTTGGAGGCGGCGGCGGGCTTGGCGGCCCTCGTGATAGAGCGTTCGGCTTCTCAGGCGGTGCTGGAGCGGCTGGCCCTGCACGACGCACTGACGGGCCTGCCCAACCGGGTGCTATTCGGGCGCGAGCTGGAGCGGGCGGTGGCAGAGGGGCAGGAGGGTGATGGGGTGGGAAGATCCCTGATCGGCGTGGCCCTGATGGATCTTGACCGCTTCAAGACCATCAACGATACCCTCGGCCACAGCGTCGGGGACGCCCTTCTGCAGCAAGTCGCGCTGCGGCTGCGGGGGGCACTGGAACCGGGCGACCTGCTGGCCCGCATGGGCGGCGACGAGTTTTTGCTGCTGATGGGCCGCTCGGCCACACCGCAGCAGGTGCAGCAGGTGGCCGGGCGCTTGCTGCACACCTTCAGTCAGCCGTTCGTGCTGGCCGGGCGCGAGATTTTTATGCAACCGAGCCTTGGTTTCAGCGTGTTGCCGCGCCGCAGCGCCGACACCGAACGGCTGATTCAGCAGGCCGACACCGCCATGTATCAGGCCAAGCGGCAGGGAGGCGGCTACGCGCTGTACCGCCTGGGCACAGGCGAATCGCTGACCGCCATGACGCTGGAAAGTGGTCTGCACCGCGCCTTGGAGCGCCAGGAATTCAGGTTGGACTATCAGCCGCAACTGGACACCCGCACCGGGGAACTTGTCGGAGCCGAAGCCTTACTGCGCTGGCAACATCCCGAACTGGGCCTGATCTTGCCCGGCGAGTTCATTCCGCTGGCCGAAGTCACGGGCCTCATCGTGCCCATCGGCGCGTGGGTGCTGCGTCAGGGGTGCTTGCAAGCGGCGGCGTGGGTGGCCCAGATGCCCCATCTCAGGATGGCCGTGAACCTGTCGGCGCGGCAATTTCAACAGCCCGACCTGATCGACACGGTCACGCGGGCGCTGACGGCTGCCGGACTGGACGCGCAACACCTTGAACTGGAACTCACCGAAAGTATGCTGGTGCAGGCCCAGGACGCCAAAATCACGCTGGAGCGTCTCAAAGATCTAGGCGTGCGGGTGGTCGTGGACGACTTCGGCACCGGGTATTCCAACCTCGCCTACCTCAAGCAGTACCCCATCGACGCCCTGAAGATCAACGCGACGTTTACCGACAAAGTGGGCGGCGACTTAAGCACCGCCATCCGCGACGAGGTGCTGGTCAAGGCAGTGATGAATCTGGCCCACGCGCTGGATCTGGCGGTGACAGTAGAAGGTGTGGAGCGCCCCGAACAACTGGACTTTTTGCGCCGCCACAACTGCGACTACGTGCAGGGGTACCTGCTGGGGCCACCGCAGGAAGCGGGGCGACTGATGGAGATGTTTCCGGAGTTGGCCGGGCCGGGCGTACCTGAGGAATTGGTCTGATCGGGATGCTGATTGAGAGCGCTGGCGTTTCAAAGGATTTGTCCAAATGACAGCGTTAGAAAAAGACTCCTGACGCTTCCATTCTCCCAAATACTTACCGCGAATAGGGGTTGCCCGGAAGGCCATCAGGTGCTGAAATCAAAGAATTTCAGGTTGTGTGCTAGGACGGTCAGTGCGACCTTGAGCCGCAGACTCAGGTACGTTTTGACCTGTCCCCATCGCAGCCCAGCCCCGACCAGTACGGAAAACGCAGACTCTACACACTTCCTGGCAGCGCCATATTCGGCTCGCCAACGAGGATCAACCCGTCTGGCATTGATCTTCGGTGGCGTCAGGCAGGTTCCGGATTGATCGCCCTGATCCTCAATTTGCTTTGGCCCACCAAAAGCGGGCCAATCTCGGTTCATCTCGCACAGCACAGTGAAATCGTGCTGATTGGCTGGGCGAATCTCGTATTTCGCAATCTTGCCATTCAGAGCGCACCCGGCATGCAGCTTGAAGCCATAGACCGGTCCAGCGGTGCTGAACCATGTCGGGCCCCACGGAATTTGCAGCGGGGGGCGCGCTTGAAGGTCGAGACGGGCAGGGGCTGCGAATCCACCGCGATGAAGTCCAGGCACTGGACTTCGGAGGCCAGCTGCTCGACGACCGGGGTCAACCGGGCGAGTCGAATGCGGGCCTGGGGCGCAGAGGGGAAGTGCGGAAAGTGGTTGAGTTTGAGAAAGCGCCACCAGCGGTTGAAATAGGGCACCTTGTGCAGGCCTTGGAGGATCGCAACCCCGATGAGATCAGCATCGCTGATCTTCTCGTGGGAATGGATGAGCTTCGGCAGAAGGTGAGGCGCGATCCAGCGGCTCAGCAGGGTGACAGCGGTGGAAAGCGGCAGTACAGTGAGGTCGGGACGGCCCATAACACCGTCCCTTTCGCATTTTTTGCCCTACAACTAAACAACCCTGCACTGAAAGTACAGGGGTTTGGAAGCGACTAAAGTCGCCTTGACGCTATGACTCTTACGCCGCTCTCTCTTGGACGGGTCGCCTGTCATTCCGTATCGGTTGCAGGGTAGTTTTTACCTTCTCTGCCGAAATGTCTGATCTCACAGCCGCTTGCACTAAAGTACATGGCTTAAGACCAGCGCGTTGGAACAGTCAACCCCTATTCGCGGCTACTCATTAAATTCACTCACTTCGTTCAGTCAGAAGCAAACAACTCTTTTGAGAATTGCTCTCAATACTTCAGCACTCCACATTGACCCTGTGTGTATGTTTCAGGCCCGCAATGACCTTGCTGCGGGGCACCTGCTCGAATTCGACTGGATTCTTGGTGCTGCTTCTCCAATCGCGCGACCTGTCAAACTCTCCCCATGTCGTTTGACCCGTCGAATCCGCTCATCGTGCAGGCCGACCGGAGCGTGTTCCTAGAAGCATTTAATCCGCGTGCAGAGGCCGCACGAACGGACATCGCGCCGTTTGCGGAGTTGCTGAGCAGTCCGGAGCATCTGCATACCTACCGGGTCACGCCGCTGTCGCTGTGGAACGCCGCCAGCGCGGGCATGACGGCAGAGGCGATGGTTGACGCCCTTGCCCGGCATGCCAAATTTCCGTTGCCCGACAACGTAGCGACCGATATCCGCGAGTTAGCGGGGCGGTGGGGACGCCTCAGACTGGAACAGTACGACTCCATGTTGCTGCTGATCGTCAGGGCCGGAGACGAAGCCCTACTGACCGAATTGACGCGCCACAAAGGCATCAAGCCGCTGCTGGGAGAAGTGATGTCGCCCACGGTGGTGACCGTTCCGGCAGCGCACCGGGGCGTGCTGAAGCAGGAACTCATCGAGGTCGGCTGGCCGGTCGACGATCAGGCCGGATATACCGATGGAGACGCGCTGGCGGTGCAGCTCTCGGACACGCTTCAGGTACGCGGGTATCAGTGGGAAGCCGCCCAAGCCTTTTACCGGGCGGGCAGCGACAAGGGTGGTTCGGGGGTGGTGGTCTTGGCCCCCGGCGCGGGAAAAACCGTGGTGGGCATGGTCGCCATGAGTCTGGTGGGGCAGCGCACCCTGATCCTGACCACCAACCGCACCAGCGTGAACCAGTGGTACCGCGAACTGCTGGGCAAAACGCAGCTGATGCCGGACGACGTGAGCGAGTACGCGGCGGGCAAACCGCTGACCCCGGTCACGCTCTGCACCTATCAGATGCTTACTCACCGCAAGCGGGGCAGCCTCAGCGAAGATATCGGGGCCTACCCGCACCTCGCCCTGATCGGCGCGTCCGAGTGGGGCCTGATTATTTATGATGAAGTTCACCTGCTGCCCGCCCCGGTGTTTCGCCTGACCGCCGAAGTGCAGGCCCGCAGACGCCTCGGCCTGACCGCGACCCTGATCCGCGAGGACGGGCGGGAGAGCGACGTGTTCGCGCTGATTGGGCCGAAACGCTACGACCAGCCCTGGAAAACCTTGGAGGAACAGGGCTGGATCGCGCAGGCCCATTGCCTGGAGGTTCGCTTGCGCCTACCGCCCGCCGAACGCCTGACGTACGCGGTGGCCCCAGACGCCGACAAGCACCGCATCGCCGCCGAAAACCCCGCCAAGCGCACCGTGTTGCAACAGGTGATGGCGCGGCATGAGGGGAGTCCGACCCTGATTATCGGGCAGTTTCTGAACCAGTTGGAACTGATCGGCGCTGATCTGGAGGCCCCCGTAATTACCGGGAAAACGCCGCAGCGCACGCGAGAAGAGCTGTTTCAGGCCTTCCGCGAGGGCCGCCTGAAGACGCTGATCCTGTCTAAGGTCGGCAACTTCGCCCTCGACTTGCCCGACGCCGAGGTGCTGATTCAGGTGTCCGGTGCCTTTGGGTCGCGTCAGGAAGAAGCGCAGCGGTTGGGGCGGCTGCTGAGGCCCAAAGCCGATGGCCGCGCCGCATACTTTTATTCGCTCGTGACCCGCGAAACCAGCGAGGAAGATTTTGCCCACCACCGGCAGCTGTTTTTGGCGGCGCAGGGGTATTCTTACGGCATTCTGGATGAATCTGAAGTCTGAATCTGATCCGGGGGAAACGAATTTCAGCGTCCCCTCTCTGCTGTTCCTGGCCTTCAGCCCCTCTTCGTCCGCACCGGAGTTTGCATGACTGACGCCCCGAAAAAACGCAACCCACCGACCAAACGTGTGAAAACGCCGCCTACAGCTTCCGCCTCCCAGCCGCTCCTCTCCGGGGTGCAAACAGTAGTGGCGCACCGTCCGTTGAGCGTGCTGGAAGTGCAGGACAGTGCCGATCTGGACGCGCTGCTGCTGGACGCCCGCTTTGCCGGACAGGTCGTCTCGCGGCTCGGCCCGACCTTCGCCCTGCTGACTCCCGGCAGCGAAAAGGCGGTGCTGGAGGCGCTCCGCAAGGCAGGCCACCTGCCGAGGGTGGTTGGAGGATGACGGCAGTGGGGATCACAGAGTTGACCTCGCCGCTGCGTCTGGAGCAGATGGCCAACGTGCTGGGCACCAGTCACTTCAACCGGGTGGCCAAACGCTACAGCGGCGAAAAGGGGCTGAACGGAAAGGCCGCTGGCCGGGACGCGCTGATCAGAACTTTTGCCAACCCCGGACGGCTCGACGCCTTGGTCGCCAAACTCCATCCCACCGAGCTTCAGTTGCTCAGCGAGGTGCGGCGTCAGGGCGGGGCGATGGACGGCTGGGCGCTGTACAGCTTTGCGCGGCTGCGTGGCCTCTCCACGCCGCCGATCAAGCTCGATCCTTACGGGCCGAACCTGTTCGAGGGCTACCGGGGCGCGGAGTTTGCTGGGGCCGACCTGATCTGGACGCTGTTTGCCGACGGCCTGTTGTTTCCAGCGGCGCTCCCCAATCCCTGGGTGCGGGACACCTACGCCTACTTTCAGCACCGACCCTTTCCAGACTTGCCGGGGTCGTGGGTGCTGGCCGACCCACGCTTGCTGGCGCGGTTGCCGGAAACAAAACCCGCCCCGCTGACCGTCAAGCCGGTCAAGGTGGACACGGCCCAAGTGCCGAATACCACCCAGGCGGCGGCGCGGTTGGCCCTGCGCCTGCAAGAACTCCTGCGCGGCGTTCGGCTGCTGGGCGGCTTGGGGGTCACGCAGGCCGGAACATACAACAAAGCGGCGCTGGGCAAACTGAGCAAACTGCTGCCCGCCCTGGAGAACATAGGAAGCTGGTTGGTGGTCGCACAGCAGCTTGGCGTGTTGCAGTTGGACGCGGCGGGAAAACAGGTGGAGGTGAATGCAGCGCAGGCGCAGGCCTTGGCCGACGCTGGCCCGCTCTCCCTGCTGGGCCATTTGGCGCAGATGGTGGGCGTGCTGCCCCGGCCCGAAGATCAGGAGCACCGCCTGCCGCACGCCGGGGCGCTGCGCTCCTGCTTGGCGGCGCTGCTGCGCGACCTGCCGCACCCCACCACCGAAGCCGAGTTGCTGCGGATCATGAACGTGGTGACCCCGGTAGAACTGCGCCTGCAACAGCCCGACTACGGCCTCATGACTAGCCGCCAAGTGACCAACCCGCAGGCGTGGGCCGCCTGGCTCGGGGCCACCCTGCGCGGCACCCTCACGGAGTTTGGTTTGGTCAGCCTGGAGCAGCGTGACGGGGAAGCGGTGGTGCTGCCGACAGTTGCAGTAGACGCTGCTCCGAAACAGGACATGACCCCCAAAACCTCCCCCACCGTGTCCGCGCCACCCGCCTGGATTTTGCAACCGAATTTCGAGTTGCTGGTGTACCCAGCCCAGCTTGCGGTGCATCAATGGGCGGTGTTGCAGGCGGCAGAGGCGGTGCGCTTCGACCTCCAGACCGCCACCTACCGCCTGACACGGGAAAGCGTGTATGCCGCGCTGGAAGGCGGCCTGAGCCTCGCTGACTTGCTGGGCGGCTTGCAGGCAGGCTCGGCCACCCCGCTGGCGGCCAATATGCGGAGCACCATTCAGGACTGGGCGGCGCGGCGGGAGCGCCTGACGGTGCATCAGGGCGTGACCCTGCTGGAATACCCCACCCGCGCCGAGCGGGACGCCGCACTCGGCTCCGGCGGGACGGCAGTGGGCGACACCCTGCTGATGCTCGCCCCGGGGCAAAAGCTCCGGCCCGGTATCCCCATCCTGAAGTACGACCAACCCCCAGCAAAAACCCTAAAATTCAGCGCAGACGGCTCATTTAGCGTGACTGGCGAACAAGATTTCTTGACCCGTCAATTGCTGGAAGGCCGGATTCTGACCGCGGGCAAAGACAACTACACCCTCCGGCCCACCCTCCCCGGCGGCCTCCCCACCTCCTTTTTGAGTGATCTGGAGGCCCGCAGTTCCAGCCGGTTGCCCGGCACCCTGCGCCTGCAACTCGGCGTCTGGAGTGGCTCGGTGCCGCCTCCCAGCGTGGCTCCGGTGACGCTCATTCAGCATCCTCAGGCGCAGGCCCTCGCGCAGCATCCCGCCCTGAAAGAATTTATCGGCCTGAGCCTCGGCCCCAACTTATTTACGGTGAAGGCGGGCAAAGAAGCCGCCCTGGAGACTGCATTGAGCGCCCTCGGCCTGGCCCCCAACCGAAAGATTGCCGCTCCACAAAGCGCGGCCTCCGACCTGCTGATCATCACCGACACCCGCAAGAAGCGCGAGTTTTTAGAAGAAGCCATTCGCAACGGTCACAACCTGCTGATCCAGTATCAGGAGGAAAAACTGGTCGGTTCGGGCTGGTACGGCAGCCGGGTCAGCGCAGGCAAACGCCGCCTAGAAGAATTTCAGCCCATGCGGGTCGACCGCGACGGCTCCACCCCTTACCTCCAGGCCCGCGAACTGAAAAGCGGTGAGGAAGAACGCATCCGGATTCAGTACATCTTGGGACTGGCGATTCGGTAGCGCCGTCGTCCGGCTGTGATGACTGGCGCAACAGGCGGCCGTGAGGCTTCCGGCTGGGTGATCAGGATGATTGCTGTGTGGCACCGGCCTTGCTGGCAACTGTGCTGTCGTCACCCTCTCCAGTGGCAGCTCGGCCAGAGCGCAGAAGGTCAGTCTCTAGCCGAACCCACTTTTAGGGTGCTTGTATTTTTACCTGTTGCATGTAACACTCAAGCTCGTTCCACAATTTAACAGCAGTTGAAATCATCCGTAGCGCCTCCCTTGGTGCATCCTGCGCGGTGAAGAGGAGGGTTGACGTTGCTTAAGCCAGTCGCCAGCGCACGGGTCGTGGATGTGGTCCGCGAGCGGTTGCGTGGCGCAATTCTGAGCGGGGAACTCGCGCCGGGCAGCCGCCTGAGCGTTCCCGAACTTGCCCGGCAACTGGAAGTCAGCCGCTCTCCGGTGCGCGAAGCCGTGCTGCTATTGGTCGGAGAAGGGCTGGCGGTGGAGCACTCGCGGCGCGGCGTAGAAGTCATCAACCTGACCCTCGCTGATCTGCTGGAACTGTACGAGTTGCGGGCCAACATGGACAGCCTCGCCGCACGGCTGGCCGCCACCCGTATGAGCAGCACCGACCTGACGGCCCTGCGCGGCGTGCTGGACGCACAGGGCGCAGCCGCCATCGGGGACTGGCGGGGCTTCCGGGAACTCGACGCCCGTTTTCAC
Source organism: Deinococcus sp. QL22 (assembly GCF_023370075.1). Lineage (NCBI taxonomy): Bacteria > Thermotogati > Deinococcota > Deinococci > Deinococcales > Deinococcaceae > Deinococcus > Deinococcus sp. QL22. The sequence continues at coordinate 282,263 of NZ_CP097153.1, forward strand.
CAGATCATCGTGCAGACCAGCGGCAACCGGCGGCTGGCGCGGCACGCCGAACTGCTTTCGCGCGAGATGCGGCTGGCGGGGCCGCTGCACATCAACGAAAGCTGGCACCTGAAACGAAGCCACGAGGAACACCGCGAGATAGAACGCGCCCTGCGGCAACGTGACGGCCCCGCCGCCGAAGTCGCCATGCACGCCCACCTGACCCGCGTGGCTGAAACAGTGGCCGCGCGTCACCGCCGCTGATCTCCGTTCTGTTGACCCTCTCATTCATTCTCCCTAGGAGCCTGCCATGCGTAAACTGACCCTGCTCACCCTCGCCCTGACGCCCCTGCTGGCCCTGCCTGCCAGCGCCCAAAGCAGCACTGGAACGATCAAAATTGGAGCCATCACCTCGGTCACGGGCCGTTTTGCCGAGTTCGGCAAGATGCAGTTGGCCGGGTTCAAGGTCGGGGTGGCCGAAGTGAACCGCAAAGGCGGCATTGGCGGGCGCAAAATCGAACTGCTGATTGAGGACAATGCCAGCGACGTGAACAAGGGTCTGGCCGCCGCCGAGCGCCTTGTGAATGCGGGCGTGCCGCTGATCATCAACGAGTATTCCAGCAGCCTCGTGAAGGCGCAGGCGCAGTACTTGGCCCGCCAGAAGGTGCCCAATCTGGTCATCACCAGCAGTGGCGACGACATCACCAAGCCCGGCAGCGACTATATTTTCCGGCTGAACCAACCCGCCACCGAATACGCCCGCGTGATTTTCAATATCTTCCGCGACAACAAATTCAAGAGTGTGGCGATCATCGCCGGAACCGGAGCCTTTGAAAAAAGCGTGGCCGACGCCGCGCAGGACTTTGCCAAGCTCTACAACATCACGATTGTCGAAGACCAGCGCTACGACAAAGGCCTGACCGACTTCCGGCCCGTGCTGAACCGCATTAAGGCCAAGAATCCCGACGGCATCCTGATGGTCAGCTACGCCGAAGACAGCGTGGCCCTGATGCGTCAGGCGCGGGAAGTGGGCGTGAAGCCCCGGCTGTTTGCGGGCGGCGCGGCGGGATTTGCCCTGCCCGACTTTATTAAAGACAGCGGCAGCGCGGGCGAAAGCGTGATTACGGCCACCGCTTGGGTGCCGCAACTGCGCTACGCGGGCGTGCAGAAGCTGAATGTTGACCTGAAAAAAGCGCTGGGCGGGCAGGAACCCAGCTATCACGCGGCGCAGGCCTACGCAGGCGTGATCGTGGCCGCCGAAGCCATTCGTAAGGCAGGCAGCACCGACCGCGAGAAGGTCAAAGCCGCGCTGAACACCATCAATTTGACCACCGCGTTTGGTCCGGTGCAGTTTAAGGACTACGACGGCTTCCGCAACCAGAACCCCCTGGCGATGGTGGCCCAGCAGGTGCAGGGCGGCGCGTTCGTGCCGATCTACCCCAAGAGTGTCGTGCCCCGCCCGATCAAGTTTGAACGCTGAAACGCGCTTGAAGCCGGGAGTGCCGCTTGACCTGTTCACGCCCCCAAAGGAGACCCATGCCCTCAATTGCTCCGTTGATTTCCGCCTTGCCGCTCCTCGCCGCCCTCAGTCTCGGCAGTGTGGGTTCGGCCCAGACCACCATTAAAATTGGGGCCGTGACCAGCCTATCGGGGCGGTTTGCCACCTTTGGCCGCATGCAGGAAGCTGGGTTCAGGGTCGCCATTGAGGAAATCAATGCCGCCGGAGGGGTAGCGGGCAAGAAACTGGAACTGGTGCTGGAAGACGACGCCAGCGATACCAACAAGGCGCTGAACGCGGCCGAGAAGCTGGTGAATCTGAAAGTACCATTGGTAATCGGCGCTTACGCCAGCGGCATCACCAAACCGCTCTCGCAATATTTGGCCCGCGTGAAGGTGCCGCTGCTGGTGGCGACTGCGGTCGACGAGACCATTACCAAGCCCGGCAACCCCTATACCTTCCGGATCAACAACCAATCCAGCGTGTATACGCGCAGCCTGATTGAGCAGCTGGGGCGCATGGGCGGCATGAAAACGGCCGTCGTCTTGACCAGCAACGATGCCTTTGGCAAAAGCGTGCTGAACGACGTGACCCGCTTGCTGCCGGGAGCAGGCTACCAGGTGCTGTCCAAAGATACCTACGACAAAGGCCTGACCGATTTTCGCCCGCTCCTGAACCGCTATAAGGGTCAAAACCCCGACGTGGTCATCTTTGCCAGTTACGAAGAAGACGCTGTAGCTCTGGCCAAACAGGTCAAAGAAACCGGATTGGCCCCCAAAGTCATCGCTGGAATCGCCACCGGATTCGCGCTGCCTGATTTTTTAGCCGGAGCAGGCAGTACCGCTGAGAATTACCTGGTGACAATGATCTGGAACCGGGACGTGCGCTACCCCGGCGCGCGAAATCTATATACCCGCCTCAAAAAAGCACTGGGAGGCAACGAACCCAGTCAGCACGCCGCCCAAAGCTACGCCGCCATGCTCGCTGCAGCCGACGCGGTTCGGCGGGGCGGCACCGATCCTGAAAAAGTGCGGTTGGCCCTCACCACCACCCGCCTCAATACGGCCTTTGGCCCAGTTACTTTTCGCAGCTACGGCGGCTATACCAACCAAAATGCGGTGGTGGGCCTCATCACCCAAGTTCAAAATGGCCAGTTCGTGACCGTGGCTCCGGCCACAGCCGCGACAGGCAAAATGATCTTCCCACGTCCCCGCTGAGCAGGTGGAACACACGCAAGCATAAGTGGCCGCTGCTGACGCTCTATCCCCTGGCACGGCTGTCATGGTTGTTGCCCTACACGTTTGCCCGCACCAAGGAGCCTGCATGGATTCAGCTTCGGTTACCGCCTTCTTTCAGACGCTGGCTCAGGGCCTGCTGACGGGCGGATTGTACGCCCTGATCGGCACGGGCCTGAGCCTGATCTTCGGCGTCATGAAGGTCATCAACTTCGCACACGGCGACTTTTTGGCCATCGGCATGTTTATTACGCTGGCGCTGTTCAAGGCCTTTAATATCGATCCGTACCTCAGCTTGCTGGTGGTCGCGCCTGCCGGATTCGCGCTGGGCTTCCTGATTCAGCGTTTCGTGCTGGCGCGGCTGGGTGACCGCTTGGGCGAAGGCTCCATGCTGGCAACACTCGGCCTGGGCCTGATCGTGAGCAACACGCTGCTGCTGACCTTCGGCGCACAGCCGCAGAGTATCAACGTGCCGTATGCCACCACCACCTTTCAGTTTGCGGGCGTGCAGATCAGCATTCCGCTGCTGGTGGCCGGGCTGGGCACCTTGGTCGCCATCGTGGGCCTGAACCTGCTGCTGTACCGCACCGAACTGGGCCGCGCCATTCGCGCCACCGCCCAGAACCCGCTGGGGGCCGAGCTTCAGGGCGTCAAGACCACCCAGATTCAGGCCATCGTGTTCGGGCTGGGCGTGGCGTTCGCGGCCATCGCGGGCGTGCTGCTGATGCCGCTGCTGTATACCTTCCCGACGGTGGGCGAAAACTACACCACCAAAGCCTTTATCGTGACTGTGCTGGGCGGCCTCGGCAACCTGCCGGGTGCGGTGGCAGGCGGGCTGGTACTGGGCGTGATCGAGTCGCTGGGGGCCTTTTATATCAGCAACAATTACCGCGACGCTTACGGCTTGATCGCCTTCTTGTTGGTGCTGCTGCTGCGTCCTGAAGGGCTGTTTGGCAAAACGGTGAAACGGGTATGACCGCCGTTGCAACCCTCCCCCGTCCCCGCGCCCTCACCTTCGGCAACCTGTGGCTGTCGGGTGCGCTGCTGGTTGTTATGGCGCTGTATCCCTTCGTGTTCGGCAAGGCCATGAACTTTGGGGTATCGACCCTGATTTTTGCGGGGCTGGCCATGAGCTGGAATATTCTGGGCGGCTGGGCCGGACAGACCAGTCTCGGCCACGCCGCGCTGCTGGGCATCGGCGCGTACACGATGACGCTGCTGGCCACGCCCGAACGCCTGCCTGCCTTCCTGCCCTCACCCCTGGCTCCGTGGTGGGGCGCATTGATCGGTATGGTGCTGGCGGTGGCGCTGGCCGCAGTCTGGGGCGGCCTCACTTTCCGGCTGCGGGGCAGTTATTTCACGCTGTCGACCATTGCGGTGGCCCTGGTGCTGCGGCTGGTGGCCATCAATTCGGAATGGACGGGCAGTTCCGAGGGACTGTTCATGCCCGAGCTGCCCACCCTGTTTGGCCTTGACCTGTTTGACCGGAAGGTGGAATACGGCCTCGCCTTCGGTTTCGTGCTGCTGACACTGGTCATTACGCACCTGATCCGGCGTTCCCGGCTGGGCTACGGCCTGCAAGCGGTACGTGAGGATGAAGACGGAGCGCGGGCACTCGGCATCGACCCCACCCGCATGAAACTGATCGCCTTTATGATCAGCGCCGCCCTGACCGCGCTGGGCGGCAGCATCTACGCCATCTACCTGCAAGCGTTCGAGCCGCACACCCTGCTGGAACTCCCGATCAGTGTGCAGATCGCGCTCATGGCGATTATCGGCGGGCGCACCTCTATTCAGGGGCCACTGATCGGGGCCTTGCTGCTGAGCATTTTTGGCGAAGTCTTCCGCACGGTGTTCAGCAACGCCAACCTCCTAATTTACGGCGTGCTGATCTTGGTGGTCACCATTTACGCGCCCAACGGCCTAATGGGCCTGTTCCGGCGCGGCGGCCTGAAACTGGGCGTGAACCGGTGACAGGTTTGGCGACCTCCAGTCTGGCGGCGGCGGTCAAGGCTGCACCGCTCCTGACCGCCGAGGGCATCACCATCCGCTTTGGGGGCGTTACTGCCGTTAAAAACATCAACCTCAGCGTGCGCCCCGGCGAGATTCTGGGACTGATCGGCCCCAACGGTGCAGGCAAAACCACTCTGTTTAACGGTCTGACCGGATTCGTGCGCCTCAGCGAAGGGCGCGTGACCCTGGATGGGCGCGACATCACGCACCTGCAGCCGCAGGCCCGCTCGCGGCTGGGCATGGCCCGCACCTTTCAGGTCGAGCGGCCTTTTGAGGACCTGAGTGTGCTGGAAAACGTGTTGGTGGCGGCCTTCTTGCGTCACCGGGGCCGCGCTGCCGAAGACCACGCTTACGCGGTGCTGGAGCGCGTGGGACTGGCGGACCGCGCCGCGCAGCCCGCCGCCGAACTGAATCTGGCCCGCCGCCGCCGTCTGGAGTTGGCGAAGGCGCTGGCCCTAGAGCCGCGTTTGCTGTTCCTCGATGAAAGCATTGCGGGCCTGAATCCGCCTGCCCAGCAGGAAATGGTGGCCCTGATCCGCGAACTCGCGCAGTCGGGCCTCGGCATCGTGATGGTGGAACACATCATGCACGTCATCATGACCTTGTCGGATCACGTGATCTGTATGGCCTTCGGGGAACTGCTGGCCGAGGGCAACCCGGCAGACGTGGCCGCCCACCCAGACGTGATTCGCGCCTACCTCGGAGACGACCATGACTAGCCTGCCCTCTGCCCCACCTGCCTCCTTTGTGAATGCCCAAGACCGCGTGCTGAACGTCGAAAATCTGGAAGTAGCCTACGGAGAGGTGCAGGTGGTGTTCGGCGTGGGCCTGCATGTCTCCAAGGGGGAACTGGTGGGGCTGGTGGGCGGCAACGGCAGCGGCAAAAGCACCATTTTGCGGGTGCTGTCGGGGATGCTGAAGGCGCGGGGCGGCACCGCGACCTACCGCCAGCACAACCTGAACGGCGTGCCCCCCAACAAAATCACTGATCTGGGCGTGGCGCACGTGCCGATGGGCCGCCAACTGTTCGGGCAGATGACGGTAGAAGAAAACCTGTTGATGGGCGCGTATCTGCCGCGTACCCGTGCAGGGCGGGCGCAGAACCTGCAAAAGGTCTACGACTTTTTCCCCCGGTTGGTGGAGAAACGCAGCACGCCCGCCGCCGCCTTGTCAGGGGGAGAACAGCAGATGGTCGCCATTGGCCGCGCCCTGATGAGCGAACCCGAAGTGCTGCTCATGGACGAACCCTCCCTGGGCCTCGCGCCACTGGTAGTGTCGGAAGTCATGCGCGTGATCGGGTCGCTGCGGGAACTGGGCCTGACCGTGCTTCTGGTCGAGCAAAACGTGCGGCAGGTGTTGAAGGTGACCGACCGAACCTATGTGCTGGAACTGGGCAAACTGGTCAAAGTCGGCCCCAGCCGCGACCTGATGGGCGACCCCGACATCATCAAGGCCTATTTGGGGGTGTAATGCACAAGCAAAATGTTGCTGGCTGTGCGCTGCGGCAAAAGTGTTGAAGAGGTTCGGCTGTCAGACGGACGCACGCCGCTTGGATGGGAAGCCCACAAGAGGCGGCTTTCCATCCAGATTCCAATTTCTAGGTGGGGGAGGACGACGCGAAGCCCAGTACTCAGGTGAAACTGGAAGGAATCCGTTTCAGGGTTAAAGGCGCCGCTCGCACGCCTCCTGACCCCGTTGCGGTGCAGCGCCCATCTCCCACGAGTGGAGAGGGCAAAACATTTCTACGGGACTCTTTTAATCCCGCATCAGACATCCGGGTGGAAACCCGATAGCTCAAATTCATGAACGCTGTTCACACACTTGGTTACGAGACTTGGAAGAGGCTAGAGTCGTATCTGGGCAGCGTTGTCCAGCCGTCCGTTGAGCGGAAAATCGCAATTTGGTCTCATGAATAATTAGTTAAATTGATCACAAACATTGGTTACAGTACACTAACGTTAGCCACTCGTTTACCCCTCATCTCCCCTTCTGATGTGGCTAGGGGCTGGAGAACCATGCACCAAGTTTTTGCACGTTCGTTGCTGTTGGGGAGCGTCCTCACGCTTTGGCTGACAGGTTGTGGTGAACCGCTCTCCCCTGCGGTGGCCGATCCTTACGCCGGTGGAGTAAATCACGGTTGGTCATCTAGCGCGCCCACGACTGACCTGAGCGGCCTGAGTCTGACCGCCGGAACCAATAACCTTTACCATGAACCAATCCTGTCGGCCCGCAATGCGTGGGGGCCAATAGAGCTCAACCGCAGCAACGGCGAGCAGGCGGCGGGCGACGGGAAAACCCTGACCCTCAATGGGCAGCAGTACGCACGCGGCTTCGGCACCCATGCTGGCAGTGAACTGCGCTTCAGCCTGAAAGGTTCCGATGCCACTTGCACCAACTTTACTGCCCAGATCGGGGTAGACGACGAGGTCGGCAGCCAGGGCAGTGTGGTTTTTCAGGTGCTTCTGGACGGCGTAAAAACCTATGACAGCGGCACCATGACTGGAACGAGCGCGAGCAAAACGGTGAACCTCGATGTCACCGGGAAACAGGATCTGCGTCTGGTGGTGACCGACGCAGGCGACGGCATCAACTTCGACCATGCCAACTGGGTCAACCCCCTGATTTCCTGTCAGGCAGCGGCGGCCACAGCGGCCACAGCGCCATCGGTGACCTTAGACCGGTCAGCCTTGTCTATTTATCACCTCCACACCGGAACCCTGAAGGCCACATTCGCGGGCTACGCGCCCGGCACGGTGAGCGTGGAACTGGAAGCACCGGCGGCTGGAGTTGGCCCCGGCGGGAACAATCTCTATCCTTATCCGCTGGTGCTTCAGACCACCAGCCTGACCCTCAGCGGCGCAGCGTCCGAAACCCATGATCTGGTCATTGCGGCTCCTCAAAAGTTTGGGTTCGCCGATTATTCGTCCAACTTTCACTTGGTCATCAAGAGAAACGGTGTGATTCTGAACCGCCTCCCAGTACAACTGACGGAACTGCCTATCAAATTCACGGCTTCGCTCGACACGCCTAGCATTTCTGGGCGTCCGGGAGAGGTCAAGAACTTGGTGCTGACCGTGACGGCTGATCCGCCGCTTGACCGGGCGTACCCCCTCAGCATTGGCTTTCAGGATTTCCCCGGGTCTAAGATCCAAGTGGCTGGCCCCGTCACTGGAACCGGCGCACGCATGCAAGTTCCACTCACCTTTCAAATCGTCAGCTACGGCTCAGCTACCACCGAGCAAGTGCGGGCAGGAATCGCAGTTGGTGACATCACGACTGGCTACCGCGACATCTTGTACGCCGGTAACCCAAGCATCATTTTAAACTTCACCATTTTGCCCTAAATCAGATGTACCCACTGGAGCCGACAACAATCTGTTGCCGGCTCCAGTGTCAGATTAAAAGCCAATGGTAAGGCGTTCAGACGCAATTCGAATCAGTCACTTTGTTCAGGGATGACTGAATATGATCCTTTCGGCAGCCCGTTTCCGGCGTCTCCCTCTCCCCCACTCAGCACCCCATCGGTGTCTTTGAGCTCCACTCCGCTCAGGCCGCGCCGCAGGGCCTGCACAGTGAGCGACAGGAGTCGCCGCGCCGCCACACCCGCGTCCAGTCCGGCTGGGCGGATATTGGAGACACAGTTGCGGGCTGAATCCAGTGTGCCGGGGCGCGGATTGTAGGTCAGGTACGCGCCCAGACTGTCGGGGCTGCTGAGGCCGGGGCGCTCTCCAATCAGGTGGAGGGCGAGCCGTGCACCCAGCAGTTCGGCGGCTTCGTCGGCCAACGCGACACGGGCTAGGGTGGCGATCAGGACCGGAGCCACTGTCAGGCCAGCCGCGTGCAGACCGGGCAACAGCGTATGCAGCACCTCCGCCGCCTGCCGCTGAGCCGACAATGCCGAGAGCCCATCGGACACCATGATCAGAATCTCGGGCGTGGGATTGGTGCGTTGTGCCCGCAACAGTTGGGCCGACTCCGGGTGCAGCGTGCGGCCCAGATCGGGGCGGCGCAGATACTCGGAACGTTGGGCCGCCTGACTGCGAACCTGTACCGTTTCTACGGCCAGAGCTTTTGCCAGCGCCGCCACATCCAATTCCGCCTGCACCGCGTCACGGGCCAGCGCGTGGGCCTGCCCAAACCGCAGCAGTTCGGCGGTGGGCAGCGAGGTTCCGACCCGTCCCAGCGCAATCCGGGCGTCGGTGTACTGCCGCAGGCGCTCCCAGGGGGTCAGGTCTTCGGGGCGAACCAGGTCAGGCAGATCAGGCGGGGCGCTCATCCGGCTCCCAACTGCCGCAGATGTTCGCGCAGGGGCGAGCCGAGCGGCGGCAATTGCAACTGCCCCGCCCGCGTAATTCCGGCGCTGTCCAGCCACACGGCAAATTCGGGGGCAGGCGGAAAGCCGAACACCGAACGCACGTACCAGGCGTCGTGAAAACTGGTGGACTGGTAGCCCAGCATGATGTCGTCGGCCCCGGGCACGCCCATGATGAAGGTCACGCCCGCCGCCGCCAGCAGGGTCAGCAGAACGTCCATATCGTCGGAGTCGGCCTCGGCGTGGTTGGTGTAGCAGATGTCGCAGCCCATCGGCAGGCCCAGCAGCTTGCCGCAGAAATGGTCTTCCAGGCCCGCCCGCACGATCTGTTTGCCGTCGTACAGGTATTCCGGCCCGATAAACCCCACCACCGTATTGACGAGCAGCGGCGAGTAGGCCCGCGCCACCGCGTAGGCCCGCGCCTCGGCGGTCTGCTGATCCAGGCCCCCGTGCGTGCCCGACGACAAGGCGCTGCCCTGCCCGGTTTCAAAGTACATGACGTTCTGGCCGCGCTGCATTCCCCCTTGGCCGTCTGGAAACAAACTGCCGCGTTGCAACGACTGCGCGGCCCCGTGCGCCTCAGTCAGCAGGGCCAGATTGATGCCGAAGCCCGCATTGGCCCCCTGCGTCCCGGCCACCGACTGAAACACCAAGTCCACGGGTGCGCCGCGTTCGATGGCCTGCACGGTGTTGGTCACGTGGGTCAGCACGCAGCTTTGAATTGGAGCGTCCAGCCCCAAGCGCAGGTCGTCCAACAGGGTCAGCAGGCGCACACAGGCGTCCACGTTGTCCAGCGCCGGGTTTACACCGATCACCGCGTCGCCCGCGCCGAACATCAGGCCGTCCAGGGTACTCGCCAGAATGCCGCGCAGGTTGTCGGTGGGGTGGTTGGGTTGCAGACGGGTCGAAAAGTGCCCGCGTCGCCCCAGCGTGTTGCGAAAGCGCGTAATGATCTCGCATTTGCGGGCCACCAGCACGAGGTCCTGATTCCGCATCAGCTTGCACACCGCCGCCACCATTTCGGGGGTCAGGCCGGGGGACAATGCCCGCAAAGTCTGTGTGGTAGCCGCGTCCGAGAGCAGCCAGTCACGGAATTGGCCCACGTTCAGGTCCCCGACGGGCGCAAACGCGGCGGTGTCATGGCTGTCCACGATCAGGCGCGTCACCTCATCGGCTTCATAGGGAATCAGCAGGTCTTCTAGAAACAGCGTCAGCGGTAATTCGGACAGGCACAGCCGCGCCGCTTCCCTCTCTGCGGCGCTGCGTGCAGCCAGCCCCGCCAGTTCGTCTCCGGCCTTGCGGGGCGAGGCTTTGGCCAGCACGTCTTTCAGGTCGGCAAAGCGGTGGTGGATGCGGCCTAGCGTGGCGCTGTAGGGGGTGGCGCTGGACATGGCTGACCTCTGGCGGAAAAAGGGGAAAGGGCGGCGGCTGTGGGCAGTGTAGGGCAGTTTTCCAGCCGCCGCCGCACGAATAGACCGCTGCCAGCCCGGTTCAGCCCTCTCCCCATCCCTTGCGACGGCAACCCATCGCCCTGTGTCTGCCCGCCGCCCTGCGCTACGCTCGCCCGCAGATGGTGTCTCTGTCCAAGTCCTCTGGCCCCAATTCTTCTGGCCCCAATTCCTCTGGCCTGAAGCCCCCCGACCCAGACCGCTCGGTGGTACGCCGCCTGTACGGGCTGCTGACGCCCTACCGCCGCACCGTGGCGCTGGGAATGCTGTGCTTGATCGGAAGCGTGGCCGCCGAACTGTATCCGCCGCTGGTGTGGGGCCGGGTGGTGGATAGGGGGCTGGTAGAGCGTGACTGGAATTACATCGGCGGGCAACTGGCCCTGCTGGTGGCCGTCTTTGCCGTACAACAAGTCCTGGCGGCGTGGCGCGGGCTGCTGCTGGAGCGGGCCGGGCAGCAACTCACGCTTGATCTGCGAATGCGGCTGTACACCGAGTTGGCCGGGCAGTCGGCGGCCTACTTTGAATCTCAGCGCACGGGCGACCTGCTGTCGCGGGTCACGGCAGACGTGGACGGCATTCAGGACGTGCTGCTGCGCGGTACCGACGCCGTGCTGGGCAACGCGCTGCGGCTGATCGGGGTAATCGGGATTTTTATTGCGCTGCAACCGCTGCTGGGCGTAATGGTCACGCTGCCGATGCTGGCGGTGGCCCTGATGCTGACGCGCTACAACGCCAGCGTGCGCCCCGCGTACCGGGCGGCCCGCACCCGGCTGGGCGACCTCTCGGCGCTGGTGGCTGACCGGTTGGCCGGAATCCGCGTGGTGCAGGGCTTTGCACGGGAAGACGCGGAAGCGCAGAAGGTGGCTTCTATCGGGCAAGCTCTGTACGACGAGGGCGTGAAAGCCATCAAGATTCGCAACCGCACGTTTCCGGTGGTGCGCTTCGTGTCCAATTTCGGCAACGTGATCATGCTGGGCGGCGGCGTGTGGCTGATCATGGCGGGGCAGTTTACGCTGGGCGGCCTGCTGGCCTACCGGGGCTACGGGCGTTATTTTTACGGTCCCATCGACGATCTGGTGAATATCAACGACCTGCTTCAGCGGGCCGAGGCCAGCGGGCGGCGCATTTTTGAGGTGCTGGACGCCCCCGCCAGCGTGAGTGAGCGCCCCGGCGCACAGCCCTTGCCCCTGCCCGCACGCGGCGAGGTGGTCTTCGAGAACGTGACCTTTGGCTACGATCCCCTCAAGCCCGTCCTGCGCGGCCTGAATCTGCACATCGGGGCGGGCGAGCGGGTGGCGCTGCTGGGCACGTCGGGCGCGGGCAAAAGCACGCTGCTGGGCCTGCTGACCCGCACCTACGACCCCAACGCAGGGCGCGTGACGCTGGACGGCCACGACGTGAAGGGGCTGACCCTGCCTTCCTTGCGCCGGGCGGCCAGCACCATGCAGCAAGACACCTTCTTGTTCCATGATTCGGTGCTGGAAAACGTGCGCTACGCCCGCCCTGACGCCACGCCGCAGGAGGTACAAGACGCGCTGGCGGTGGCCGGAGCCGCCGAATTCGTGGCCGCCTTGCCGCAAGGGCTGGACACGGTCGTGGGCGAACGCGGCGTGAAACTGTCGGGTGGGCAGCGCCAACGCCTCGCCATCGCGCGGGTGCTGTTGGCCCAGCCCGCCGTGCTGTTGTTGGATGAACCCACCAGTGCCGTAGACACCGCTTCCGAGGCCGTCATTGTGGAAGCCTTGGAGCGCTTGATGCGTGGGCGCACCGCCCTGATTGTCACGCACCGCCTGTCGCTGGCCCGCAGCGTTGACCGCGTGATCGTGCTGGAGGGTGGCCAGATTGTGGAAGAAGGTGCGCCGGACGTGCTGCGTAGGCAAGAAGGGCGATACGCCGAACTGGAGCGGGCCGCGCTGGTCGGAGCGGACTAAGCGAACTCAGCGTGACTCTGACTGCGGCGGGGAAGCCAGCAGGCGGTGTCCCTGCAACAAACGGTCAAGGGCCATGACCCAGATCAACCCCACCAGCGCCCCTGCCAGCACATCCGTCGGGTAATGCACGCCGCTATAGACCCGCGACCACATCATGGTGAGGACATAGCCCACCCCCAGTACCAGCGCCGCCCATCGCCAGCGGGTAGGCCACAGCAGCACCACCAGCGCCGACACCAGACTGGCAGCAAACATGGCATGCCCACTGGGAAACGAAAAATCGGCTTCCGGGGCAATTGGAGTCCAGAGGGTGGGGCGGGGACGGTCAAAGACCTTCTTCAGCACAGCGTGAAACACCACCGACCCGGCCAGCGAGAGCATCAGGAAATACGTGAGCCGGGGGCGCATCCTGTACAAGCAGGCGGCCAGAATCAGCGTGACGGGCAGCATCCCCGGTGTGTTGCCGAAAGCAGCGAGCGAGGCCGCCAACCGGTCAAGTGGTGGAGCGGCCTGAGCATGAACAGCGAACATAAATGGCCGCTCAAAACTGAAGGGGTCTTGCTCATACACCTCGGCGGCGATGGCGACGAAAGCCAGCAGTGGAAACAGCAGACCGAAAAAGAGCGCCAGCAGCGAGCGTCCGTAGCTGTGCAGAAACAGCCGCAGACGCTGCCCATGCAACCGGAGAAAGGCCAACATACCCTGAAGCCTACACGGGCCGGATGCAAGACACCGTGTCAGGTGAGGCGCAGACGGTTTGTGCAGGGCCAAACAGCGCAGACGGAAGTGCTTTAGTTCCACTCTGTGCGGGAAACCCACCCGCATAAATTTCCATCGTCGCAATCCCAGATTGATTTAGACTCGCTCCGCTCGAATTCGTCTTCGATTCTTTTAAGTTCGTATCAGACAGACTTTGCAGGCTGGCTGCTTCACCCGGCACCGATTATTCGGCGGCCTGAAGCAGCCTTTAGACCCAGTTCAGGCGCAGTTCAGCGGCGCGGCCTAGGGTGCTGACATGTGTGCCTCTGTCTGCTCCAAACCCCCCCTGCTGGCCCTCCCCGGTGGCAAGGTAAACGTGAACGGATGACCCCGAAGTCTCAGCGCAGCCTCAGCAGTGGCCCCAGCGCACGCGGCACCCGCATTCAGGAGCGCAAAGTGCTGGCCCTGATTTTGGCAGGCGGCAAAGGCTCGCGCCTGGGCGTCCTGACCCAACACCGCGCCAAACCCGCCCTGACCTTCGGCGGCACCTACCGCCTGATCGACTTTGCCCTCAGCAACTGCGTTCACAGCGGCCTCAGCGACGTGTGGGTCATCGAAGAATATGAACTGCATTCTCTGAACGACCACCTCACCAACGGGCGGCCCTGGGATCTTGACCGCACGCACGGCGGTCTGCAGGTGTTGCCGCCCTATTCGGCAGCCAACGAGGGCGCCGGCGGATTTGCATCAGGCAACGCCGACGCCATTTTTATTCATCGTCAGTTGATCCGGCAGTACGCCCCAGACGTCTTGCTGGTGCTGTCTGCCGATCACATCTATACCCTCAACTACGCCAACGTCATTGCCGAGCATCTGCACACAGGGGCGGGCGTGACCCTCGTGACCACGCCATTGCCAGACGGAGAGGACGCGTCCCGCTTTGGGCAGGTGGTGGCCGGGCCGGATGGACGCGTCACCCAGTTCAAGTACAAACCCGACCAATCCGTCAGTTCCCAAATCACCACCGAGGTGTTTGTCTACGACGCGCCGCTGCTGCTGGACACGCTGGAGCGCCTGTACGCCCAGAAAGGCGAGGGGGAACGGCTCGGTGACTTCGGCCATGAACTTCTTCCGGAGTTGGTCAAAGCGGGCCAGGCCTACGCCTCTGCGTTCGGGGGCTACTGGCTGGATGTGGGCCTTCCGGAAGCTTACTGGCGGGCACATCAGGACTTGCTGCACGGGCGCTCCGTGCAACTTGACGACCCCCAGTGGCCTATCCTGACGTCGAGTTTGCCCCGCATGCCCGCCCGCCTGACCGCTGGCGCGTTGGTCGAAGACAGCCTGGTGTCGTATGGCTGCCGGATCGAAGGAGAGGTGCGCCGTTCGGTGCTGTCGCCCGGCGTGGTGGTCGAGGCCGGGGCGCGAGTGGAGGACGCGGTGCTGCTACGGGACGTGGTGGTGCGTTCGGGCGCACGGGTCAGCCGGGCCATCATTGACGAGGGGGCCACCATCGAGTCGTCAGTGGAGGGCACGGGCGGTAACCGTGAGCAGGCTGGAGAACTGGCAGTGGTCGGTGCTGGCGTACACGTTTCGCAGCCTGTGAGGGGAGGCGAAGAAGTGCCGCCTGCCGAAACCAACGGGTAAAGCTGTCTGGAACGACTCGCCGTGTGAGAGGGAAAGCCACACATCCGCGCCGCAGCGACCACACTGCGTCTCAACTTGCTGTAGCTCCTGCCGCTCTGGCTCTGCTTTTCACAGCCAAACAGGTCGTCAGATGCCTGTTCATGACCGCCAGTCCTTGTTCTGGTGTTGATCCATCCCCACTGCCTGTCATAGCCGAACTGTCAGAAATCAGGCTGAATCCTTCGACCACTTTGGGAGTATCTTGGCGGAAACCACAAGACCCTGGGCTTTATGCTGCAGTCATGCTTGAGTCATCCAAAGGCCTGCCCGGCCAGAATGAGACGGCTCTGCCGACTGCTTCGCCACTCTCAGCAGATCATCTGCAGGGCTGGTGGCAGCTGACCCAGGCCCTCAGCGCGGCCCAGACGCCGCAGCACGTCACCGATGTGGTGGTAAGGGAAGGAATCAGCGCCATGGGCGCTCAGGCTGGCTCAGTCATGTTGCTGGGCCACGACGGAACGGCGCTGAACATTGCGGCGTGTTCGGGCTACTGCCTGGAGCAGATCGACCCGTGGCGCGTCTTGTCTCTGAACAAAACTACGCCCGCCACTCAGGCCTTCAGGCAGCGTCAGGCCCTGTTTATCGAAACCAAGGAGCAGGCCCTGCTGGACTACCCCTTGATTGAGGGCGCGCTCCAGCGGTTCTCAGGCAGCATCGTGGCTCTTCCACTGGCGGTTCAGGAACAGGTGCTGGGCGTCTTGAGCCTCAGCTTTCACACTCAGCGGTTGTTCTCTGCCGCAGACCGGCTCTATCTGCTGTCACTGGCCAGCCAGTGCGCTCAGGCTCTGCAGCGCACCACCGCGTTGCAAGAAGCCCAGATCCTCAATGACCGCCTCTCTTTTTTGGCCGAGGCCAGTGAGATCCTGAGCAGTTCGCTGGATATGGCCGTGACCCTGGACTCTATTGCCGAGCTGGCGGTGCCGCGTCTGGCCGACTGGTGCGTCATCAATCTGCCCACTCCTGACGGGTTACTCGCCCCTGTTGCCGTGGTGCATCAGGATCCCACGATGGTGGAGTTGCTGCGCCAGTTCATTGCGCGGAATCCTGTTCAGATCACGTCCGAGAATGGTTCTGGCCGGGTGTTTTTGACGGGCGTGCCGGAACTGATTCCCGTCGTTACCGACGAAATGTATGACGCTATTGCCCAGTCCGAAGACTGGAAGGCCGATGTCAGGCGCTTGCAGCTGCGTTCGGTCATCACGGTGCCGATGCGCTCACGCGGGCGGGTGGTGGGCGTTCTGGGCATGGCCCGAACCAGCCTCGACCGGGTGTACGGCCCCGCTGATCTGGCGTTTGCCCTGGAGGTAGCCGCACGCTCGGGTGCGGCAGTCGAGAATGCCAGCCTGTATGGGCAGGCCCAGCAGGAACTGCAGATGCGGACTCAGGCGCAACAGGAACTGGACGCCGCCCTGCTGCTGCTCGAGGAACGGGTCAAGGAACGCACCCATGAACTGGAACAGGTGAATGGAGAACTTGAAGCGTTTGCCTACTCGGCGTCCCATGACCTCCGAACCCCCATCCGGCATATCACCAGCTTCGCTCAACTCCTGAACCGGCACCTGCAGGCCACCGACCCCCGTGCTTCCCTGCTGCTGCAACAGATTCAGCAGGCAGCCACACGGCTCACGGCCACCGTGGACGGCATCCTCAGTCTGTCCAAATCCAGCAGGTTGCCCCTCCAGCCCAAACCAGTGGACTTGAACGCGCTGGTCAGAGATGTGGTGAGGGGGCTGTACGCCACCTCACCACACCGGGCCATAGACTGGCAACTCTCCTCCCTGCCGGTGGTGCAGGGCGACCCAGCGCTGCTGCAATTGGCCCTGCAAAATCTGCTGGACAATGCCGTGAAATACACCCAGCTGCAACCGGAAGCCATCATTCAGGTGGATGCCCAGGAACAGGCCGACGAACATATCATCACGGTTCAGGACAATGGCGTGGGGTTTGACGCTGATTACGCCCACAAACTCTTTGAGGCCTTTCAGCGGCTGCACCATCCCGCCGACTTTGAGGGCACAGGCATAGGACTGGCAAACGTGCGGCGAATTGTGGGCCGACACGGCGGACGCGTCTGGGCCGAGAGTGGACCGGGGCAGGGAGCCCGCTTCTCGTTCAGCCTGCCCAAAGCGACCTGAGCAGCAGCGGTTGCCCTCAACCGACACCGGGATGGGGGGGGCCGACCCTCACCAGAGCGCGCCGCAGCCCTGCTCAACGGGCAGAGGAGTTTCACCCAATATTCGGTCAACTTCTGCCGTCTCTGACTCCGGCCACGTCGCCCTCTGTCGCCCGGCAAACAGGCTTAGAACATGATTTGGTAGAACATCTCTGGGTAAACGTGTCTTCAATCTGTTGGGCTGGGTGTCCCATGTCGGGCGGTTAAGCTCAGTGCATGCCCACCGTGCGTTCTGTAGTGACCGCTGCCCTGCTGGGTGCAGGCCTGGCCGACGCCGCCTCATTGACACTGCCCACCGCACAGAACCAAACCTGGTCCCTGAGCCAGGCCCTCTGGCGGGAACGCGTGCTGATCGTTCGCAACCCGTCTGCTGCCTACTTGCAAGAGATGCGCCGCCAAGACGCCGAATTGCAGGTGCGTGATTTGCGAATCGTGGCCCTGCTTCCGCCTGCAGACGCCCGGCTGAATGGCCCGCGCACGCTGACGCTGACGCTGCTCGTAGATGCGGGCGGCAAGGTCGGCCAGCAGTTCAGCCCGGCCACCTTAGTTGGCAAAGACGGGGGCGTGAAGGCGACATACAAGAGCCTCCCGACGCTGCAAACGGTCAATGCCCTGATCGATACCATGCCTATGCGTCTACAGGAACGCCGGGAGCGCGGGCGTTAGCTTCGGCTGTCTGAATCGAGTTTGCGGGCCATCGCCACTGCCGCCAGGCCTCCGGCCAGATACCAAGCTGCCGTGAGCAGCGGCGTGAATGGAGCGCGTGC